>NZ_JBSFYW010000050.1:0-63365 GCF_053599975.1 Streptomyces sp. NPDC005141 | reverse complement strand
CTCCCGCCCCTCCTGCCCCGGCGGGGTTGTCGTGGGGGGGCGCGGGGCCGCGCCCCCGCCCCCCCCCCCCGCGGCTGTGCCGCATCGCCGCAGACCAGAGGCCGTCCGCGATGCCGATCACGGTGCACCCCCACCCGCTGGACAAGTAATGAGGTTAGGCTAACCTACCTTCGAACTTGTCCGGCGGGCGCTCCCCGCCCCGTGCCGAAAGCAGCCACACTCATGCCCAACGCCCGTGCCACCCACCTCACCCGTCGCGGCATCCTCGCCGCGGGCGGCGCCCTCGGCCTCGGCGCCGTCCTCGCCGCCTGCGGCGACGACGACGCCTCGAAAAACGGTGGCTCGGACTCGACGAAGGCCGCCGAGAAGGCCGGTCCGTGGACGTTCAAGGACGACCGCGGCACGACGGTGAAGCTGGACAAGTCTCCGGCGACCATCGTCGCCTTCACCGGTGTCGCTGCGGCGCTGTTCGACTACGGCATCGAGGTCAAGGGCGTCTTCGGCCCGACCAAGACCAAGGACGGCAAGGCCGATGTCCAGGCCGGCGACATGGACATCAGCAAGCTGACCATCCTCGGCAACGACTGGGGCCAGTTCAACATCGAGAAGTACGCGGGCCTCGCGCCCGACGTCCTGGTCTCGACGATGTTCGACAGCGCGGGCACCCTCTGGTACGTCCCCAAGGAGTCCGAGGACAAGATCCTCAAGCTGGCCCCGAGCGTCGGCGTCTCCGTCTTCGACATCCAGATGCCCAAGCCCCTGCAGCGGATGCTCGACCTGGCCGAGTCCCTCGGCGCCGACGTGAAGTCCGCGAAGATCGTCGAGGCGAAGAAGAAGTTCGAGACGGCCGCCGAGCGGCTGCGCAAGGCCGCCAAGGCCCGCCCGGAGATCAAGGTCCTCGCCGGCAGCGCGAGCCAGGACATCTTCTACGTCTCCGGCTCCAACTTCTCCATCGACCTGGAGTACTTCAAGGCGCTCGGCGTGAACATCGTCGAGCCCTCCGCCCAGGCCCTGAAGGCCAGCGGTGGCTGGTTCGAGAACCTGAGCTGGGAGAACGTCGACAAGTACGCGGCCGACGTCATCATCATGGACGACCGCTCGGCGACCATCCAGCCGGCCGACATCACCAAGGCCACCTGGAAGAAGCTGCCCGCCGTCAAGGCCGGCCAGGTCATCGCCCGGACGCCCGAGCCGATCCTGTCGTACGACAAGTGCACCCCGATCCTCGACAACCTCGCCGAGGCCATCGAGAACGCGAAGAAGGTCGCCTGACACCCCCTCCGTGACCGCCTGACGATGACTCAGGAGCACTTATGACGACGGCCGTGGCCGCCCCGTTCCGTTTCTTCTCCCTCCGGGTCGTACGAACGAGGCGGCTCGGTCCGTCTCTGGTCCGGGTGACCTTCGCGGGGCCCGATCTGCGCGCGTTCCACTCCGACGGGCGCGACCAGTCCCTGTCCCTGTTCCTGCCGCACCCCGGCCAGAGCGAACCCGCCGTGCCCTTCGAGCTGGGCGACAGCTGGTGGCAGGGCTGGCGCGAACTGCCGGACGACGTACGGGCGGTGATGCGCTCGTACACCCTGCGCGCACTGCGCCGCGACCCCGACGAGGTCGACATCGACTTCGCGCTGCACGGCATGGAACCGGGCGCGGCCGCCCCCGCGGGGCCCGCCTCGCGCTGGGCGTCCGGCGCGCGGGCCGGTGACCGTGTCGTGCTGCTCGGCCCGGCCGTCGAGGACAACCGGGCCATCCGCTTCCGGCCGCCCGCGGACACCGACCTCGTCGTCCTGTGGGGCGACGAGACGGCCGTCCCCGCGGTCTCCGCGATCCTCGAATCTCTCCCGGCGGGCCTGCGCGTCCGGGCCTGGCTGGAGGTCCATCACGCCGGCGACATCCAGGATCTGGCGACCTCGGCCGACGCCGAGATCACCTGGCTCGTACGGGACGAACACAGCGCCGGGGGCGCCCCCCTGGCCCTCGACGCCCTGCGGGCCGCTCACCCCCCGGCCGCCGAGGCCCCGTACGCCTGGATCGCGGGCGAGTCCGGCTGCGTGAAGGAACTGCGCCGCCATCTCGTGCGCGAGCGCGGCATCGACCGCAGGCGGGTCACCTTCGTGGGCTACTGGCGGCAGGGGCTGAGCGAAGAGCAACTGCGGGAGCAGGGCGAGTAGTTCGCGGGACCGGCGCACGCCCTCCGGCACATCGGAACGAGGCGTACGTCACGAAAGCCGGGGCCGGGGCGGAGTTAATGATCGACTTAGGTTAGGCTAACCTAAGTCGAACGTCGCGACTCCGCCCCTTTCTTCTGTCCCGCTCGGACTCTCCCCCGCACGGAGGACCCCCACATGCGCTCGCACCTGCTCAACGACACCACCGCGGACCGGTACCGCCGCTCCGTGACCGAAGGCGTCGAGCGGGTGGCTGCCAAACTCGCCACCACCGAACGCCCGTTCACGGGTGTCACGGTCGACGACCTCGCCCCCCGCATCGAAGGCATCGACCTCGACCGGCCCCTCCACGACACCACGGCCGTCCTCGACGAGCTGGAAGAGGTCTACCTCCGGGACGCGATCTACTTCCACCACCCGCGCTACCTCGCCCACCTCAACTGCCCGGTCGTCATCCCGGCCGTGCTCGGCGAGGCCGTCCTCTCCGCCGTCAACTCCTCCCTGGACACCTGGGACCAGTCGGCCGGCGGCACCCTGATCGAGCGCAAGCTCATCGACTGGACGAACGAACGCATCGGCTTCGGCGCCTCCGCCGACGGCGTGTTCACCAGCGGCGGCAGCCAGTCCAACCTCCAGGCGCTGCTGCTGGCACGCGAGGAGGCGAAAACCGACAACCTCGCCGACCTGCGCATCTTCGCCTCCGAGGTCAGCCACTTCAGCGTCAAGAAGTCGGCCAAACTCCTCGGCCTGAGCGCCGACGCCGTCGTCTCGATCCCCGTCGACCACGACAAGCGCCTGCAGACCGTCGCCCTCGCCCGTGAACTGGAGCGCTGCAAGCAGGACGGCCTCGTCCCCATGGCCGTCGTGGCCACCGCGGGCACCACCGACTTCGGCTCCATCGACCCGCTGCCCGAAATAGCGGAACTGTGCTCCCAGTTCGGCACCTGGATGCACGTGGACGCGGCCTACGGCTGCGGACTGCTCACCTCGCTGAAGAACCGGAACCGGATCGACGGCATCGAGCGGGCCGACTCCGTCACGGTCGACTACCACAAGTCCTTCTTCCAGCCCGTGAGTTCCTCGGCCCTGCTGGTCCGGGACTCCTCGACGCTGCGCCACGCCACCTACCACGCGGAGTACCTCAACCCGCGCCGCATGGTCGAGGAGCGCATCCCCAACCAGGTCGACAAGTCCCTGCAGACCACCCGGCGCTTCGACGCGCTGAAGCTGTGGATGACGCTGCGCGTGATGGGCGCCGACGGCATCGGTGAACTCTTCGACGAGGTCTGCGACCTGGCCGCGGAGGGCTGGACTCTGCTCGCCACCGACCCGCGCTTCGACGTCGTCGTGCAGCCCTCGCTCTCCACCCTCGTCTTCCGTCACATCCCGGCCGCCGTCACCGATCCGGCCGAGATCGACCGCGCCAACCTGTACGCCCGCAAGGCCCTGTTCGCCTCCGGTGACGCCGTCGTCGCGGGCACCAAGGTCAACGGACGCCACTACCTGAAGTTCACGTTGCTCAATCCCGAGACCACCACGGACGACATCACCGCCGTCCTCGATCTGATCGCCGGCCACGCCGAGCAGTACCTGGGAGAGTCCCTTGACCGCGCTTGCTGAATCCACGAACAAGACCTACGACTTCGTGGGGATCGGGCTCGGGCCCTTCAATCTCGGCCTCGCCTGCCTGACCGAGCCGATCGCCGAACTGGACGGCGTCTTCCTGGAGACGAAGCCGCACTTCGCGTGGCACTCCGGGATGTTCCTGGAGGGCGCTCACCTCCAGACCCCGTTCATGTCGGACCTGGTCACCCTCGCCGACCCGACGTCCCCGTACTCCTTCCTCAACTACCTGAAGGAATCCGGCCGTCTCTACTCGTTCTACATCCGTGAGAACTTCTACCCGCTGCGGGTCGAGTACGACGACTACTGCCGCTGGGCCGCGTCGAAGCTGAGCAGCGTCCGCTTCGGCACGACGGTCGCGCAGGTGACGTACGAGAACGACGTGTACGTCGTGCGGACGGAGGCCGGCGAGGTGTTCCGCGCCCGGCACCTGGTCCTGGGCACCGGCACCTCGCCCCACATCCCGGACGCCTGCGCGGACCTCGGCGGCGACTTCATCCACAACTCCCGCTACATGCAGCACAAGAAGGAGCTGCAGGCCAAGGAGTCGATCACCCTGGTCGGCAGCGGCCAGTCCGCCGCGGAGATCTTCTACGACCTGCTCAGCGAGATCGACGTCCACGGCTACCGGCTGAACTGGGTGACCCGCTCGCCGCGCTTCTTCCCCCTCGAGTACACCAAGCTGACTCTGGAGATGACCTCCCCGGAGTACATCGACTACTTCCACGCGCTGCCCGAACCGACCCGCTACCGCCTCCAGTCGGAGCAGAAGGGTCTGTTCAAGGGCATCGACGGCGATCTGATCGACGAGATCTTCGACCTGCTCTACCAGAAGAACCTCGGCGGTCCGGTCCCCGCCCGGCTCCTCACCAACTCCTCGCTGGAATCGGTGCGCCACGAGGGGGACACGTACACCCTCGGCCTCCGCCAGCAGGAACAGGGCAAGGACTACGAACTGAGCTCGGCGGGCCTGATCCTGGCCACCGGCTACCGGTACGCCGAGCCCGCGTTCCTCGCGCCGGTCCGCGACCGGCTGTGCTACGACGACCAGGGCAACTTCGACGTGGCCCGCAACTACGCCATCGACACCACCGGGCACGGGATCTTCCTGCAGAACGCGGGCGTCCACACCCACTCGATCACCTCGCCGGACCTCGGCATGGGCCCGTACCGCAACGCGTACATCATCCGCGAGCTGCTCGGCACCGAGTACTACCCGGTCGAGAAGGCCATCGCGTTCCAGGAGTTCTCCGTATGACCACCGCCACCGCCATCGGCACCTTTACCGTCCGCCCCCTCGACCCCGTCGAGGACGCCCCGACGCTGCACGGGTGGGTGACGCACCCCAAGGCCGCCTTCTGGATGATGCAGGAGGCGAAACTGCACGACGTGGAGCGCGAGTACATGGCCATCGCCGCCAGTGACCACCACGACGCGTTCCTCGGACTGCTGGACGGCGAGCCCGTCTTCCTGATGGAGCGCTACGACCCCCGGTACGTCGAACTCGTCGGCCTGTACGAGCCGGAGCCGGGCGACGTCGGCATGCACTTCCTGGTCGCGCCGAGCGACACCCCCGTGCACGGCTTCACCCGGGCCGTGATCACCGCGGTGATGGAGCACCTCTTCGCCGACCCGGCGACCGAGCGGGTCGTCGTCGAGCCCGATGTGGGCAACACGGCCGTGCACGCCCTCAACGAAGCCGTCGGCTTCGTGCCCGAGCGGGAGATCCGGAAGCCTGAGAAGAAGGCGCTGCTGAGCTTCTGCACCCGCGAGCAGTTCACGAAGGCGGTGGCGGCATGACCCTCGCCGACAGCGTCGCCCACCTCTCCCCCGAGCGCTGGGCCCTCGCCAACCGCCTCCTCGTCCGCAAGGCGCTCGCCGAGTTCGCCCACGAGCGGCTCATCACCCCGGAGAGCCTGCCGGACGGCCGCTACGAGGTCCGCGGCGACGACGGGCAGACCCGCTACCGCTACACGGCGGTGCGGCGTTCCCTCGACCACTGGCAGGTGGCCGCCGAGTCGATCACCCGGCACCGTGACGGGAACGAACTCCCGCTGTCCGCACTGGACTTCTTCATCGAGCTGAAGGGTTCGCTCGGTCTGAGCGACGAGGTCCTGCCCGTCTACCTGGAGGAGATCTCCTCCACCCTCTCGGGCACCTGCTTCAAGCTCACCAAGCCGCTGATCCCGGTCCGTGAGCTGGCCGGCTCCGGTTTCCAGGCCATCGAGACCGGCATGACCGAGGGCCACCCCTGCTTCGTCGCCAACAACGGGCGGCTCGGCTTCGGGGTGGACGAGTACCTCGCCTACGCTCCCGAGACCGCGAACCCGATCCGGCTCGTGTGGCTGGCGGCGCACCGCTCGCGGGCCGCCTTCACGGCCGGGGTCGGTATCGAGTACGAGTCCTTCGTGCGCCAGGAGCTGGGCACGGAGACGGTCGAGCGGTTCGCCCGGACGCTGACCGGGCACGGGCTCGACCCCGAGGAGTACCTGCTCATACCCGTCCATCCCTGGCAGTGGTGGAACAAGCTGTCCGTGACCTTCGCCGCGGAGGTGGCCGAGCGTCGTCTGGTCTGTCTCGGCGAGGGCGACGACGAGTACCTGGCCCAGCAGTCCATCCGGACGTTCTTCAACGCCGGCAGCCCCGAGAAGCACTATGTGAAGACGGCGCTGAGCGTCCTCAACATGGGCTTCATGCGTGGTCTTTCCGCCGCGTACATGGAGGCGACCCCGGCCATCAACGACTGGCTGGCCCAGCTCGTCGAGAACGACCCGGTGCTGAAGTCCACCGGTCTGTCGATCATCCGTGAGCGGGCGGCCGTCGGCTACCGGCACCTGGAGTACGAGGCGGCCACCGACCGCTACTCCCCGTACCGCAAGATGCTCGCCGCGCTGTGGCGCGAGAGCCCGGTCCCCTCGCTCCAGGAGGGCGAGACCCTGGCGACGATGGCGTCCCTCGTCCATGTCGACCACGAGGGCGCCTCGTTCGCGGGGGCGCTGATCGAGCGGTCGGGCCAGACGCCGGTGGAGTGGCTGCGCGACTATCTGCGCGCCTACCTCACCCCGCTCCTGCACAGCTTCTACGCGTACGACCTCGTCTACATGCCGCACGGCGAGAACGTCATCCTCGTCCTCAAGGACGGTGCGGTGCAGCGGGCGGTCTACAAGGACATCGCCGAGGAGATCGTGGTCATGGACCCGCAGGCGGTGCTGCCGCCCGCGGTCGAGCGGATCCGGGTCGAGGTCCCCGAGGACACGAAGCTGCTGTCCATCTTCACGGACGTCTTCGACTGCTTCTTCCGCTTCCTGGCGGCCCAGTTGGCGGACGAGGGGATTCTCGGCGAGGAGGACTTCTGGCGGACGGTCGCCGAGGCGGTGCGCGCGTACCAGGAGGCGACTCCCGAACTCGACGACAAGTTCCGCCAGTACGACCTGTTCGCGCCCGAGTTCGCGCTGTCCTGCCTCAACCGGCTCCAGCTGCGCGACAACCGGCAGATGGTGGACCTGGCGGACCCGTCGGGAGCGCTCCAGCTGATCGGCACGCTGAAGAACCCGATCGCCGGGTTCTGAGCACGGGGCTCCGCGAGGAGCCCCGAAGACGGGCGGGCGCCCTGGAGACGGTCCTCCGGGGCGCCCGTCGGCCTTGCCGCTTCCCGCTAGCGGACCGGCCAGGGGACCTGGGGCGAGCGGTGGTAGCCGATGCCCAGCGCGTCCCAGCGCGGGCCCTGGGCGGCGAGCCGCACCTTGTAGGTGTCCCAGTCGTGCGTTGACGCGGGCGACCAGCCGAGTTCGGCGGCCCCGGGCAGCCTCGGGAAGGCCATGACGTCGATGTCGGCGGAGGTCACGATCGTCTCCGTCCACAGCGGCGCCTCGACGCCCTTGACGGCCGAGGCGGGCACTCCGGGAAGGTAGGCGCCCGGATCCCAGTCGTAGGCCCGGCGCACCTCCACGAGTCCGGCCCAGTCCTGGCCGAGCGGGGTGTCGGCGGTGTACTTCATGTCGAGGTAGAGCCGGTCGGCGGGCGACAGCACGAGCCCGGTCCCGTTCTGCGCGGCCCGGGCGACCTGCGCCTTCTCCTCGGCGCCTGTGTCGTCGAGCCCCCAGTACTGCGCGATGGCGCCCTTCGCCGGGGTGGCCCCGGTCAGCTGGTGCCAGCCGATCACCTTCTTGCCGTACTTGGCGGCCTTGGGCTGCACCTTGTCCATGAAGGTCACGTAGTCGGCGTGGCTGGTGGAGTGGGCCTCGTCGCCGCCGATGTGGAGGTACGTGCCCGGGGTGATCGCGGCCAGCTCACGGATCACGTCGTCCACGAAGTCGTACGTCAGCGGCTTGTTCACGCACAGCGAGGAGAAGCCGACGTCGGTGCCGGTGTAGAGCGGCGGCGCGACTCCGTCGCAGTTCAGCCCGGCGTACGAGGCGAGCGCGGCGTTGGTGTGTCCCGGCATGTCGATCTCCGGGACGACCTCCAGGTAGCGCGAGGCGGCGTACCGGACGATCTCGCGGTAGTCGGCCTTGGTGTAGAAGCCGCCCTGTCCGCCGCCGACCTGGGTGGAGCCGCCGTGGGCCGTCAGCCGCGGCCAGGAGTCGACGGCGATGCGCCAGCCCTGGTCGTCGCTCAGGTGCAGATGCAGCTTGTTGACCTTGTAGAGCGCCAGTTCGTCGATGTAGTGCTTGACCTGGGGGACGGTGAAGAAGTGCCGGGAGACGTCGAGCATGGCGCCTCGGTAGCCGTAGCGCGGGGTGTCCTTGATGGTGCCGCCGGCGATCAGCCAGGGCCCCGGCTGCACGGACTTCCTCTCCACGGCGGCGGGCAGCAGCTGACGCAGGGTCTGGACGCCGTGGAAGAGGCCCGCGGGCCGTCCGGCCGTGATGGTGACGCCCGACCGGCCGCTGTCGAGGCGGTAGCCCTCGACGCCCAGCCCCTTGCCGCCGAGCCGGAGCCGGATCGCTCCCCCGCCCTGCGAGGTGACCGGCAGCCGGTAGCCGGTGGAGGGCCGCAGGATGCCCGCGAGGTAGGCGCCGACCGTGCGGGCCTCGCGCGAGCCGTCGACGCGGATGCGCGTGTCAGCGGTGATGCGGTACGGGGATCCGCCCGGGTCGACCGAGGCGGGGGCCGGTACGACGCGGCCCAGCGGTGCGACGGTCGCGGCGGGCGGTGCCGCGCCGACGAGGGAGATACCGGCTGCCGCCACGAGCAGCAGCGTTCCGAGAAGGCGGGGCGTTCTGTGGTGCTGTCTCACATGCGCTCCCTTCGGTGCCCGGTGAAGGCCCGCGGCCTGCCCTTGGCCGCACCCTTCGCCGCGCCCTTCGAATTGGTCGAGACCACTCTCCCGCAGACGCGGTGAAACAATCCCCCTCATGGCGGAAATCATCCAGCGGGACGGCACGTGGATCTTCGACGGCGACGCTCTGCGACTGACCCCCGGGCGGGACAAGAACGTCGGCCTGCTGCGCAAGGCACTGGGTGAACTGACCGTGCCGCTCGACGCGTTGGCGAGTGTCTCGCTGGAGCAGGGCAGGAAGGCCGGGCGGCTCAGGCTCCGGCTGCGCGACGGAGCCGACCCGCTGCTCCAGGCGACGGGCGGCAAGCTCACGGAGCCGAACGACCCGTACCAGCTCACGGTGGAGGCCGACCGCTTCGGCGTCGCCGAGTACTTCGTGGACGAGGTCCGGAGCGCGCTGCTTCTCGATCAGGTTCCGTCCGACCCGGTCGACGGCTATCTGCTCCCCGGTCCGGCGGTGCCGCTGTCCGCCTCCGCCGGTGACGGCACGGCGAGCTTCGACGGCGAGCGCGTCCGCCTGGAGTGGAACTGGAAGACGGAGGACGCGAAGTCCGCGGCGGGCGCCCGCACGCTCGCGCTGAGCGACATCACGGCCGTCGAGTGGCACCCGGCGGCCGGCCTGGAGAACGGCTGCCTGCGCTTCACCGTGCGGGGCGCCGGGACCAAGGCGCCGCCGAAGTACGACCCCAACTCCGTGGAGCTGTGGGGCTTCAAGAAGGACCCGCTGATGGCGCTGGTCGCCGCGGCCGTACAGGCGCGGCTGCCGCATCCGGCGGCGGTGGAGGACCGGCCGCCGGCCGAGGAGCCGGCCCTGGCGGTCGTCCCGGGGCCCGCGTCCGAGGCCGACCACGACGCTCTGCTGCGCAGGCTGCGCGAACTCGGCGAGCTGCACAGGGAGGGCGTCCTGACGGACGAGGAGTTCACCCTGGCCAAGCAGGCGGTCCTCAAGCGCCTGTAGGAACGGGCGCGGACGAGAACCGCCGCTCGGGGGAGCCGACCGCCGGCCAGGGAGGCGGTACGCCCCGCCTTCCGGGCGTACCGGGATCCGGGACTACTTGGCCCGGCGCGCGACCGTGAAGTGGTCGACCTCTTCACCGGTCTCGGCGATGCCGCGCACCTTCAGCGTGGCCAGGCGGCCCTTCGGGGCCGGTGTGACGTCGACGCGCAGGAACGAGTAGTCGAGGTAGCGCACGCGCGACCAGGTGACCGTCTCGTTCTGCCTGCCGTCCTTGAGGTTGATGAAGGAGGCGACAGATTCGACCTCGTTCTCGTGCCCCTCGTACGACTGCGGGGCGCTGAACGCGTACAGGCTGCGGCCGGCCGCGCCCGCCGTCACGTACACGACACCGTCGGTCTCCGGGTACGCCGTGCCGCCGATCGGCAGCTTCTTGGTGACCGTGTTCGCCTTGATGACGTCGGTGCGCTCGTACTGGTGGTTGTGGCCGTTGATCACCAGGTCGACGGTGTACTTCTCGAACAGCGGCACCCACTCCTGTCGCACGCCCCCCTCCGAGGCGTGCGCCGTGGAGGTGCAGTACGCGCAGTGGTGGAAGAAGACGACGATGAAGTCGACGTCCTTCGAGGCGCGGTACTTCTTGAGCCGCCCCTCCAGCCATGTCGTCTGGGTTCCGCCGGAGATGCCGAGGTTGGCCGGAATCTCGAAGGAGATGTCGTTGGCGTCCAGCGAGATGATCGCCGTGTTGCCGTGGACGAAGGAGTAGACGCCGGGCAGGTTGGCCTTGTCGGGGCCGTTGTCCGGCAGCGTCCAGCGGGCTTCCTCGCCGCCGTAGCCGTTGGGCGAGTACCAGGCCTCCATGTCGTGGTTGCCGTACGCCGGCATCCACGGGACCTGCTTGGCGACCGTCTCGGTCTGGGCGAGGAACTGGTCCCAGATACGCGAGTCGAAGCCGGTGTCGGTGGCCTTGCCCTGGCCCGCCGGGTCCGCGTACGCGATGTCGCCGGCGTGCAGGTGGAAGGCGGGGTTCTGGGCGAGCAGCAGGGCGTCGTTGGCGAGGCCGTGGTAGCCGACGCCCTCGTCGCCGAAGGCGGTGAAGGTGAACGGCTCGGCGTGCGAGGGGGCGGTGGTGAAGGTGCCGAGCGTGCCCAGGAGGTGGGGTGCGGCCGGGTCGAAGCCCGCGTGGCCCACTCCGTAGTAGTAGGTCCTGCCGGGGCGCAGGTGGGTGAGCTTGGCGTGCAGGTAGTACTGGGTGTGGTCGCCGCTCGCGCCGACACCGGCCGGGGTGTGGAGGCTGCGGACCTCGGCGTCGATCTTGCGGGAGAGGTCCCAGGGGTGGGCGCCGATACGGATGTAGGGCTTGCTGACGGCGGTCGGCACCTGCCAGGAGACGGTCATCTCGGTGCGCGGGTCGTTGCCAAAGGCGAGGTGGCGGCCGAAGGGGGCGACGAGGGCGCCGTCCACCTTCTCCGCCGAGGCCGGGGCGGCCGTCCGCCGCGCCGGGGCCGCGGCCTGTGCGACGCCGGGCACGAAGGCGCCGCCGGCGACGGCACCGATGGTCACGGCGCCGCCTCTGATCATGTTGCGCCGCGAGAACTTGGCGCGAAGGTACTCGTGCTGCTCGGCCATGCTCATGTTCTCGGCGAGCCGCTCGGGTACGCCCATGCGTGGTGTGTCCATGGCTCCAGAAGTTGCTCCGGGCAATCGACGCGCCGCAGGACACAGGGTGGACAGCTCGCAAACAGCGGCCCATAAGAGATTCAACATGCACGTGCCCGATATCGGGCAGGATTCTTGCGAATCACCTTCCGGTACCCCAGGATCAACGGGTGCACGACGAACTTGTTGATCATTTGATGCGGTCTACACCCCTGAACCGGGGCGAGGCGCTGCGAGTGGTCCAGGACGTGCTCGCCTACTTCGACGAGACGACCGAGGAGTACGTCCGTCGCCGCCACCGCGAGCTCCAGGCCCAGGGCCTGGTGAACGCGTCGATCTTCGAACGGATCGAGGCGGACCTGAAATATCGCGCGGTCGCACCGCCGGAGCTCTCGCTCAGGCAGCTGCGCCGCATCGTCTACGGCTGAGGAACTTTACGTATATGTGCGGAATCGTCGGATACATCGGCAGGCGTGATGTGACGCCGCTGCTGCTCGAGGGCCTTCAGCGCCTGGAGTACCGCGGCTACGACTCGGCGGGCATCGTGGTGACGTCCCCGAAGTCGGCCGGCCTGAAGATGGTCAAGGCCAAGGGCCGGGTCAGGGACCTGGAGGCCAAGGTCCCCAAGCGCTTCGCCGGCACCACCGGCATCGCGCACACCCGCTGGGCCACGCACGGCGCCCCCTCCGACGTGAACGCGCACCCCCACATGTCCGGCGACAACAAGGTCGCGGTCGTCCACAACGGCATCATCGACAACGCCTCCGACCTGCGCAAGAAGCTCGAGGCCGACGGCGTCGAGTTCCTCTCCGAGACCGACACCGAGGTCCTCACCCACCTCGTCGCCCGCTCCCAGCAGGTGAAGCTGGAGGACAAGGTCCGCGAGGCGCTGCGCGTCATAGAGGGCACCTACGGCATCGCGGTCATGCACGCCGACTTCCCCGACCGCATCGTGGTGGCGCGAAACGGCTCCCCCGTCGTGCTCGGCATCGGCGAGAAGGAGATGTTCGTCGCCTCGGACATCGCCGCGCTGGTCACCCACACCCGCCAGATAGTCACGCTGGACGACGGCGAGATGGCCACGCTCAAGGCCGACGACTTCCGGACGTACACCACCGAGGGCACCCGTACGACGTCCGAGCCGACCACCGTGGAGTGGGAGGCGGCGTCGTACGACATGGGCGGCCACGACACGTACATGCACAAGGAGATCCACGAGCAGGTCGAGGCCGTGGACCGCGTGCTGCGCGGCCGCATCGACGACCGGTTCTCGACGGTCCACCTCGGTGGCCTGAACCTGGACGCCCGCGAGGCGCGCGCCGTGCGCCGCGTCAAGATCCTCGGCTGCGGCACCTCGTACCACGCGGGCATGATCGGCGCCCAGATGATCGAGGAGCTGGCCCGTATCCCCGCGGACGCCGAGCCGGCCTCCGAGTTCCGCTACCGCAACGCGGTCGTCGACCCCGACACCCTGTACATCGCCGTCTCCCAGTCCGGTGAGACCTACGACGTGCTGGCCGCCGTCCAGGAGCTGAAGCGCAAGGGCGCCCGGGTGCTCGGCGTGGTCAACGTCGTCGGCTCGGCGATCGCCCGCGAGGCGGACGGCGGCATGTACGTCCACGCGGGCCCCGAGGTCTGCGTCGTCTCGACGAAGTGCTTCACCAACACCACCGTCGCCTTCGCGCTGCTCGCCCTGCACCTGGGCCGCACCCGCGACCTCTCGGTCCGCGACGGCAAGCGGATCATCGAGGGCCTGCGCAAGCTCCCCGCCCAGATCGCCGAGATCCTGGAGCAGGAGGACGAGATCAAGAAGCTGGCCGCGCAGTACGCCGAGGCCCGCTCGATGCTCTTCATCGGCCGCGTCCGGGGCTACCCGGTGGCCCGTGAGGCCTCCCTGAAGCTGAAGGAGGTCTCGTACATCCACGCCGAGGCCTACCCGGCCTCCGAGCTCAAGCACGGCCCGCTGGCGCTCATCGAGCCCGCGCTGCCCACCGTCGCGATCGTCCCCGACGACGACCTGCTGGAGAAGAACCGCGCCGCCCTGGAGGAGATCAAGGCCCGCAGCGGCCAGATCCTCGCGGTCGCGCACCAGCACCAGGAGAAGGCCGACCAGACGATCGTCGTCCCGAAGAACGAGGACGAGCTGGACCCGATCCTGATGGGCATCCCGCTCCAGCTCCTCGCCTACCACACGGCGCTGGCGCTCGGCCGGGACATCGACAAGCCGCGCAACCTGGCCAAGTCGGTCACCGTCGAGTAGCACCCCGTCCGGCAAGTCCCTTGCCGTGGAACGGACATGAACGATCCCCGTGCGCGCCACCCGCTCACGGGGATCGTTCTTGAAGGGCCGGAGCCGCCCAATACTCCGGCCCGCGCCGGATGTCAGCCGGTGGCCGTCACTCCCCGGCCGGCGGCGCGTCGTGGAAGTGCCGTGGGCCAGTGGGCGAGAGCCGCTGTCGCCGCGTACCAGGCGACCGCGCCCGCCGCGACGGCGAACCAGCCGCCCGCCTTGGCGAGGTCGGCGCTGTCCGCGAACCGGCCGATGGCGAGAAGCAGCAGAGAGATGAAGAACAGCCCGTAGGTGCCCTGGCCGAGCACGTCGCCACCCGCGAGGGTGAGCGACAGGACGACGAGCGCGAAGAGCAGCAGGAAGAGTCCCGCCGCGTTGTCGGAGACCTGACCACCGGCCGAGACGGCCCAGGTGAACCAGAGGGCGCCGAGACCCGTGAAGGCCGTACCGGTGGCCGTGTCACGGTCGCGGAACGCGAGCAGTCCGGCGACGAACAGCGCAACGCCGCCTACGTAGTGGGCCAGTGATACGGCGTCAGCCGCCGTCACGCCGTCGATCAGGTCGGTGTACCCGAGGCCGAAGGCCAGCAGGGTGACGCCGAGCGCGAGTCGGCCGACCATCGTGGTGGTGCTTCCCGCAGAGACGTCATTGTCCACGGCGGGCTCCCTTCATGCCTGTGCAGTTGTGCTGCGTCGTACCGGTCGCCGCTGAAGGACCGGCGTCCGGTATATGCCCTTCACAAAGGCACAAACACCTCTACGCGCGGGTAGGTTCACTCAGCGCACACAGAAGGCCGTCCGGCCCCGGGGGCTCGTCCCACCGGGGACGACGACGCGCTACGGGATGACGACGACAGGGCGCTTGGCGCGCTTGGCCAGCCGGCCCGCGACCGAGCCGAAGATGCGCCCGACGATGCCGTGCGTGGAACCGACGACGATCGCGTCCGCCTCGTACTCCTGGCCCACCTCTTCGAGTTCGTGGCAGATGTCACCGCCGCGCTCGACCAGGATCCAGGGCACCTCGGAGAGGTATTCGGCGCAGGCCAGCTCCAGCCCCAGCACTTCGGTGCGGTGGTCGGGAACGTCGACGAAGACCGGTGGCTCACAGCCCGCCCACACCGTGGTGGGCAGCCGGTTGGCCACATGGACGATGATCAGGCCCGAGCCGGAGCGGTGGGCCATCCCGATCGCATAGGCGAGGGCACGCTCGCTGGACGTCGAACCGTCGAAACCGACGACGACGCCGTGCTTGAAGGCGGGATCGCAGGGCTGACGGGGTTCTTCCGCCGCCAGGGGCTCGGCCGCCGTGGGATCGGCGAGCGGGCGCTTGCGGTCCGCGGGATCGAAGAATTCGTGACCGGCCATGGATGTCTCGGCGTTTGGATCCTCGTGGTGGGGACGACAACGATCGGCAGAGCTGTGTCTGGGAAACATCTTCCCAACCCCATACCCCCAAGGGTACGGCGGCACTCCTCCTCTGCCCAGATCCTGCGCGCCTTGTGCGGCGTTCCAGGGAGCATGCACGAGAGGGCGCCCGTAACGCAATGGTTGCTGCCCCGTACAGGCGGTTTGCGCGGGGTTCACCCGGCGGCCGGACTTCCATCGCCGTACGGGGCCGCGCGCGCCTCTTCCGGACAGACCCACCACCGGCCGGGCAGTGACCGGCCGGTCGAACACGCGTTGAACCGGTCGCGGCCACCGCCATGGAGAACATGGAGAACACCGGAACACCAGGGAGCAGCGCGTGAGCACCAGAGAGCAGCACGTGCCCGGACCCGACACCACCCACCGTTCCACCGCCCCCGCGACACCCCCGGCCGGATCGCGCCCCGGATCGCACCCCCCGGCGCCGCCGGCGACGGACACGGTGAGCGATGTGGTCCGCTGGGCGGCCTTCAGCTGCGTCCTGGTCCCGGTGGTTCTCCTCTGGTACGGCACCTCGCTCGCCGGCGCGGCCGGCACGGCCCTCGGTCTCGCGGCCGTGACCGGGGCCTGCCTGGTCCTGCTGCGCCGGTCCGAGCGGGGCGCGGCACTGCTGGCCGAGGAGCAGCGGGACGTGTCCCGTTCGCGCGCGCGGCAGCGGGCACCGCAGCAGCGCGGACGGCACGGGAGGACCGGCCCGGGGGACGCGGGGCGCGGAAGTGGTGCGGGAGCGGGGGCGGGGGCCGATCCACGCGGCGCAAGCGGCACGGGAGTTCGCCGGGGCGGCCGGCACAGTACGGGGAACAAGCCGGTCGACTGACCGGTTTGCGTGCACGCTTGCGCTTCTTTTCAGCCAACTTCTGGTTGTGGCGCATCCCTTGCTCGAACGACCCCCCAACCCCCGTTCCACCTGCACCGAAAGGGGTACGGAGGGCGCGCACACCCTACGCGGATTGGCCACTGCCACGAGGCGCACTTCCCTGCACGGCCCACGAGTGCAACGCTTCGTGATCGAATGCTTCACGCCAAGTTGCCATGTCGACATTCTGCGGAGTACCGAACTGGTCACCTTGGCGCCACGGGACACAGTAGATTCGATCTTGTCTTACGGCGGGGGACTCGTGCAGGACCGAGGGGAAACGTGCAGGAGCGACACAACCTAGGAGCCGCGACCACCGAGGGGGGCTTAGCAGGATGAGCCACGACTCCACTGCCGCGCCGGAAGCCGCGGCCCGGAAGCTGTCCGGGCGACGCCGCAAGGAGATCGTCGCGGTGCTGCTGTTCAGCGGCGGCCCCATTTTCGAGAGTTCCATACCGTTGTCGGTGTTCGGGATTGACCGCCAGGACGCCGGCGTGCCGCGCTACCGCCTCTTGGTGTGTGCCGGCGAGGAAGGCCCTCTGCGGACCACAGGGGGCCTGGAACTCACCGCACCACATGGCCTGGAAGCGATCTCCAGGGCAGGCACGGTGGTCGTGCCCGCCTGGCGGTCGATCACCTCGCCACCACCTGAGGAGGCGCTCGACGCACTGCGCCGCGCCCACGAGGAGGGCGCCCGGATAGTCGGACTGTGCACCGGCGCCTTCGTGCTCGCGGCGGCCGGTTTACTGGACGGCCGTCCGGCGACCACCCACTGGATGTACGCACCGACCCTGGCCAAGCGCTATCCGTCGGTGCACGTCGACCCCCGCGAGCTCTTCGTGGACGACGGCGACGTGCTGACATCGGCGGGCACGGCGGCCGGAATCGACCTCTGCCTGCACATCGTGCGGACGGACCACGGCAACGAAGCGGCCGGTGCGCTCGCCCGGCGGCTGGTGGTCCCACCGCGGCGCAGCGGCGGACAGGAGCGCTATCTCGACCGGTCACTGCCGGAGGAGATCGGCGCCGACCCCCTCGCGGAGGTCGTCGCCTGGGCGCTGGAGCATCTCCACGAGCAGTTCGACGTCGAAACGCTGGCGGCTCGCGCGTACATGAGCCGCCGCACCTTCGACCGCCGGTTCCGCTCGCTCACCGGAAGTGCTCCCCTGCAGTGGCTGATCACTCAGCGCGTCCTGCAGGCGCAGCGCCTCCTGGAGACTTCCGACTACTCGGTCGACGAGGTCGCGGGCCGCTGCGGCTTCCGCTCGCCGGTCGCGCTGCGGGGTCACTTCCGGCGCCAGCTGGGTTCGTCCCCGGCCGCGTACCGGGCGGCGTACCGCGCTCGCAGGCCACAGGCCGACCGCTCGTCGGATCCGGACGGACCGACGGGTCACGTCGGACCACCACCGTCGGTGCACCACGAGCACCCGGGCCCGGTCCCGATGCAGACCCGCCGCACCGCGGCGGCCGGCGCCCTGGGCGCGGCCGCGTCGCTCTCCGCGGAGGCGATGCGGGAGCGCCCGGAGCTGTATGCCGCGGGCAGGCCGAGCCTGCCCGGGCAGCGCAGCGCGCCGTAGCCGGGCGGCAGGAAGACGCGCGGGGCCCGCACCTTCGGGTGCGGGCCTCTTCGCACGTGGGCCCGGCCCCGGCGCGATCCGCCGACCCGGCGGGGCGCACGGGCGGGTCCACCCGACCGGGGCGGGCCGTAGGGTGAGACACATGAACGATCGCATGGTGTGGATCGACTGCGAGATGACCGGACTCTCGCTGTCGGATGACGCGCTCATCGAAGTGGCCGCACTGGTCACCGACTCTGAGCTGAACGTGCTCGGCGAAGGTGTGGACATCGTGATCCGCCCGCCGGACGCGGCCCTGGAGACGATGCCGGACGTGGTGCGCCAGATGCACACGGCCTCCGGTCTGCTGGAGGAGCTCGCCGGGGGTACGACCCTGGCGGACGCCGAGGAGCAGGTGCTCTCCTACGTACGTGAGCACGTCAAGGAGCCGGGCAAGGCCCCGCTGTGCGGGAACTCCGTCGGCACGGACCGCGGCTTCCTGCTGCGCGACATGGCGACGCTGGAGAGCTACCTCCACTACCGGATCGTGGACGTCTCCTCCGTCAAGGAGCTGGCCCGCCGCTGGTACCCCCGGGCGTACTTCAACAGCCCGGAGAAGAACGGCAACCACCGCGCGCTGGCCGACATCCGCGAGTCCATCGCCGAACTGCGCTACTACCGCGAGGCGATCTTCGTCCCGCAGCCCGGCCCCGACTCGGACACCGCCCGCACCATCGCGGCGAAGCACGTCCTGCCCGCCGAATAGGCCTTTGACGGGGCCCTGATGGGCCCCGGGAAAAGGCGTGCGCGAGCACCCCTTCAGACCCTGTACACTTTTTCTCGGCCGGTCAGGGAAATCCCGAAGACCGGACGCGGTGGGTGTAGCTCAGTTGGTAGAGCACCTGGTTGTGGTCCAGGTGGCCGCGGGTTCAAGTCCCGTCACTCACCCTGAGCAATCAGCCGGTGACCTGTTGAACAGGTCACCGGCTGATTGCGTTCCAGGCGTCATCGGTCCGCGATCGGCGGACGAACGGAGGTGTGGTGGAGGCCGAGAACCGCGACTCCCCCGAAACAGGCCGCCCGCCGGAGACACCGGCACCGGCACCGGCCGACACTCCCCACCCCGTGCCGCCGACGCCCTCCCGCGTCGCGCCGCTCCAGGCCGGCACCTCTCGGCTCGATCTCGTGCCGCTGCGGGTCGGGCACGCCGAGGAGATGGCCGAGGTTCTGTCCGATCCGGCGCTGCACACCTACATCGGCGGGGCGCCGGCCTCTCCCGAGGCGCTGCGGTCACGGTACGAACGGCTCGTCGCCGGCTCTCCCGACCCCGCCGTCGCCTGGTGCAACTGGGTGCTCAGGGAGCGTACGGAGGGGTGCCTGGTGGGAACCGTCCAGGCGACCGTCTCCGGAGAGGTCGCGGAGATCGCCTGGGTGGTGGGCACGCCCTGGCAGGGCCGGGGGTACGCGACGGAGGCCGCGCGGTCACTGGTCCCGCTGGTGACCGGCGCGTTCGGCGTCCGCACGGTCGTCGCCCATGTCCACCCCGCCCACCACGCGTCCGCCGCCGTCGCCGCCGCGGCCGGGCTCTCCCCGACCGGCACCCTCCAGGACGGCGAGGTCCGCTGGGAGCTGACGGTACGACGGTGACGTCACCGCTCCCCGGCCCCGCCGGCCGCGCGCCAGGCGGCCGCGAAGCGGTGCACATCGGCGAAGCGGTCGTCCGGGGCGGGGAAGGTGGCGCGTTCGACCACCGACAGTTGCCGCGCCGTGCCGCGCCAGGCACGCTCCTCGTCCCCCGCGTCGAGCAGGATCCGCGCGGCGCGGCCGAGGGTGAACACGGTCGTACGGGTGTCGATGACGGCGCCGCGGACGAACTCCTCGGGGGCCATGAACCGTCGTGAGCCCGGCAGACGTTCGTCGTCCAGGACAAAAGGGCCGGGCCGGTACTCGTCAAGGTCGATAAGATGGACCGCGCCGGCGGTGAAGTCGTAGAGCAGCGCGCCGTCGTAGAAGTCGACGGCGACATGGCCGGCGGCCTCCACCGTGAGGTGCGCGTCCAGGGCCCGGTCGAAGGCGCGCAGGACGGCGGCGGTGGGCAGGGACCGGAAGCGGGACATCGGGCTGCCCGGGCTCGTACGGTCCCGGGGTCCGCCCACGGTGGCGTGGTACAGCACCTCGCCCGAGCGCCAGGGCATGACAACCGCCCAGCCGCCGCGCACGGCGATCCGGTGGACCTGCGGGACGATCGCCGCGTGCCGTACGGCCCGGTGAAATGCCCATCCTCGGTCGAGTGAACGGCGGCCGCGTTCGTTGACCGCCTCCTTGACGAACCACCGGGCGCCGTCGAGCAGCCGCACTCCGTACGACATACACCCCGAGTCCTGCTCCCCGAACACCTTGAACACCTCGCCCACCCGGCCCAAGTACGGCTCCACGGCGGACACTTCATCGACTCCGAGCAAGGGGTGGAGGACCATGGACGCCAGCCTGCCCTACCCGGCCGCCCCCGGAGGACAGAAGCCGCAGGCCACACGTTCCAGGCGAAGCCGGGCGCCCTACGACGACGCCCGTACCACCAGTTCCGCCGGAAGCACCAGCTGTCGCTTCTCCAGGCCCCGGGAGATCGCGGGACGGCGGTCCGCTATCTCGCCGAGAAGGAGGTCGATCATCGCGCGGCCCATCTCCTCGATGGGCTGGCGGACACTGGTGAGGGGCGGATCCATGTGGCGGGCTATGGCCGAGTCGTCGTAGCCGATGAGCGCCACGTCGTCGGGGATGCGGCGGCCCCTCTCCCGCAGGACCTGGCGGGCGCCCGCCGCCATCACGTCGGAGCCGGCGAAGACGGCGTCGAGGTCGGGGCAGCGCTCCAGCAGCAGGGACATGGCGCGCCGGCCTCCTTCCTCGGTGAAGTCGCCGGGGACGATCAGCCGGTCGTCCACCGCGCGGCCCGCGTCGAGCAGGCCCCGCCGGTAGCCGTCGACGCGGCGCTGGGCACCGTAGACGTCCATGCGGCCGGCCAAGTGGACGATTCTGCGACGGCCCCGGGCGATCAGGTGCTCCACGGCCGCGCGCCCGCCGCCGTAGTTGTCGGAGTCCACCGACGGAAGGGTCTCCTCGGCCGAGCGCCGGCCGCTGATCACCGCCGGGATCTCCAACTGGGAGAGCAGGTCGGGGAGCGGGTCGTCGGCGTGCACCGAGACCAGCAGGACGCCGTCCACACGGTGTGCCGCCAGGTACTGGGCGAGGCGTTGGCGCTCCCGGTCGCTGCCCGCGAAGATCAGCAGCAACTGCATCTCGGTCTCGGAGAGTTCCGCACCGACACCGCGCAGCATGTCCGAGAAGTACGGTTCCGCGAAGAAGCGGGTCTCCGGTTCGGGCACGACGAGGGCGATTGCGTCCGTGCGGTTGGCGGCGAGCGCGCGGGCCGCCGTGTTGGGGACGTATCCGAGCTCCGCGACAGCGGCCTCGACCGCGGCGCGCGTCGCGTCACTGACCCGCGGGGAGCCGTTGATCACCCGCGAGACCGTGCCACGGCCCACTCCCGCGCGCGCGGCCACCTCTTCAAGGGTCGGCCGCCCGCCGCTGCGGCCCCGCGCTCCGTGGACTGCCATGGGCTCCGCCTCCCGTCGACACCAAGTGGCCTGGAATGTAACAGCCTCGCCCGAGGAGACGAGCGCCACCGGGCGGCCACTCCAGGAGCCCCTGTCGCACCGGCCGCTCGTCCTCGGACACCGAACGAGCCATGAGACTCTTCCGGCCATGTGGCGGAATGACATCTTCAGCTAACAGGCCGATAACTGAACGCATCTCTCCGCTCCCCCACCCTTGACACCCCCGCTCGAACCGACGACTCTTCAACACATCACCTGTGGGAGCGCTCCCACAGTACCTGACACATACACATCCCGCACGTTCCCCGCCCGAGCCGCAGCGAGAAACAACGGGCGCCACCAATGCAGTTGGCCGGGGGGTCGGCACGTCAGGCAACAGGAGGACGCAATGCGCACGAGTACCCGCCGGTCCCGCAGGCTGGGGGCCATCGCGGTCGTCGCCGCGCTGGCTACGGGACTGCTGGCCGGCTGTTCCAGCGACCCGGACAACGGCTCGTCGGACGCGGACAACGGTGGAAGTGGCAAGGGCAAGACGACCCTGACCATAGGCACCTTCGGCGTCTTCGGCTACAAGCAGGCCGGCCTCTACGAGGAGTACACGAAGCTGCACCCGAACATCTCCATCAAGGAGAACGTCACCACCCGTACCGACGTCTACTGGCCCAAGACCCTCACGCGCCTCCAGGCCGGTGCCGGCACCGACGACATCCAGGCGATCGAGGTCGGCAACATCACCGAGGCCGTCCAGACCCAGGCCGACAAGTTCGTCGACCTCGGCAAGGAGGTCGACAAGTCGCAGTTCCTGGACTGGAAGGTGGCCCAGGCCACCACCAAGGACGGCAAGACGATCGGACTCGGCACCGACATCGGTCCGATGGCGATCTGCTACCGCAAGGACCTGTTCGAGAAGGCCGGTCTGGAGACGGACCGCGTCAAGCTCGCCGAGCAGTGGAAGGGCGACTGGTCCAAGTACGTCGCCGTCGGCAAGGACTACATGAAGAAGGCGCCCAGCGGCACCAAGTTCGTGGACTCCGCCTCCTCGGTCTACAACGCGGCCCTCGGTGGCGAGAGCGAGCGGTACTACGACAAGGACGGCAACGTCATCTGGGACAAGTCCTCCGGGGTGAAGAAGTCCTGGAACGCCGCGATGACCGTGGCCACCAGCAACATGTCGGCGAAGCTGAAGCAGTTCGACCCGACGTGGGACCAGGGCTTCGCCAAGGGCTCGTTCGCGACCGTGGCCTGCCCCGCCTGGATGATGGGCTACATCCAGGAGAAGTCCGGCGACTCGGGCAAGGGCAAGTGGGACGTGGCGGCGGCGCCGACCGCGGCCAACTGGGGCGGCTCGTTCATCGGTGTCCCGACGGCGGGCAAGCACCAGAAGGAGGCCATCGCGCTGGCCAAGTGGCTGACCGCTCCGGAGCAGCAGGCGAAGGTCTTCGCCAAGCAGGCGAGCTTCCCGTCGACCCCGTCGGCGTACGCGACCCTGAAGCCGGCCGCCGCCACCACGGAGTACTTCTCCAACGCGCCGATCACGCAGATCTTCGGCGACTCGGCGAAGACCATCCCGGTCCAGTACTTCGGCACCAAGGACCAGCCGATCAACACCGCGATCTCCGACGTGGGCATCCTCCAGGTCGAGCAGAAGGGCAAGTCCCCCGACCAGGGCTGGAACGCGGCAAAGGCTGAGGTCAAGGACGTGCTCGGCCAGTGACCAGCTCCAAGCAGGCTCTCGCGCACCCCGCGACGAGCGCCGACGCCGCGCCCGGCTCCCAGCCGGGCGCGGCCCGGGGCGCTCAGGGTCGCGGTACACCGCCGCCGGGCCCGGGTTCCTGGCGCAGCCGGCTGTACCGCTGGGACATGAAGGCGTCGCCGTACGCGTTCATCTCCCCCTTCTTCATCGTCTTCGGAGCCTTCGGGCTCGTGCCGCTGCTCTACACCGCCTGGTACTCGCTGCACAACGTGCAGCTGTCCGGCCTGGACCACCAGACATGGGCCGGCCTGGACAACTACAAGAACCTGCTGTCCTCGGAGTTCTTCTGGAACGCCCTGGGGAACACCTTCACCATCGGCGTGATCTCCACGGTGCCGCAGTTGATCATGGCGCTCGGGATCGCCCACCTGCTCAACTACCGGCTGCGCGGCTCGACCGTGTGGCGGGTCGTGATGCTCACTCCGTACGCCACCTCGGTGGCGGCGGCGACGCTGGTCTTCACGCTGCTGTACTCGTGGGACGGCGGCATGATCAACTGGCTGCTGCACTTCGTTGGGGTCGACCCGATCAACTGGCGCGAGTCCGACTGGGGCGGCCAGTTCGCCGTCTCCTCGATCGTGATCTGGCGATGGACCGGCTACAACGCACTGATCTACCTCGCGGCGATGCAGGCGATCCCCGCCGATCTGTACGAATCGGCGGCTCTCGACGGTGCGGGCCGCTGGCAGCAGTTCCGCCACGTGACGGTCCCGATGCTCCGGCCGACCATCCTGTTCACGGTGGTGGTCTCCACCATCGGCGCGACCCAACTCTTCGGTGAGCCGCTCCTGTTCGGCGGGGTCAGCGGCTCGAAGGGCGGCTCCGCGCACCAGTACCAGACGCTCGGCCTCTACATGTACGACCAGGGCTGGGGCATCGGCAACCTCGGCAAGGCGTCAGCGATCGCGTGGACGATGTTCCTGATCCTGCTGATCATCGCCGCGATCAACCTGCTGGTCACCCGACGGCTGAGGAAATCCCAATGACCACCACTGAACTGACTGTCCCTCAGACAGAGGCGAAGGGAACCCCGGCCGGCCGGGCCCCCGGACGCCGCCGGGTGCTCGGCGCGGGCAAGCAGCTGCACGCGGGTCCGGTCACCTACGTCGTCCTGACCGTCTTCGCGCTGGTCTCGCTCGCTCCGCTGGTCTGGACGGCCGTCGCGGCCTCACGCAACAACGAGCGGCTGGCGCAGTCACCGCCGCCGCTGTGGTTCGGCGGGAACCTGTTCAAGAACCTCCAGGCCGCGTGGGAGCAGGCCGGGCTCGGCACCGCGATGATCAACTCCACGATCGTCGCCGGGACCATCACCGTCGGTACGGTCGTGTTCTCCACGCTCGCCGGGTTCGCCTTCGCCAAGCTCCGGTTCAAGTTCTCCGGTCTGCTGCTGCTGCTGACCATCGGCACGATGATGATCCCGCCGCAGCTGGCCGTCGTACCGCTGTATCTGTGGATGAGCGACCTGGGCTGGTCCAATCAGCTGCAGACGGTCATCCTGCCCACCCTGGTGAGTGCCTTCGGTACGTTCTTCATGCGGCAGTACCTCTTGCAGGCCCTGCCCTCCGAGCTGATCGAGGCGGCGCGGGTGGACGGCGCCAACAGTCTGCGCGTGGTGTGGCACGTCGTCTTCCCGGCGGCGCGCCCGGCGATGGCGGTGCTCGGCCTGCTGACGTTCGTGATGGCCTGGAACGACTTCCTGTGGCCGATCATCGCCCTGAACCAGCAGAACCCGACGGTGCAGGTCGCCCTCAACTCGCTGGGTACCGGCTACATCCCCGACCAGGCCGTGATCATGGCGGGCGCGCTGCTCGGCACGCTGCCGCTGCTCATCGCCTTCCTTCTCTTCGGCAAGCAGATCGTGGGCGGGATCATGCAGGGCGCGATCAAGGGCTGACCGTCCTTCCAGGGGGGCCGGGCCATCGCCGCCCCGGCCCTTCCGCCCCGTCTCTCCCCCCTCCTCCAACCCGTCGGTCTTCACGACCTCCCTTGGGAGCGCTTCCATGCCTGAGCCCATTACGCCCGTGACTTTCCCTCCGGCCTTCCTCTGGGGTGCGGCGACCTCCGCCTACCAGATCGAGGGAGCGGTGCGGGAGGACGGCCGCACGCCCTCGATCTGGGACACCTTCAGCCATACACCTGGCAAAACGGCCGGCGGCGAGCACGGTGACATCGCTGTCGACCACTACCACCGCTACCGCGACGACGTGGCCCTGATGGCGGACCTCGGGCTGGGCGCGTACCGCTTCTCGGTCTCCTGGTCACGGGTGCAGCCGACCGGCCGGGGCCCCGCGGTCCAGCGCGGCCTGGACTTCTACCGGCGCCTGGTCGACGAGCTGCTGGCGCACGACATCAAGCCTGCCGTCACCCTCTACCACTGGGACCTTCCGCAGGAGCTGGAGGACACGGGCGGCTGGCCCGAGCGCGAGACGGCGCTGCGCTTCGCCGAGTACGCGCGGATCGTCGGCGAGGCGCTGGGCGACCGCGTGGAGCAGTGGATCACGCTCAACGAGCCCTGGTGCAGCGCCTTTCTGGGGTACGGCTCCGGGGTGCACGCCCCCGGCCGGACGGACCCGGCGGCTTCGCTCCGCGCCGCTCACCATCTGAACCTGGCGCACGGCCTGGGCACTTCGGCGCTCCGCTCCGTGATGCCGTCCCGCAACTCCGTCGCGGTGAGCCTCAACTCCTCGGTGGTCAGGCCCCTTTCGCAGGACCCGGCGGACCTGGACGCCGTCCAGCGCATCGACGACCTGGCCAACGGCGTCTTCCACGGCCCGATGCTGCACGGCGCCTACCCGGAGACCCTGCTCGCGGCGACGCGGTCGGTCACCGACTGGTCGTACGTCCAGGACGGCGATCTCAGGGCGATCCACCAGCCGTTGGACGCGCTCGGCCTCAACTACTACACGCCGACGCTGGTCTCGGCGGCCGCCGCGCCCGCGGACGGTCCGCGCGCGGACGGCCACGGCGCGAGCTCGCACTCCCCCTGGCCGGGCGCGGACGACGTCGCGTTCCACCAGACCCCGGGCGAGCGCACCGAGATGGGCTGGACGATCGACCCGACGGGCCTGCACGACCTGATCATGCGCTACACCCGGGAGGTTCCGGGACTGCCCCTGTACGTGACGGAGAACGGCGCGGCCTACGACGACAAGCCCGACCCTGACGGCCGCGTCCACGACCCCGAGCGCATCGCCTACCTGAACGGCCACCTGTCCGCCGTGCACCGCGCGATCGCCGACGGCGCGGACGTCCGCGGCTACTACCTCTGGTCCCTCATGGACAACTTCGAGTGGGCCTACGGCTACGAGAAGCGCTTCGGCGCGGTCTACGTCGACTACGCGACCCAGATCCGCACCCCGAAGTCGAGCGCCCACTGGTACAGCCAGGCGGCCCGCACGGGGACGCTGGCGCCGGTGACGCCCGCCGAGTAGGCCATCGCACGGGGGACACGGGGGGACGGGGGACGGGGGACGGGGCGCGACACCCGAGGGGGGTGCCGCGCCCCACCGCGTCCCACCGTGTCCCGGCCGGACGCATCGTCGTACGTGTGCGGGAACTCCGGCCTCGCGGTGCCTACCGGATGAGCCCCGCGACGATCGCGGTCAGCGTCCGTTCCACCACCGCGTCGCGCTGGTCCGGGGGCAGCAGGGCCAGCGGGCCGTCGAGGATGAGCAGCGACAGACCGTGCACCGTCGACCAGGCGGCCACCTCGGCGGCGGGGCGGTTCTCCTGGGCCATCCGACCTGTCACGACCAGGGTGTCGAGGGTGTCGGAGAGCTCCCTGAAGGCGGCGAACTCCGCCCCGGTGCCGGGTGCTTCGAGGCCGGTGAAGTCCCTCTCCTCATCCTCGGCCGTGGTGCGGCAGAAGGCGGTGCGGTAGAGGCCGGGGTGCTCGATCGCGAAGCGGACGTAGCCGCGCCCGATGGCCTCGGTCCTGCGCACGGCCTCCTCGCCCGGGTCGTCGGCCGCGGGCAGGGCGCGGACGGCCTCGGACATCGAGGCGGCGAGCGCCTGCTGACCGTGGATCTTCACCTCTTCCAGCAGTTCCCCCTGTCCCTCGAAATGCCGGTAGGCGGCGGTGGGCGACACCCCCACGCTGCGGGCCGCTTCCCGGAGTACGACCCGTTCGGGGCCGCCCTCCGTCGCGAGTTCGACCGCGGCCTCGATCAGGGCGTTGCGGAGGTCGCCGTGGTGATACCGCGACCTGCCGCCACTCGTCCGCACCCGGGCACCCGCTCTCCCCCGGCCACCCGCCCCGGACCCGCCACCCCCATCCCCACCGGCACCGGCACCGGCACCGGCACCGGCACCGGCACCGGATGAGCTGTCCGCACCGGACCGGTCGCGGCCAGAGCCACGGTCCGCTTCGGAGCCACCGTCGCCCCCCACGCCGGAAGGGCTGTCCGCACCGGACCCGCCGTCCACGCCGGAGGCGCGGTCGCCACGCGCACCGGACCCGCCGTCCGCACCGGAGCCCCCGCTCACGCCGGAGGCACCGTCGCTCCCCGCGCCGGACCCGGCGCCCACGTCACCGCCGGTGTCCGCCCTGCCGCCCGTGATCGATTCCATGACCCCATCCTGCCCGAATCAGTGGTCCCGCCCGCCCCCCGTCCTGTCTTCCACCACGCCGCCGATTTTTAAAGTTGACGCCGTTAACATCGTATGCCATCGTTCAATGTTAACGGCGTAAACATCTGGAGGCGATCACCGTGTTCGACCGCATCGCGCAGCTGGCCCTCCATCGGAGCCGGCTTCTGCTCACCCTTACCGTGGTGGCCCTGGTCGCCATGGCGGCCATCGGCCTCGGGGCGTTCAGCAAGCTCCAGAGCGGCGGCTTCGAAGATCCGAGCGCGCCCTCGGCCCGCGCGCAGGCCGTCATCGACGAGAAGTTCGGCGGAGAGAGCAACCTCGTCCTGCTCGTGCGGTCCGGCGACGGCGGCGCCATCGGCTCCCCCGCCGCGGAGCGTGCCGGGCGCGACCTGACCTCCCGGCTCAAGCACGAATCCACGCTGTCCAACGTGATCTCGTACTGGGACACCGGCGCCTCGGCGCTGACCTCCCGGGACGGGAAGCAGGCCCTCGTCCTGGCCCACGTCAAGGGGGACGAGACCGAGCAGGGCGACAACGCGTCGGCGGTCATCGACCGGTACACCGGCGACCGGAACGGGCTGACCGTGCGGGCCGGCGGCGAGGCGGCGGTCGGCGACGAGGTGCCCACCCAGGTCGCCAAGGACCTCGCGGTGGCCGAGTCCATCGCCGTACCGCTGATCCTGGTTCTGCTGGTGATCGCCTTCGGCAGTGTCGTCGCGGCGCTGCTGCCGCTGGTCATCGGGCTGATCGCGATCGTCGGCACCTTCGCCGAGCTCTACGTCCTGGGCAGTCTCACGAGCGTGTCGGTGTTCGCGATCAACCTCACCACCGCGCTGGGCCTGGGCCTCGGCATCGACTACGCGCTGCTCATGATCAGCCGGTTCCGCGAGCATCTCGCGGAGGGGGCCGAGGTCCCGGACGCCCTGCGGCACACGGTCCGCACGGCCGGACGCACCATCACCTTCTCCGCCGCGACCGTCGCCGCCGCGCTCGCCGCGCTGCTGGTCTTCCCGCAGTTCTTCCTGCGCTCCTTCGCCTACGCGGGCATCGGCGTGGTGGCGGTCGCCGCCCTGAGCGCGCTGCTGGTCATGCCGGCCCTGCTCGCCGTCCTGGGCCACCGTGTCAACAACGGCCGCCTGCCCTGGGCGAAGACGGTACGCAGCGCCGAGGCCCCGCTCTGGGCCCGGCTCTCCCGCACGGTCATGCGCCGGCCCGCCCTGACAGCGCTCCCCGTCCTGGCCGTCCTGCTGCTCGCGGCCTCCCCGCTGCTCGGCGTCACCTTCGGCACACCCGACGAACGGGTCCTGCCCGAGAGCGCGCAGAGCCGGCAGGTCGCCACCGCCGTACAGAGCGAGTTCACCGGCAGCGACGAGTCGGCGGTGCAGATCGTGACGACCGGTCCGGTGTCACCCGGCGAGCTGAGCGCGTACGCCACCACGCTCTCGCGGCTCGACGGCGCGGCCCGCGTCGAGACCTCCGCCGGCACCTACACCGGCGGCCGGTCCGGTCCGCCCGGACCCGCCGCCGCCGCGCTCGGCCGCCCCGACGCCCAGCGGATCACCGTCGTCACGGGCCTGACCCCCAAGTCGGACGAGGCCCAGGACCTGGTCGAGGCCGTACGGGCCGTCGACGTGTCCGGCGGGAGCGAGGCGCTGGTCGGCGGCGGTGACGCCCGGCTGGTCGACTCCAAGGCCTCGATCGCGGACCGGCTCCCGGCCGCCATCGGCCTGGTGGCGGGCAGCACCTTCCTGATCCTGTTCCTCTTCACCGGCAGCGTGGTCCAGCCGCTGCGGGCCCTGGTCCTCAACGCCGTCAGCCTCACCGCGGCCATCGGCGTCATGGTGTGGATCTTCCAGGACGGTCATCTGTCCTCCCTGCTCGGCTTCACGCCGCAGCCGATGGACACCTCGATGACCGTGCTGATGTTCTGCATCGCCTTCGGTCTGTCCATGGACTACGAGGTCTTCGTGACCAGCCGCATCAAGGAACTCCACGACGCGGGCGCCGACACCGAGACCGCGGTCACCAGCGGGCTCTCGCACACCGGCCGGATCGTGACCATGGCCGCCGGGCTGCTCGCGGTGAGCTTCTTCGCCTTCGGCACGGCTCACGTCAGCTTCATCCAGATGTTCGGCCTCGGCAGCGGTCTGGCGATCCTGATCGACGCGGTGGCCGTACGAGGAGTGCTCGTCCCGGCCGCCATGCGACTGCTGGGCCGCGCCGCCTGGTACGCGCCGAAGCCCCTGCGCGCCGTGCACGGGCGGCTCGGCCTCAGCGAGGGCTCGTCCCCCGTCGCGTCCCCCGGGGACAGGTCCGCCGACCCGGGCCGGTCACCCGCCGAGGTCTGACCGCCCCAGCTCGAACCAGGTCGCCTTGCCCCGCCCCGGTCCGTGCCCGCACACGCCCCAGGCGTCGGCACCGCTCGAGATGAGCTGCATCCCCCGGCCTCCCTCTTCATCGGGGCCGGGGGTGCGGCAGTTGGGGAGACCCGGGGCCTCGTCGTGGACGAGGACACGCAGGCCACGGGGACCGGCCCAGCCCGCGTGCAGGGTGACGGGGGCCGAACACCCCCGGACGGCACAGGCGTTGACGGCGTTGGTGACCGCTTCGGAGGTCAGGAGCACCGCGATGTCGGTGAGTTCGGGCCGGTGGGATGCCGTGAGGAGGGTACGGACGGTCTCCCGGGCGGTGCGGACCCAGACGGGGTGGGGCGGGAAGACGAGGGAGACGTCGGTGGGGCGTGGGGGGTCCTCCATCGGAGGGGGCTCCTTCGATTGCGCGCGGCCGCGGTGACCAGGTCCGGGGTCCTCAACTCCGTTGAGGGTGGGGGTACTTCCTCGGGGCGCGGGGCGGGTGGATCGGTTCGACGGTAGGGAAATGTTTTCCCTTGCCGCAAGCGTCTCCCGCCGATGTCACCTAAGTGGGTGACGTGCCGACAGGCCACTGACTCAAGGGTGCCGGGATCGGCAGACTGCTCGACCAGGAGGTCGGACATGGCACCCAGGAGCAACCCGAGCGAACGCCAGCGCAGGCTCGGCGCGGAGCTGCGCGGACTGCGCGTCCGCGCGGGGCTCTCCGGCGAGCGCGCGGCGGCCATCCTCGATGCGGACCGCGCCCGCATCAGCAACATCGAGACCGGACGCATCGATGTCTCGCGCAACCGCCTGCACAAGGTTCTCCAGGAGTACGGCTGTCCCCCCGGCCCCTACTTCGACGGTCTGATGGCGATGGCCCAGGAGAACGGCAAGGGGTGGTGGGACGCGTTCAACGACACGATCGGCCCCGCGGCCCGGGATCTGGCGGAACTGGAATCCCGGTCGACGGCGCTGCGGACGCACGAACCGCTGGTGATCCCCGGGATGCTCCAGACCGAGGAGTACGCCCGCGCGGTGCTGGAAGCCACCGAGGGGGACCCTCAACGCGCCGACCGCTACGCCGAGTTCCGCCTGGCCCGCCAACGCGTACTCGCCGGCGGCTCGGCGGTGACGTACCGGGCCGTCGTTCACGAAGCCGCCCTGCACACCCATGTGGGCGGCGCCGCGGTCATGCGTCGGCAACTGCTGCGCCTGATGGAGATCTCGCGGCTGCCCCACGTGACCGTTCAGGTGTACCCGTTCGGGGCAGGGATCTACTCGGCGCACACCCAGTCGTTCGTCCTCTACGGAAGCACCGCACCCGAACTGGACACGGTCTACCTGGAACACCCGACGAGTTCCCTCTTTCTGCGGGATGCGGAACACCTCGATGGGTACGCGAAAATGTTCGAGCGGCTGTCGGAGCTGGCGCTGGCGCCGGTCGACCCCGAGTCGGCACCGGAGTCGCACGAGTCACGTGACTCACTGAGCCTGATCCAGCACGTCATGTACGCCCTGTGAAAGGAACCCGCGATGGCCCGACTCACTTGGCAGAAGTCCTCGTTCAGCACGGGCGGCGAAGGCAACTGCGTAGAGCTGGCGGCAACGGCGACCGGTCACATCCACCTTCGTGAGAGCGACCGGCCGTGCGACATCGCCACCTCCACACTCCATGCCCTGGCCGGTTTGCTCCACGTGCTCAAGGACGGCTCCCGGGGGCCTGCCCGCGGCCGGTGAGAAGGGTCTGGGCCGTGCCCGGGAGACGTTCACCGGACACGGCCCAGGTCTTCGGTCCGCTACGACGCCCCGGCCGGGTGGGGGGTGGAGAGATCCGGCCGGGGCGCGCAACCCCCGTTTCGCGATGGCTCGTTGAGATGTTGCGGGCTACTTGAAGGCGCCGAACGCCTTCGAGAAGGCGCCGTCGCTCTGGACGATGGAGCTGCAGACCGCGTCGGCGGAGTTCTTGGCGCCGCCGGCGCACTGCTTGTCACGGGTGGCGGACCACATCGAGAGCCAGCCGATGCCCTTGGACTGCGCGAAGCTCACCAGCTGCGAGGCGTCGTCGACCTTGAAGATCTCGGACGCGACGTCATTGACGCCGATCATCGGGGTGATCGCGACGGACTTCCACGCGGCGCTGTCGGAGAGGCCGAGGACGCTCTTGACCTGCGCCTGCGTGGCGGTCGCGGCCTGCTCGGCGTAGGTGCCCATGTCACCGCTGTACGCGGGGCCGTAGTCCATCGCCATGATGTTCACGGTGTTGATCTTCACGCCGTTCGACTTGGCGTTGGAGAGCAAGTTCACGCCGTCCTGGGTGAGGCCCTCCGGCATGACCGGCAGAGTGAAGGAGACGTCCAGGTCGGGGTGTTGCTGCTGGAGCTTGGCGATGGCCTTCGCACGGGTCGTGTTCGCGGCCGTGTTCGGCAGCGCGCCGCCCTCGATGTCGAAGTCGACCTTCGTGAGCTTGTAGGCGTCCACGGCCTTTCCGTACGCCGCCGCCAGCGCGTCGGCCGAGGAACAGGTGGTGGCCAGCTCCGTGCCGGAGGCTCCGCCGAAGGAGACCCGGACGTCGCCGCCCTTGGCACGCAACGCGCCGATCTGGGCCGCCACGGCGTCACTGGCGAGGTCGCTCACCCCGCCCCACTTCGGCGTGCAGCCACCGCCGTCGGTGATGAACGCGAGGTTGTAGTTCTTCACGCCGGTGGCGTCGGCGGACTTGACCAGGTCGAAGGCCGGGTAGAGGGAGGTGTCGACGTAGGGCGCGAAGCCCGCGGTCGTGGTGCCGCCGCCGGAGCTCTGCGAGGGAGACGCGGTGGCGGTGGGAGTCGCGGTCGCGGTCGGCTTCGGGGTCGCGCTCTGCGAGGCGGTGGCGGTCGGGGTGGGCGTGGCCGTCGGAGTCGCGGAATTCGTCGGACGGCCGCTCGGCTCGGGCGTCGCGCCGTCGTCCACCGAGCACTTGGTGCTGTCGATGAGACAGCCCGTCGGGTTCGCGGTGCCGTTCACGACGAAGCCGACCGTGACGGACTCGCCGGCCGCCAGACCGTCCTTGTCCCAGGACGGGGGCTTCACGGTGACGTGCTGCCCGCTGACCGTCGACGTCGCGTTCCACAGCGAGCTGAGCTTGTTGCCCGACGGCAGGTCGAACTCCAGCGTCCAGTCCGCCTTCGTCCGGTCCGTGTCGTTCGTGACGACGTACTGCGCCGTGTAGCCCGTGGACCAGTCACTGGTCCTGGTGTAGGCGGCGCCGACGCTCGCCGCCTGCGCGGTACCGGTGAACAGGAGGGCGCCACCACCGACCACGGCCGCGGCCACGACGCCGCCTATCGCCTTGTTCCTGCCACTGACCTTGCGCCGGTGCGTACTGCTCATCGCGTGCCTGCCTTCGCGGATTCACGGGGATTCGCTGGGGACGTCCCAGGGAGTGCGGCATCACGCTAGCGATCCGGAATCGGTCAAACCGGTTCATCCGGACGAAGGTCGCGGATCTTAGGGTGCGCTTAAGGAAGGCATCGGGAGCGGTTAAAGGTCGAGACCAATGTGGACCGGATTGGCACCCCGCAGACCGCCCCCGCGGGCTCAGCTCACGCCGGCGGACCGCGTCCGACGGCCCGGCTCACGCCCGCGTCCCGCAGACCGCGTCCGCCTGCGCGGCTGACAACGCCGCCGCGCTTCCGGCGTCGGCGTGGATCGGCGCGTGCCGTCCCCGCGGGCTCAGCTCACGCCCACGCCACGCCTCCGGCGCCGTACGCTGCCCCGGTGCCCGCGCCGGACCGGTGCCCTTCCGTCCAGCTGGATCCAGATGCGCACCTCGGTTCCGCCCAGCACGGAGGAGCCGATCCGTACGTCCCCGCCCGTCGACTCCGCGAGCCTGCGCACGATGTCCAGACCGAGGCCCGTCGACCCGTCGTTGCCCGAGCCCCGTCCGCGCGCCATCGCGGCGACCGGGTCCACGATTCCCGGGCCGGCGTCCGACACCAGCATGATCACGGCGTCCTCGGCGTTGTGCACGTCGACCGCGAAGGCCGTGCCCTCGGGTGTGTGGCGGAAGACATTGCCGAGGAGGGCGTCGAGCGCGGCGGCGAGGTCGGCGCGGGCCACGGGTATGCGGACCGGCCGGTCCACACCGGCCACCCGCACCTTGCGGCCCTCGTCCTCCGCGAGCGCCGACCAGAAGTCCATGCGCTCACGGACGACTTCGGACGCGTCGCACCCGGCGCCGACACCGATCGCCGCGGTCTGCGGCTTGGCCTCCCGCGCCGTCCGGATGATCGTGTCGACCTCGCGCTCCAGCTGCGCGACGGCGGCCCGGGTCTGCTCCGCGGCCGGCCCGTCGCCGAGCGAGGCGGTGTTGAGGCGGAGCACGGTCAGCGGGGTGCGCAGGCGGTGCGAGAGGTCGGCGGCCAGTTCCCGTTCGTTGGCCAGCAGTTGGACGACCTGGTCGGCCATGGAGTTGAAGGCGACGGCAGCCAGCCGCAGTTCGGTCGGCCCTTCCTCGGGCACGCGGGAGCCCAGCTGCCCCTCGCCCAGTTCGTGCGCGCTCTCGACGAGGCGCTGTGCGGGCTGCACCATCCGCACCCCCAGCCGGTCGGCGACCGCGACGGAGCCGATGATGAGGGCGACGCCGACCGCGGCGAGGACCGCCCACGCCGTCCCGACGCCGTTGCTGACCTCGGCCTCCGGGACGTAGACCTCGACGACCGCGATCTCGCCGGAGCTGAGCGCGATGGGCTGGAGCAGCGTGAAGCCGCCGGGCACCTCCGTGGTGGAGGCCCGGCCCAGCCTGCGGGTCATGGCGATGTCCTTGCCCGCGGCACGCTGCTTGCCGATCTCGACCGCGGGGCTGCCGTCGGCGGCGGGTATGTGCACGCCCATCCCGGCGTCCGAGCCGGCCGAGGCGACGACGCGCTCCAGTTCGTCCCGGTCGGTGGTGATGGAGAGCGCGGGCGCGACGGCGGCGGCCTCCCGCTCGGCGTTCGAGAACGCCCGGTCCCGCGCCATTTCCTTGATCACCAGGCCGAGCGGTACCGCGAAGGCGACCACGACCATCGTCGTCACCGCCACGCACACCTTGACCAGCGCCCACCTCATAGCGGCCGCTCCGCTCTCGGCGGCTCCAGCTTCACGCCGACGCCCCGCAGAGTGTGCAGATAGCGCGGTCGCGCCGCCGTCTCCCCCAACTTCCGGCGCAGCCAGGACAGGTGGACGTCGATGGTCTGGTCGTCGCCGTACGCCTGCTGCCAGACCTCGGCGAGCAGTTCCTTGCGCGGCACGACGACGCCCGGGCGCCCGGCCAGGAAGGCGAGCAGGTCGAACTCGCGCCGGGTGAGGTCGAGTCGTACGCCGTCCAGTTCCGCCTGGCGGCGCAGGGGGTCGATGGCGAGCCCGCCGACGCGGATGACCGTCGACGGAGGCGCGTCGCCCGCGCTCGTCCGCGAACGACGCAGCACCGCCGCCATCCGCGCCGACAGGTGCTCGACCGAGAACGGCTTCGTCAGATAGTCGTCCGCGCCGTCGTTCAGCAGTCGGACGATCTCCGCCTCGTCGTCCCGCGCGGTGGCGATGATCACCGGGACGTCGGTGATTCCGCGCAGCATCTTCAGCGCCTCGGACCCGTCCAGATCAGGCAGTCCGAGGTCGAGGATCACGACGTCGAAGGAGAAATGGGCGACCTCGCGCAGCGCCTCCAGGGCCGTGCCGACACTGCGCACGATGTGCGCGGCCTCGGTCAGATGCCGGATGAGGGCCGAGCGTACGAACTGATCGTCCTCGACAACGAGCACACTTGCCATGGGCGGCACCGTACGCCATCCGGGCGATGCCGTCCGGTGCCTGTGGACAACCCCTGACGGGCACCTGTGGACAATCTCGGCCCGCCCGCTGCGGACAACTCGGCTCCTGCCAGGGCCATGAGACACCCATGGGGCTCGTGGTGCAGTATGGCCGCGATGCGCAGAGGACTCGTACTCGTACTCGCGTGGTCGCTCGCCACGGGCGCGGCGGTCACGCTGTCGTGGTGGGGTGTCCACACCGTGATGACGGGGACCGCGTACGACCCGCCGCGGGCCCTGCCCATCACGGCCGCCGGGGCGACGGCTCAGGAGTCGAAACCACTGGCGTCCTCGACGCGGCGGGCCGAGCCGTCCGGGAGCGCGTCGAACAGGCCCTCCACGAGCGCGAAGCCGAGCGCGAAGCCCTCGCGAAGCGCGTCCCCGAGCGGCGGCCCCTCGTCGGCCACCTCCCCGCCCTCCTCAGGGCAGGTCAAGAGCTACGACACCGACGGCGGCCGGGTGGTCTTCGACATCGGCGGCGCGTACGCGACGCTGGTGTCCGCGACGCCGAAGACGACCTGGTCGATGCAGGTGTGGAAGACGGAGTCGTGGATCCGGGTGGAGTTCTCCTCGGGCGCGGACCGGGTCTCGGTGTTCTGCACCTGGCACGACGGGCCGCCGCACGTGGAGATCGGGACGTACTGACCGCCGGACGCGGTGGACGGGCGGGCCGGTGGACGGGCGGGCCGGTGGACGGGCCCCTGCGGACACGGCCGATGCGAGCGGCCGGGTCGCGCTGACGCCGGATCAGCGGAACACCGACGGCGGCGGTGCCGGTGACGCCACCGCCACCGCGTCCGTGACGGGTGACGCGCCGCCCGTGAAGTCCAGGAGCTGCCTGCCGTGTTCGACCCGGGCGGGATGCGGGTCGGAGGCGGCGCGGCGGGTCAGTTCGGCGATCGGCAGCGGCCGGCCGGAGGCGACGAGGACCGCGTTCCCGAAGCGCTTGCCGCGCAGCACCGTCGGGTCGGCGGCCAGGGCGAGTTCGGGGAAGACGGCGGCCGCGGTGGCGATCTGGCCCCGGAGATGGGCGAGCGGAGGTCCGTCGGCGAGGTTCGCGGCGTAGATCCCGGAGTCCTTCAGCGCCCGGCGGACCTCCGTGACGAACTCGACGGACGTCAGATGGGCCGGTGTGCGCGCCCCGCTGAACACGTCCGCGACGACCAGGTCCGCCCAGCCGTCGGGCACCTTGGCGAGACCCTCCCGGGCATCCGTGGAACGCACCCTGATCCGGGCGTTCGGATCCAACGGAAGTTCCCGTCGGACCAGTTGCACGAGGGCCGCGTCGCGTTCGACGACCTGCTGGGTGGACCGGGGGCGGGTGGCGGCCGTGTAGCGGGCGAGGGTCATGGCGCCGCCGCCGAGGTGCACGGCGTGCACGGGCTTGCCGGGCGGGGCGACGAGGTCGATGACGTGGCCGAGGCGGCGCTGGTACTCGAAGCTCAGGTATGAGGGGTCGTCGAGGTCGACGTGGGACTGCGGGGCACCGTCGATGAGCAGGGTCCAGGCGCGCGCCCGGTCGCGGTCGGGCAGCAGCTCGGCGAGCCCGCCGTCGACAGCCTCGACGACCGCCTCGGCCGCCTGCCCCCGGCGCCCGCGCCCGGTGTCGCGGCCCTCGTCCACCCGCTGATTCTTCGCCCTCGCCATCCCGCCATTATCGGGGCGCGGGAGCGGGTCGGCTCAGCGACCGTTCGCCGGGGCTCCCCGACGAGCACCGACACGGCTCACCGGCGCGGGGCCCGAGACGCGATCCCACCGCCCGGGGCATCGATCAGTGCGGTCACCGGGCGCCGCCCGACGCGCATCCGGTCACTGCCCGACGTCCGCCCGCCGAGCTCACCTGCAGCCGTCCGCCGCCTCGATCAGCCGTGCCGCCTCGCCCAGCGCGGCCCGCAGTACGGCCGGGTCGGTCGCGAGATCCGCCTCGCCGGGCGGGAGCAGCCAGTCCGAGCCCTCGACCGGCGGTTCGGGGGCCATCCGCAGGCCTCGGCCGTCGGTCTGTGTACAGGTGCTGCCGGGCACGTCCCAGGCGTCGGCGGTGCCGGGCGGCACCAGGAAGCCGAGGGTGTCGCATCCGTCGTCGTGCAGGACGGGCCCCACCGCCTCGCCCGCGCCACGGCGCAGGATGTCGACCGCCTCCAGTCCCTGGCGTGCCGGAACGGTCACCAGCTCGCACTCGGTGACCGGCCGCGGCGGGCCGCCGCGTTCCTCGGACGGTCCGTGCTGCGCGGTCGACGGCGGTGTGCGGAACTCGGTGCTCTGTCTGGTCTGCATCCCGGCCTCCATCGGAACCCCTCCTCATGACGAGTGGGTCGGGAGTTCGGGCGGCTCCCGGTCCACAGGGTTCAACGCGGCAGGACGTCAACGGCTACGGCGAAACTCCGCCACAAAGGATGGCAGTTCATGGCAGATCGTGGATGAGATATCCGGTTTGTAGCCAAACCGAGCGTGGCGGCGTTGTCACAGCGGGTACGTTCTTGCCTCGCCGGAAGCAGGGCACCTACTGGGCACAACCCGGTCAACTCGCCCCGGTTTCCGGCATGGTTCGACGGTTCGCAAGAGAGGGCCCGGCCATGGCGTCGTCAACGGTGACCTCGTCCCCGTCCCCCCGGCCACCGCGGCCGAATCTCGCATTCCGGCGGTTGCGCGGCCAGCGCTCCCCGGGCGAGTTCGCCGCGGCGGTGCGGCGGGCCGCGCGCGAGATCGGCGAGCGGGTCAGCTGCGACGCGCGCTACATCGGGCGCGTCGAGGCGGGCGAGATCCGCTGTCCCAACTACGCGTACGAGCGGGTGTTCCTGCACATGTTCCCCGGCCGCACGCTGACCGACCTCGGTTTCGCTCCCCGCTCATGGGTACGCGGACGCGGGGCGCGCGAGATGGACGAAGCACCCCCCGTGCACTCCACGAGCCTTTCGCAAGCCCCATATGAGACGGGCGGGGCGCACGAGACGTATGAGACGCCGGACCCGCACCACCTCCCGACGCCGCACACCGCGCACCATCCGCTCGATCCGCTCGATCCGCTTGATCCGTACGACCGGCACCGCTCGTGCGACCCGTACGACCCGTACGAGAAACGCGATCAGAACCACGAGGAGAGCGACGTGCAGCGTCGCGCATTCATGACGGGAGGCACCGCCACCGTGGCGGCTGCCTCGATGGGACCCTTCGCGGGTGCCTTCGGCGGCAGCGCCGCGGCCGCCGAACGACGCGTCCACCGGGCGGGTACGTCCGAGGCGGGCGCCCTCGAAGAGGCAGTCCGCAAGATCCGGCTGCTCGACGACCGGCACGGGGCCGACGGGCTCTACCGGCGCGCCGCGGCACCGCTGCGCACGGCGTACGCGCTGCTCGACGCGGGCACCACCCGGCAGGCCACCGCCGACCGGCTGTACGCCGGCGCGGGCGAACTGGCCATCTCGGTGGGCTGGCTGGCACACGACTCCGGGCGCTTCGACGACGCGCGCTCGCACTACGCGGAGGCCCTCGCGACCGCCCGGATGGCCGGCGACCCGGGCCTGGAGGCCCACGCCTTCTGCAACACGGCGTTCCTGGCGCGCGACGCGGGGCGCCCCCGCGAGGCCGTGCGCGCGGCCCAGGCGGCACAGCGCGCCGCGCGGCCCCTGGGCTCCCCCCGCCTGCTCTCGCTGCTCGCGCTGCGCGAGGCGGGCGGCTGGGCCGGGCTCGCCGACCGCAAGGGATGCGAGCAGGCGATGGCGCGCGCGCAGGCCCTCTACGAGCGGGGTCCGTCGGAGACGGACCCCGAGTGGATGACCTTCTACGGGGAGGCCGAACTGGAGGGGCTCGAAGCGCAGTGCTGGTCGACGCTGGGCGACTGGCCCCGGGCGGCCCGCCACGCACGCCGCGCCGCCCACCTCCAGGATCCGCACTTCACCCGCAACATCGCCCTGTACACCGCGGAACTCGCCGACGACCTGGCCCGCGGCGGCCGCCCCGACGAGGCCGCCGCCGCCGGTCTGCGCGTCCTGGACCTGCTGAACGAGGTCCAGTCCTCCCGCATCCAGACCATGCTGGCGGCGACGGCCCGCGTTCTGCTCCCGCACCGCAGGGCCTCGGGCGTCTCCGCGTTCCTCGACCGCCACGCGAGCCTGCCGCGCACGGCGTGAGGGGCGTCGTGGGCGCCGGTCAGGCGCTCAGGTGCCCGCAGTCGTTCCACACCTCGATCGCGGGCTCGCCGTAGGCCCAGCCGAGCACCGACAGCGAGGTCGGGTTGAGGCGGATGCGGGCCGCGAAGTCCAGGGGAAGGCCCAGCCATCGGGCGCCTATGGAACGCAGGATGTGGCCGTGCGCGAAGATCAGGAGATCGCGGTCCGCCGAGCGGGCCCATGAGACGATCTCGTCCGCGCGCGCGGTGACCTGCTCCAGGGTCTCCCCCTCGGGGACGCCGTCGCGCCAGATGAACCAGCCCGGGCGGACGCCCTGGATCTCCGCCGGGGTCATGCCCTCGTAGGCGCCGTAGTCCCACTCCATGAGCGCGTCCCAGGTGGTCGCGCGCTCCCCGAAACCGGCGAGTTCGCACGTGTCCCGCGCGCGCGAGAGCGGGCTGGTGCGCACCTCCGCGCCGGGGAGCCCGCCGAAGGGCGCCCGGTGGAGCCGCTCGCCCAGCAGCTTGGCGCCGCGCCGGCCCTCTTCCAGGAGCGGGATGTCGGTCCTGCCGGTGTGATTTCCGGACAGCGACCATTCCGTCTGTCCGTGCCGGGCCAGCAGGATGCGCGGTGCCATGAAGAGGAGCCTTTCCGGAACGGGCGGCACGAGTGAGGCGTCGGCTCACTCGATGACGACTGAGGAGTGGGTCACTCCATCATCGCTCAACCCGTCTCGGGGCAACCCGGGGGGCGATCTCCGCGTCTTTGAGGACCGGGGGCGCCCCGACGGGGCATTCGCGTACATCGTAAAATCCGGTTGGCCACGGACCTTGTCAGCAGACTGCGTACTGTCGGGCCACCACAAGCAGATGGGGGAGGGCGATCGGATGCCGCAGACCGACGCACCGCGTACCGAAGCGGCGCCAGGCGCCCGGTTGCGCCGGTGGACGGAGCTGCGCACGTCCGCGGCAGCATCCGCCCGGCTCCGCTGGTGGACCGAGCTCCCGCTGATCCTGCTCGTGTACGCGTCGTACTCGGCGGGCCGGCTGCTCGCCCGGGGCGACACCGCCGGCGCGGTCGGTCACGGCCTCGAGATCCTGCGCATCGAGAAGGTCCTTCACCTCAACGCGGAACACCCGCTGAACCGGCTGTTCACGCGTCAGGCCTGGCTGGGCGTGCCCGCCGACTTCTGGTACGCGTCGCTGCACTACCTGGTGACGCCCGCGATCCTGATCTGGCTCTTCCGCTCCCGGACCGTGCGCTACCGCGCGGCCCGCACGTGGCTGATGACCTCCACTTTCATAGGCCTGATCGGCTTCGCCCTGCTGCCGACCTGCCCGCCCCGGCTGCTGTCGTCCGGCCACGGCTTCGTCGACACGATGGCCCAGTACAGCGATTACGGCTGGTGGGGTGCCGAGGCGAGCGCGCCGCGCGGTCTCGGCGGGATGACGAACCAGTACGCGGCGATGCCGAGCCTGCACGTGGGCTGGGCGCTGTGGTGCGGAGTAATGCTGTGGCGCTACGGCCGCACGCCCGCCGCGAAGATCGCCGGTGTCGTGTATCCGCTGGTCACCACGATCGTCGTGATGGGCACGGCCAACCACTACTTCCTGGACGCCGTCGCGGGCGCCGCGGTCATGGGGGTCGGACTGCTGCTGACCCCGTTCGTGATGCGGGCGGCGAACCGCCTGCGGACGCTTCTGGCGGTCCGCGTCCCGTGGGTCGCGGGTGCCTCGCGGGGCGACGGTTCCGCGATTGTCAGTGCGGGATGCCAGACTTCCACGGGTGAACGAATTCCCCGACAGCGCGAGTCCCGAACCGGGCCGGGAGCCGAGCCGAGTACCTCTCCCACGGACGCGGGGGACGGCGCTGCGGCAGCAGCTCGCTGAGCTGCGCGGTCCGGACGTCGCACCGAAGGCGCTCGACGCGCGCGCCCTCGCGGCGCTCGCCGCCAACCCCGGGTGCGACCGCCGCGCCCTGCTGGACGGCGCGGGCGTCGACAAGGCGAAGCTGGCGAGTGCGCTCGGCGCGCCGTCCGCGTTCGGGATGTCGCAGTTCGCGTTCATGCGGGGCAACGCGTTCGAGGCGCGGGTCAAGGCCGACGGCGGTGCCGAGCTGCTGCGGCTGGTGCACGAGAAGCTCGACCCCGGCGCCGAACCGCCCGGCTCCGGTGCGGTGCCCGACCTGAGCGCGATCGGCCCCGAGGGACGTGCGGCACGTACGGCGCTGGCGCTGCGCGAGGCCACCGAGGCGGGCGCCTGGACCCTGCTCGACCACCCCATGCTCGCCCTGGACGTCGCGGGCTCCGCCGCCTTCCTGGAGCCGGACGCCGTGGTCGTGCACCCCGACGGCGGCTGGACGGTCGTCGAGATCAAGTCGTTCCCGATGCTGGACGGTTCGGCCGACCCGGCCAAGGTGGGCGCCGCCGCCCGGCAGTCCGCGGTGTACGTCCTCGCCCTGGAGGAGGTCGCCGCCCGCCTCGATCCCGCCCCCGCGGTCCGCCACCGCGTCCTCCTGGTCTGCCCCAAGGACTTCTCCAACCTCCCGACCGCCTCGGCCGTCGACGTCCGCAAGCAGCGCGCGGTCACCCGCCGCCAGCTCGACCGGCTCACCCGTGTCGAGGACATCGCGGCCGCCCTCCCCGAGGGCAGCTGCTTCTCCCCCGGCCTTCCGGCCGAGGAGCTGATCACGGCCGTCGAGGCGGTCCCCGCGACCTACGCCCCCGAGTGCCTGGCCGCCTGCGAGCTGGCCTTCCACTGCCGTGCCCGTTCGCGTGCCGAGGGCGCGGTGACATCCCTGGGCCGCTCGCTGCGCGCGGAACTGGGCGGTCTGACGACCGTCACGGACGTACTGGCGGCGGCGCACGGCGAGACCGGCGACCCCGGGGACCCGGCCGTCGCGGCACTCAGGAGAGCGGCGCTGCTGCGGGCGGAGGCCCTGAGCGGCACGGTTCCGGAGGCCCGCAACTGGAAGACGGAGGTGCCGCGGGGCCAGGCGCCCGGCACCCCGGGGCCGGTGGCCGGCACCCCGGACGGACGGGAGGCGACCGCATGTCGTTGATCGCCACGCTCGCCCGGCTGGAGGCCGTCGAGAGCGGCCGGGCACAGCCCGCCGCCACCGTGCTCCACCGCCATCTCGTCGAACGGCCGCTGGTGTTCGTGCCGCTCACCACCGCCGGTGAGGCGGGAGCCCCGCTCGGCGCGCTGGTCGGCACGGACCGGGAGGCGCCCCGGCTGCTGGTCGTCCCGCAGCCCCGCGACCGCGACCTGCGCTTCGCGTTCCTGGCCGAGCTGGCGGACATCGTCCTGCCGTACATCGACACGTACGCGGACGTGGTCGAGGCGGCCGAGCGCAGCGAAACCGACCCGGAGACCGGCAAGCGCGTCAAGGTCGAGGTCGAGCTGTGCGCGGACGCGCCGCAGCTGATCGTGCCGGGCCGGGCGGGCATCGAGTTCGTCCGTCTCCTCGGGCGCTCCACCCGCTTTCGCCGCACCGCCGAGCAGGATCCCGAGACCCCGCATCCGGCGCCGCCCCGGGTGCCGTTGTTCGGGCGCTGGCTGACCCACTTCGGGGAGCGCGCCCGGGTGCCCGGCTCGGCCCTGCTCCTCGCCCTGACCGACGTCGTGTCCCGGCACTGGGCCACCGGGCAGAGCAGCCTGGAGGACCAGCACCTCGGCGCGCTGCTCGCCTGGATCGACCCGCCGGGCGGCGAGCCGGGCGCCGAGGCCGCGGTGCGGGCCGAGCTCCAGCGGGACGCGCGGGGCCAGCTCGTCTGCCCGCCGGCCGGACCCGCCACCGATCCCGCCTTCGACAACCAGCTGCTGGCCCCCGCCATCGAGCGCTACGACCGCGCGCGCACGGCGCTGGCCGCCGCGGAGGACGGCATCGAGGCGGACGACCGGCTCGGCGAACTCACCGCCGCGGAGCGGGAGATCCGCGCTCTCGTCGAGCGTGTCGCACGGCCCACCTGGGACGCGGTCTGGCACGGGCTCGACCTGCTGCGCACGCTGCCGGAAGGGGCGCACGCCGCCGACCGGTGGACCCGCGACCGCTGGTCGTTCACCGGTCACCGCGACCGGGTCGTGGCGGGCGAGCCGCCGCAGCCGCGCCGCGACGACGCGGTCACCGCCGCGAACAAACTGGCCACGCGCGAGCGCGAACAGGCGCGCCTGGAAGCCCAGGAGGCACTGGACGACGCCCTGGTCATGGCGGGCCGGCGGCTCGCCGGGGAGGCGTTCGCGGGAGAGGTCACCGATGTCGTGATGGCGTACAGCGAGGGCAAGCGGCCGAGCCCCCGCCCACTGGTGACCGTCCGCACGGACGACCGGCCGCACCTGGGGGAACGGGCCAGGGTGTACCGCTCGCTGGCCGGGAAGCCTCAGGCGGCGGAGTTCGTGGGCCACGACGACGAGGGCGGCGCCGTGGTGCTGCGGATCGTCGACAAGATGGGGCGCGGCAAGGAGCCCGAGGCCGGGTCCGTGCCGGAGAAGGGGGACCTCGTCTGCTTCACCCTCTTCGAGCACGAACAGCGGGGCGGCGCCAAGCTGCCCGACCCGGAGGAGACACCGTGGACGCACGGAGGGCCGCCGGGTGAGCCCGACGCCCTGCCGCTGCCGGACCCGGTGACCGAGGAGGACGTCCTGTGACCGCCTTGTTCGACCCGGGTGCTGAGGCCGGCCGCGCCACCGACGCGATCCTGCGCGACACCCTGCACGGCACCCACCGCGGCGTCGTGGTCGACTCCCCGCCCGGCGCGGGGAAGTCGACCCTCGTCGTCCGGGCCGCACTCGAACTGGCCTCTGCCGGACGCCCGTTGATGGTCATCGCACAGACCAACGCCCAGGTCGACGATCTGGTGCTGCGGCTCGCCGAGAAGGCCCCGGAGCTGCCCGTGGGGCGGCTGCACAGCAGCGACTCCGACCCGTACGACAAGGCGCTCGACGGTCTGGACCAGGTGCGCAAGTCGGCGAAGGCGGCCGACCTGGCGGGCCTCGACGTCGTCATCTCCACCGCCGCGAAGTGGGCCCACGTCAAGGGCGTCGAGCCCTGGCGGCACGCGATCGTCGACGAGGCGTACCAGATGCGTTCGGACGCGCTGCTCGCCGTGGCCGGGCTCTTCGAGCGGGCGCTGTTCGTGGGCGACCCGGGGCAGTTGGACCCGTTCGCGATCGTCGGTTCGGAGCAGTGGGCGGGCCTGTCGTACGACCCGTCGGCGTCCGCGGTGACCACCCTGCTCGCGCACAATCCGCAGCTGCCGCAGCACCGGCTTCCGGTGTCCTGGCGGCTGCCCGCGTCGGCGGCGCCCCTGGTATCGCACGCCTTCTACCCGTACACGCCGTTCCGCAGCGGCACCGGCCACGGCGACCGAAGGCTGAACTTCGGTGTCCCCTCGGACGGTTCGGGGACCGACCGGGTCATCGACGAGGCGGCCGGGTCGGGTTGGGGGCTGCTGGAGCTGCCCGCCCGGTACACACCGCGTACGGACCCGGAAGCGGTGCGCGCGGTGGCCGAGGTCGTACGGCGGCTGCTCGACCGGGGTGGCGCGGCCACGTCGGAGCGGGCGGAGGATCCGGTGCCGCTGACGGCCGACCGGATCGCCGTCGGCACGGCGCACCGGGACCAGGCCGCGGCCGTGCGGGGGGCGCTGACCGCCCTCGGTGTCGCGGACGTCACCGTCGACACGGCCAACCGGCTCCAGGGGCGGGAGTTCGACGTCACCGTCGTCCTGCATCCGCTGTCGGGGCGGCCGGACGCCACGGCGTTCCATCTGGAGACGGGGCGGCTGTGCGTGCTCGCGTCCCGGCACCGGCACGCGTGCATCGTGGTCTGCCGGGAAGGGGTCACCGAGCTGCTGGACGACCATCCGTCGACCGAGCCGGTACAGCTGGGAGTCACCGTGAAGTTCCCGGACGGCTGGGAGGCCAATCACGCGGTGTTGTCCCATCTGGCGGAGCATCGGGTGGCGTGGCGGCCCTGAGCCCGTTCCAGGAACACCGGGCCCGGCGGAATCCCGACGGAGGGGGCGCACTCGGCGCTTCGGGCCTACTTGCGCGAGCGGGGGACAATGGACGGTGGTCCTTTACCGAGAGGGACCCCTGAACCGTACGAGGAGGAGAAGACATGGCGGAGCCCACGCCGCGTCGGAACGAACCGCGGCTACGCCCCGCGCCCCTGCTCTTCGAGCCCGCGGAAGCCGCCGGGGATCCGGAGCATTTCTTCGACCTGGAGTCGATCGACGATCCGCGCGCGCTGCTGGACCGGGCCACGGAGCTGACGCACGCGTTCCGTGCCGCCGCGGACCGGGCGGTCGAGTTCCAGGCCATCGCCGCCGCGCAGCTCGCCGATCCGCGCCGCTTCGACCGGCTGACCGCCGCCTCGATCGCCGAGCGGGCCGAGTGGACCGAGGACTACGCGAAGAAGATGGTCGAGTTCGGCCAGGACCTGCTTCGGGGCGCGGAGGGCAACGGACACGGTCATGGTGTGACCGACCCGCACTGACCGGCGCGCCCGCAAGCGCGTCCGGGACCGGGAGGGGCTCGGCGAGCGGCAGAGGGAGGGTTCTGCCCCCGTCTGCCCAAGCCCTCGCGGGCGCCGTCCCATGCCCTCTCGGCACCCCCGTGGCATATGCCAGGCGGGCAAGATACTCCACCTCACCCGGTCCTGTCCCGGTTTCCGGCAACCCTCCGGGACCGAGCGCTCACCACCGGTAGATGTACTCGGCATGAGCAGCACACGGAACCCGGCAAGCAGCACCCCCCACAGCCCCGGAGCGCCGTTTCCCGAGCGGCTGGACGTCTCGGGTGTCACCTCCGAGGGAGCCGCCTGGCTCGCCTCGGCGGGGCCGTACCCGCGCAGCACGCTGACCCTCTGGAGCGAGCGGCCGAGCGCCCCGGTCGTGCTGCCCTGCGGCAGCGCCTTCGACGTCGTGAGCGCGCCGGCGCTCTTCGGCCGGCGGATGCTCGACCGGCTCTGGGACGACGGACCGGGCTCGGGCCCGGTGGCGGCGTACCGCGGACGGATGCTGCTGTTCGCCGCGCCCGGTACCGCCCAGCGGCTCCCCTCGCTGATGGAGTGGGAGGAGTGGGGCTCAGGCGCCTCCGCGGGGCGTGAGGCGGACGAGCGCGGGGCCGCGGGTCGGGGCGGGCACGTGGGGCGGTGCCGGGAGGTGCCGCCGCTGCTCTGCCACGGCACGGGGGACGCGGTCACCGTGCCCGCGCTGAGCGCCGACGGCGGTGGGCCGGACGCCGTCCGGCCCGATTCCCGCTGGCTGGTCGCCCCCGACACGCGGCAGCCGTGGCTTCCCGGCCCCGAGATCCTGCTCTGGGCGGCCGTACGGGCGGCCCGCGCGGCGGCGTCGGCGGCGGTGCGGATATCGATTTTTCCTCCCGCCGATCAGGATGCTAAGGTCTACGACGTCAGCAGGCGCCGCTAGCTCAGTTGGTTAGAGCAGCTGACTCTTAATCAGCGGGTCCGGGGTTCGAGTCCCTGGCGGCGCACGCCAACGAGAGCGGGATGATTCGCGGAAACGCGAGCATCCCGCTCTCGTCGTTTCCGTACGCTCGCGCCCGTCCCGCACACCTCCCCCTTCCCCTCGCGCCACCCCGTCGCGCCGCTCCTTCACGCCACGCGAAGCCTGTCTCCCTCCGCCCGGCTCCGGCTCCGGCCACCGCCCCAGGGACCGGAGTCACGAGGGCGGCTCAGCCTGTCGTGATCTTCACCGTCCAGGCCCCCGACACCGTCCGGTCCTCCACCTCGACGCGGACGTTCGCGCCCGGCACCGTGAAGCTCTCGCCGAGTCCCACCGGCGCGTCCGCGAGGGGCGGGTACACCGAGTCCTCCCAGCAGGCCTCGGTGTGGGGGTGGGCGTCGAGGACCTGGATGGGCCCGCTGCCCGACTCGGTCTCGCTGCGGACCCGGTAGACGAGGATGCCCTGCGTGCACGTCGAGTCGTCGTTGCCCGCCGAACCGCGCGCCTCCAGGGCGAGCGCGCTGTCCGGGCCCGTCTGGACCACCGCCAGCTTGGTGCCCCGGCCGGAACCGAAGGTCTGCGAGCCGGGGAGGGCCGCGACGCCCAACCCGTTCGCGGACGCGCCCGACGCGCCCGACGCGCCCGGGCCGCGCGAGGGCACCCGGGGCCCGTACATGGAGGCACCCGGCCCGCGCGCGGGCGCCATGAGCCGGCGCCAGGACGCCTGCGGCGCACTCGGCGCGGCCCAGGCGGACGTCGGCACCCCGGCGCGCAGCACCCCGGCACCCGGTGCCCCGCCGGTGGTCCGCGCGCCCGCCGAGCCGGCCGCGGCACTCACGGGGCCGGTCCCCAGCGGCTCCAGCGTCAGCCGGGTGATGCCGGCGCCCTGGACGCACGCCACCTGATGCGATTCCAGCCAGCCCAGCCGCCACTTGTGCCAGCCGAAGAGGTCGGGCGACAGCCCGAACTGGCTGCCCATGAGGTCCCAGTCACCCACATAGGTGTCCCAGTCGCCCTTGCCGTCGGAAGGGCGGTGGTAGAGGTCGGGCAGATCGAAGACATGGCCGGTCTCGTGCGCGAGGACAAGACGGTCCGGCGGGTGCTTCTCGAAGACCGTGACGACACGGCGGATGTCCTTGCCGTCCGCGCGCAGGGGCGCGTCCAGATTGACGACCTTCGTGGCGTCCGAGTCGACGCCCGGCGCGTCCGGGTCGGCGACGAAGTAGACGACGTCGTAGCGCGAGAAGTCGACCCGCGGGTCGGCCACCGCGAGGGCGTCGCGCAGATAGGCGGCACGGTCGGAGGCGTCCCAGTCGCGCTGTATGGCGTACGACGTGGAGGGGTGCGGCATCTGGATCCAGGCGCGCTGCGGATGCGGGCGGACCGTGAACCTGCCGTACGAGGCACGCTCGAAGAAACGGCTGGTGGCCGGGAAGTAGTCGCCGGTCAGCTCGGTGGGCGTGGTGCGTGGGGTGGAGTCGGGGAACGACAGGAAGACCATCACCGCGTCGAGGGGACGGGTGGGGCGCACATAGGCGGAGTTCCAGGTGTCGACGCCCTCCGAGTGGTGCGCCTCGGTCCGCGTCAGGGCGCAGGGGGCCGCAAGGGGTTCGGCGAGCGCGGGGCCCGGCACCAGGGAGGTCGCGACGAGCGCGGTCATCGAGGTGAACGCGGCCGCGGTGCTGCGCCAGCGGGGCGCCCCGTCACGGGCGAGACCGCGCAGGGCCTCACGGGTGAGAGCCCTCAGGGGGAGCGGACGCGGCACGTCGACCTCCGGATGCGGATTTCGGGACACCGCACCCAGCCTTATTCAATTTGTACTATTTCGCCCTGTTTGTCTGCACCGGAAGAGTGAGAGGGCGTGCGCCCCGACACCCCCGGACATTCACGGAACGTCACATGCGGTCGACGGGGGAAGGAACCCGTCCAGATACAGGCAGAAACGATCTGTCAGAACGGGCGGTTGTTCCGGGACACTGGACAGTGGCTGCAACGTCCGGAGGTCAGCCTCTATGATCGGCACACTTTCCTGCACGGACACGGCTTGTGCGGCCGTCCATCACCGGCCGACCACCCCGAGAGACCCATACGAAGAACGAGTGCACTGCGGGAGCGAGCGGTGAGCGGAACGTCCGAAGGGCCGGCGCCCGCGGGAGACCTCGTCCGGCCGACCGTCACAGAACGTCACGTCGACACATCTCCTCGTACGTTCGTCGGCGCAACTCCCGGCCCACCCGTCCCTTCCCTGTCGCCCGTGACACCGGGGCCACCTCCAGGGGCGTCCGCGCCCGCTGCGGTTCCCGACGGAACGTCACCCCGCACGTTCCACGCGGCCTTCGCCACCGCTCCCCTCGCCATGGCCGTCGTGGACCGCGAGGGTCTCGTCGTCACGGCCAACGCGTCACTGGGCACCCTGCTCGGCGCCGAGGCGCGGACGTTCACCGGGCGGATCGCCGCCGACCTGGTGGACCTCGCCTCCGACGCCCGCACCTGGCACGCGTACCGCGAGGTCCTGGGCGGCCGGCAGGCCCGGCTGCGCTGCACCCGCCGGATCAAGCACCCCGACGGCCATGCGCTCTGGGTGCAGGTCACGGTCGCACCGCTGCCCCCGCAGGAGCGGGCGGTCCTGATCTCGGTCGCGGACATCGGCGCCCGGCGTGAACTCCAGGCGCGGTTGCGCCACTTGCAGATGCACGACCCGGTGACCCGGCTGCCCAACCGCACGCTGTTCTTCGAGCGCCTGTCGGCGGCTCTGGAGACGGACGCGTACGAGGAGGGCGGCACCGGCCGGATCGGGCTCTGCTATCTGGACCTGGACGGGTTCAAGGCGGTCAACGACACCCTCGGCCACCGGGTCGGGGACCGGCTGCTCGCCGCCGTCGCCGAACGTCTGACGCGCTGCGCGGACGAGGCCGGCCAGACGAGGGCGACCACTCCCCTGGTGGCGCGGCTGGGAGGGGACGAGTTCGCGCTGCTCGTCGAGGACTCCACGGGCACCGACCAGTTGGCGGATCTCGCCGAGTCCGTGCTGAAGTCACTCCAGGCACCCTTCGACCTGTCGGGACAGCGGCTGTCGCTGTCGGCGTCCATCGGGGTCGTCGAGCGGCGCGCCACCGGCACGACCGCGACCGGTCTGATGCAGGCCGCGGACACGACGCTGTACTGGGCGAAGGCGGACGGCAAGGGCCGCTGGACGCTCTTCGACCCGGAGCGCAACGCGCACCGCATGACTCGTCAGGCTCTGTCGTCCACCCTTCGCGCGGCCGTCGAGCGGGGTGAATTCGCCCTGGAGTACCAGCCGTTGGTGGGCATGGAGGACGGCGGTGTGCACGGGGTCGAGGCGCTCGTCCGCTGGAACCACCCGCGGTTCGGGATGCTGACGCCGAATCGGTTCATCGGACTGGCCGAGGAGGACGGTTCGATCGTCCAGCTCGGCCGCTGGGTGCTGGCCACCGCCTGCCGGCAGGCCCGCCGCTGGCAGCTCGACCATCCGGATTCCCCGCCGCTCTTCGTCAGCGTGAACGTCGCCGTGCGTCAGGTCTGGGACTCCGATCTGGTGGCGGACGTGGCGGAGATCCTGGCGGAGACCGGACTGGCCCCGCATCTGCTCCAGTTGGAGCTGACGGAGTCGGCGGTGATGGGCTCGGCGGGCCGGCCGCTGCAGGCCCTGCAGGCGCTCAGTGACATGGGCGTGCGCATCGCGATCGACGACTTCGGCACCGGCTACTCCAACCTCGCCTACCTGAGCAGGCTCCCGGTCTCCGTGCTGAAGCTGGACGGCTCCTTCGTCCGCGGCTTCCAGTACGAGAACGCCGACGGCTCGTCCGCCCACCCCAACCCCGCCGACGAGGTCATCGTCGAGGCGCTCATCCAACTCGCCCACCGGCTGGGCCTGACCGTCACCGCCGAGTGCGTGGAGACCGCCTCGCAGGCGTCCCGGCTGCGCGGGATCGGCTGCGACACCGGCCAGGGCTGGCTGTACTCCCGGCCGGTGGCGCCGGATCGCATCTCCGCGCTCCTGATGGCGACGGCCTGCCCCCGGACCTGAGTGCCGCGGTTCCCGGACCTGAGTGCGGCGGTTCCCCGATCCGAGCGCCCCGGCCCTCAGGCCCGAGTGCCCTGCCCCTTCGGCAACCCGTAGGCGTCCGCGATCAGTTCGTACGAGCGCAGGCGCACGTCGCCGCTGTGCGCGTTGCCCGTGATCATCAACTCGTCGGCGCCGGTGCGCTTCTGGAGGTCGTCCAGACCGGCGCGGACCTCGTCCGCGGTGCCGTGAATGACGTTGGAGTTCCAGGAGTCGATGAACTCCCGCTCCATCGGGCTGAATTCATAGGCCTCCGCCTCCTCCGGGGTCGGCACGAGACCCGGGCGGCCGGTCCGCAGACGGACCATGTTCAGAGCGGCGGCCAGCACCTGGCGGCGGGCCTCCTTCTCCTCGTCCGTGGCGAGGGCGGAGACACCGATGAGGGCGTACGGGGCGTCGAGGACCGCGCTCGGCCGGAAGGAGTCGCGGTAGAGGTCCAGCGCCGGGATCGTGTTCTGCGCCGAGAAGTGGTGCGCGAAGGCGAACGGCAGGCCGAGCGATCCGGCGAGGCGGGCGCTGAAGCCGGAGGAGCCGAGCAGCCAGATCGTGGGCCGGTGCGGGGACTGGACCCCGCCCGGCGAGGTCGACTGGACGGGCCCGGGAACGGCGTGGATACGGGCGTAGGGGTGGCCGTCGGGGAAGTCGTCGTCCAGGAAGCGGGTGAGCTCCGCGAGCTGCTCGGGGAAGTCGTCGGCACCCTCGTTGAGGCGCTGGGTGCGGCGCAGCGCCGCGGCTGTCGCGCCGTCCGTGCCGGGCGCGCGGCCGAGGCCCAGGTCGACACGGCCCGGGGCCATCGCTTCGAGGGTGCCGAACTGTTCCGCGATGACCAGGGGGGCGTGGTTGGGGAGCATCACTCCGCCGGAGCCCAGCCGGATGCGGTCCGTGTGGGCGGCCAGGTGGGCGAGGATCACCGCGGGCGAGGAGCTGGCCACGCCGGGCATCGAGTGGTGTTCGGCCACCCAGTAGCGGTGGAAGCCGCGGGATTCCGCGAGGCGGGCGATGCCGACGCTGGTACGGAGGGCGTCGGTCGCGGTGCGGCCCGCGCCCACGGTGACCAGGTCCAGAACGGAGAGCGGCACGGGGGCGATGCCCTGTGCCGTGCCTCGGATCTCGCCCGTCTCGGCCGTCTCGTCCACCGGGGTGCCTCCTGTTGCGTACGCGATGATGTCCTCCGCATACGAACAGGAGGGTGGCTCCGGTTATTCCCCTGACGGCCCCGCCCCCAGACCCCCGCTCCCCGGAGGCCGGAGGGGCTGGATCTTGAATCGCCGGAGGTGCTGGATCTTGCGGAGGTGCTGGATCTTGCCGGAGGGGCTGGGTTCTGCCATCACACCTGCACGATGGGTTCCCTCGTGAAGAGGGTGCCTAGTTCCGGGGCGTTCACTCGGCGGTCGGTCAGGCGCAGGGCCTCCCAGACCGAGACCTGGTTCGCCGTGAGGACCGGCTTGGCGAGGTCCTTCTCCAGGTCCGGCAGGTGGGACGCGGTGTGCAGGGCCGTGTCGGGGAGGAGGATCGCGTCGGCGTCCGGGCGGTCCGCCTCCCGGGCCAGCGCGAGGACCTGGTCGTAGTCCCAGGTGGCGACCTCGGAGGCGGTCACGACACCGGAGCCGCGCACGGCCACCACCTCCGTGCCCGCCTCCTTCAGGAACGCGGCGAAGAGCGCGGCCACGTCGTCGGGGTAGGTCGCCCCGATCGCGACCCGGGTCGCCCCGATCTCACGCGCCGCGTGCGCGAAGGCGAAGGACGTCGAGGAGGCGGGCAGGCCGGCCGCCATGGCGAGGCCGCGGACCTGCTCATGGGCGCCCTGCAGGCCGTACACGAAGCTGCCGCTCGTGCACGCCCAGACCACGGCCTCCGCACCGGCCAGGCGCAGCTCCTCGACGCCCGCCTCGAGGCGCTGCGCCGAGCCCCTTTCGAGGAGCGCGTCCACGCGGTGGGCGTCCTCCCCCATGTCCGTGTGGACGACGGTCAGGCGGACGTCGCTGCCGAGCAGCTGCTCGATGCGGGGGTAGTCGTCCTCGGCCGAGTGTCCCGGGTAGAGGAATCCGAGTGAGGTCATGCCCAACCTTCCTGTTCTTCGGGCGGTACGGGTCCCCGGCGGGCGGCCGGATCGATCAGCCGCTGACAAGGGCCCACCGCCCGGGTACCCAGGTGACGCGGGCACGCCCATATTTACCCGTATTTGCATGGGCGCCGTGTCCCGCGGTCCCGTCTGAACTGCGGAATCACGCCGGCGGACGCCGTGCACCCGGGCACTCCCTTTCCCGCAGTCACCCGAAGGGGTGACCCTGCGGTGACAGCGGCTCCGCCGACGAGGCTGCCTGATGCGCACGCGGACGCGACGACCTCGGGCGCGACCGCGTGGGGCGCGGACCGTGTCGCCCGGCGGCCCGTGCTCGGCGACCGGGCGGGCCGGGTCCGGGCCGACCCCGCACTGCGGAACGGACCTCCGGGAAAGGAAGCGTCCGGGGCGGGCACCGGCCTCACGAAGGGAAACAGGCGGGCAACGCACCGTATGCGGGCTCGTGTTGACGACGGTAGGTTCGGGTGCGAGCGTGGTCGATCCGCGCGTCTCGGACGGCTCGGGCCGGCTGCGCCCGCACGTCTCCCCGGTCATTCGCCGCAGGATCCACCAGAAGAGCGGACTCGCATTGCGAAACGGTCTCCCCCGATGAACGCCCGTATGTCCCCTGGCCCGTCCCGCCCCTCGGCCCCCGTCACCCTGCTCGTCCTGGACGCCGACCCGCTCCCCCGTCTCGGCCGGCTCACCGGTCGCGTCCGGATCGAGCACGCCGACGCGTCCACGCTCGCGGAGCGGCTGCCGCACGCGGACGCGCTGCTCGTGTGGGACTTCGCCTCGGACGCCGTGCGCCGTGCCTGGCCGGGCGAGGGGCCGCGGCCGCGCTGGGTGCACACCGCCAGCGCGGGCGTCGACCATCTGATGTGCCCCGAGCTCGCCGCCTCCGACACCGTGGTGACCAACGCGCGCGGAGTGTTCGACCGGCCGATCGCCGAGTACGTCGCGGCCCTGGTGCTCGCCATGGCGAAGGACCTGCCGCGGACCTGGGACCTGCAGCGGAGCCACCAGTGGCGGCACCGCGAGTCGCAGCGCGTGGCCGGGACCCGGGCCTGCGTGGTGGGGTCCGGGCCGATCGGGCGGGCGATCGTCCGCACGCTCAAAGCACTCGATGTCACCACCGCCCTGGTGGGGCGTACCCCGCGCACCGGGATCCACGGTCCGGGGGAGCTGGACCGGCTGATGGCGCGCGCCGACTGGGTGGTGTCCGCGGCACCGCTCACCGAGGAGACGCGCGGCATGTTCGACGCGCGGCGCTTCGGGATGATGCAGCCCTCGGCCCGCTTCATCAACGTCGGACGCGGGCAGCTCGTCGTGGAGGAGGCGCTCGCCGAGGCGCTGTCGAAGCGCTGGATCGCGGGCGCGGCCCTCGATGTCTTCCAGCACGAACCGCTCGGCCCCGACAGCCCGTTGTGGGAGGCCCCGGGTCTGATCGTGTCACCGCACATGAGCGGGGACACGGTCGGCTGGCGGGATGAACTGGGCCTGCAGTTCGTGGAGTTGTACGAGCGCTGGGCCGCGGGCAAGCCCCTGTCGAACGTGGTCGACAAGAAGCGCGGGTACGTACCCGGACACTGAACCGCCCTGGGCCTCTGCCGCTGACGGCCTTCGAGGCGGGCATCGAGGTCCCGGCCCGGTCGGGCCTGCGCCGCTGGACGGGCTGGACCCCGTTCACGTACCCCTTCAACCTGACGCGGCAGCCCGCGGCGACGGTCCCTGTCGGTGTGGACGGCGACGGTCTGCCGGTCGGCCTGCAGATCGTCGCCGCCCGGCACCGGGACGACCTCGTCCTGCGGACGGCGCACGCGCTGTACGAGGCGGGAGCCGCCGGGGTGGCACCCCCGACGCCTGCCGGGGTGGCACCCCCGGCGCCGTCGCCCCGGCCGTTCCGCGAAGGCGAGTGCGAAGGCGACCGCTGATCGGGGCAGACCCATCGGAAGCCGGGCGTCTCCCCCGCGGAGGCGATGCGCACCGCGGGCGCGCGGGGCCGGAACCGGTCCGAATACATCGCATGGTCCCGGGTAGCCGCGCGGCCATGGCTCCACCACTAGGGAAAGCACGTGGAAACGCACGTGGAAATGACAGACACCCGTCCGGGACGACCCGCCGGTCACTGCTCGCGGGGGCCGCGGCGCTCGGTGCGCTCGGCGCGGCCGGCTGCAGTCGCGTGGCCACGGCGTCCGCGAAGGACGGCGGTGATCTCCTCGACCGGCTGAAGGCGCAGGGCGTCGTCCGCCTCGGGATCGCGGGCGAGATCCCCTTCGGCTACATCGACCGGGACGGCGAACTGACCGGCGAGGCACCGGAGCTGGCGAAGGCCGTCTTCAAGCGGCTCGGGGTCGACCGCGTGCAGCCGGTGCCGACCGAGTTCGGCTCGCTCATACCCGGGCTCAATTCGCAGCAGTTCGACGTCGTGTCCGCCGGGATGTACATCAACCCCGAGCGCTGCGAGCAGGTCATCTTCGCCGACCCCGACTACCGGATGCTCGACGCGTTCATCGTGCGCAAGGGCAATCCGAAGGGGCTGCACGACTACAAGGACGTCGTCGCGAAGAAGGCCAGGTTCGCGACGGGGACGGGTTACGCGGAGATCCAGTACGCGGTCGAGGCCGGGTACAAGGAGAGCGACATCCTGATCGTGCCCGACCAGGTCGCCGGGCTTAACGCGGTCGAGGCGGGGCGCGCCGACGTCTTCGCGGGGACCGCGCTGACCACGCGCGAGGTGGTGAAGCAGTCCGGCAAGGCCGAGAGCACGAAGCCCTTCGCGCCGCTGGTCAAGGGCAAGCCGCACGTCGACGGCGGCGGCTTCGCGTTCCGTTCGCCGGAGACGAGGCTGCGGGACGCCTTCAATGTCGAGCTGCGGAAGATGAAGGAGAGCGGTGAACTCTTCCGCATCCTGCGGCCGTTCGGCTTCACCGAGGCCGAGATGACCGACATGACCGCGAAGGAGCTGTGCCGCGGATGACATCGGGACTCTGGCAACTCGTACTCGAAGGCATCTGGGTCACCGTCCAACTGCTGTTCTTCAGCGCTCTGTTGGCCGGTGCCATGTCCTTCCTGGTCGGCATCGCGCGCACCTCGCGACGGTGGATCGTCCGCTTCCTCGCGGGCTTCTACACCGAGGTGTTCCGCGGAACCTCAGCGCTGATCATGATCTTCTGGGTGTACTTCGTGCTGCCGCTCGCCTTCGGCTGGCAGCTCGTCCCGTTGTGGGCGGGCACGCTGGCGCTGGGGCTGACGTACGGGGCGTACGGCTCGGAGATCGTGCGCGGCGCGCTGAACGCGGTCGATCCGGCCCAGCGCGAGGGCGGTATCGCGCTCAGCTTCACGCACTGGCAGCGGATGCGGCTGATCCTGCTGCCGCAGGCGGTGCCGGAGATGATCCCGTCCTTCTGCAACCTGCTGATCGAACTGCTGAAGGGCACGGCGCTGGTCTCCGTGATGGGCATGGGTGATCTGACGTTCAGCGCCAACCTGGTGCGGCTCGCGCTCCAGCAGAGCGCGGAGGTCTACACGTACGTCCTGCTCATCTATTTCGTCATCGCCTTCCTGCTCACCCGGCTGATGCGCGGGCTGGAGAAGCGGCTCAGGGCCGGGATCGGCAAGGAGCCCCAGAGCGACGCCGTGGCGCGTGCGCAGAAGCGGGCCCGGACGACGGGCGTGGGCGCCGGTGCCGGTGCCACCACGGGCGGAGGTGCCTCATGACGTGGGACTGGAACGCCGTCGGCGACTTCATGCCGCATTTCTGGGACGGCCTGCTGATCACCCTTCAGGCACTGGCCCTCGGTTCGGTGATCTCGTTCGTTCTCGGTCTGGTGTGGGCCCTGCTCATGCGGACACCGACGCGCTGGGTGCGCTGGCCGGTCGGGGTCGTCACCGAGTTCGTGCGCAACACCCCGCTGCTGGTGCAGCTGTTCTTCCTCTTCTACGTGCTGCCCGAGTGGAACATCACGTTCTCCGCGCTGACCACCGGTGTCGTCGCGATCGGGCTGCACTACTCGACGTACACGATGCAGGTCTACCGGGCCGGCATCGAGGGCGTGCCCGCCGGCCAGTGGGAAGCGGCCACGGCGCTCAGCCTGCCCTTGCGGCGCACCTGGACGGCGGTGATCCTGCCGCAGGCGGTCCGCCGTGTGGTGCCGGCGCTCGGCAACTACGTCATCGCCATGCTCAAGGACACCCCGATGCTGATGACGATCACCGTGCTGGAGATGCTCGGGGAGGCGCGGCTGTACTCGCAGCAGCACTTCCAGTTCACCGAGCCGCTCACGGTCATCGGCGTGGCCTTCATCCTCATTTCCTACCCGGCTTCCCTGCTGCTGCGAGCCCTGGAGCGACGCCTTGTCCGCTGACACGAACACCGACACCGGCCCCCTGTTGGACCTTGCCAATCCCCCCGTGGACGGCAGCGAGCTGATCCGGTTCGACAAGGTCACCAAGCGCTTCGGCGACAACACCGTCCTCGACGGGCTCGACTTCCGCGTCGACTCCGGGAAGCACGTCACGCTGATCGGCCCGTCCGGTTCCGGCAAGACGACGATCCTGCGGCTGCTGATGACCCTGGTGCAGCCCGACGAGGGCACGATCACGGTCGCCGGCGACCCGCTCTTCCCCGCGGACGAGAAGCGGGTCCGCGAGGTCCGCAAGAAGATAGGGATGGTCTTCCAGCAGTTCAACCTGTTCCCGAACATGAGCGTGCTGAGGAACGTCACCGAGGCGCCCGTCACCGTCCTCGGCCTGTCCAGGGACGAGGCCGAGGAGCGGGCCCGCGAACTGCTCGACCTGGTCGGCCTCGCGGACAAGTGCGACGAGCGGCCCGGCCGGCTGTCCGGCGGCCAGCAGCAGCGCGTGGCGATCGCCCGCGCGCTGGCGATGCGGCCGCAAGTGCTGCTGCTGGACGAGGTGACGTCCGCGCTCGACCCCGAACTGGTCGCGGGAGTCCTGGATGTCCTGCGTGACATCGCCCGCACCACGGACATCACGATGCTCTGTGTGACTCACGAGATGAATTTCGCCCGGGACATCTCGGACCAGGTTCTTATGTTCGATTCTGGCCATGTCATCGAGTCCGGCCCGCCGGAGAGGATCTTCGGCGACCCGGAGCACGGGCGGACCAGGGAATTCCTCAGCGCGGTCCTCTGAAGTCCGGGAGTGAACAAGGGGCGGAGGGGGAGCACTTACGGGAAGGGGCGAGGTCCGACCCCTGGGGCATGCCCGATGTGACATGCCTTTGGCATATGCCAGAGTGGTGCGCTCCTGCTGAGAGGCACGGAGCGCACCGCCAATCTCGTCAACAGACGCTCACAGATGGCTCCTTGACGGCTATCGTGGAGTGAGGCCAGCTGTCCGGGCCGACGTCTTTTTTGAGCCGGGCCATGAAGCGCAGGGGGAAACCGTGGCGCTGATGAACGAGCCGACCGCGCCGTACCACTCGGCCCAGGACGCTCTCCGCGTCCTGGAGACGGTGGCGCGGCACACCACCGGTGTCACCGAGGCCGAACTCGCCCGCCAGGCCGGCCTCGGCGCCGGCCGGCTGACCGCACTGCTGCGCATGCTGCGCAGGGAGGGTTACGTCGAGCAGGTCACGGACGGCGCGTACGTCACCGGCGCCGCCCTCAGCCGCCTCGGTTCCGCCGAGGGCCGCGACCAGGCCCTGCGCGAGAAGCTCCAGCAGACGATCGACCGGCTCCGCGACTCGGTCGGCGCCGCGATCTACATCAGCCGCTACATCGACGGCGAGGTGCACGTCACCCAGTACGCGGAGAGCCCGGCGACCCCCGCGGTCAACGAATGGGTGGACTTCCGGTCCTCCGCGCACGCCAGCGCGGTCGGCAAGAGCCTGCTCGGCCAGCTCGACCACAACGGCCGCCGTGACCACCTCGCCCGCCACAAGATGGCCCGCCTCACCTCGCGGACCATCACCAGCGAGCGGCTCCTGCTGTCCCGCCTCGACTCCCAGCCGGCCACCGTGCCCGTGCTCGACCTCCAGGAGTACGCGATCGGCACGGTCTGCGCGGCCGTCCCGATCACCGCGGGTTCCTCCGTCGGCTGTCTCGCCCTCTCCCTCCCGGTCGAGCACGCCCACCGGCTGCGCCGCGCCGCGGACACGCTGAACCGCGGCGCGACTCCGGTGCTGCTCTCCCTCGCGATCTGACAGCGGCCGCACCGGTCGCATCCCGGGCCCGCACCGGGCCGACCCCCGATCCCGCCCGCTGGCCGATCGGGGGCCGGTCACGCGGTCGGACCGGTGGCCGCCCGGGTGGTCGGAACCATCCACGCGGACCAGGTAGTATTTCTTTTGTCGCCGCCCGCGGAAGCGGGAGGCGAGAGTCATGCGCCGCTAGCTCAGTTGGTTAGAGCAGCTGACTCTTAATCAGCGGGTCCGGGGTTCGAGTCCCTGGCGGCGCACCTTGGTGAAGGCCCTCCACGCATGTGGGGGGCCTTCATGCATTCCCGGGAACCTCCCGCGCCCCCGGAACGCCCGGCCTACTCCGACGTGACGAACTCCGTCAGCACCCGCGCCAGCAGCCCCGGGTCACGCGCCCCGCACAGCTCCCGCGCCGAGTGCATCGAGAGTCCGGCCACACCCACGTCGACCGTCGGCACGCCGAGACGGGCCGCGGTGATCGGGCCGATCGACGTCCCGCACGGCATCGCGTTGTGGGAGACGAACGGCTGCCACGGCACGGCGGCCCGTTCGCACGCGGCGGCGAAGGCCGCGGCACCGGTGCCGTCGGTGGCGTACCGCTGATTGACGTTGACCTTGATCACGGGTCCGCCGTTGGGCAGCGGGCGGTGATCCGGGTCGTGGCGTTCGGCGTAGTTCGGATGGACGGCGTGGGACATGTCGGAGGAGACGCACAGCGCGCCGGCGAGGGCGCGGTGGAAGTCCTCCGCCCCACCGCCCCGGGCGGTCACGGCGCGGCCCAGCACCCGTTCCAGGAAGGGGCCCTGGGCTCCGGACTCCGATCCGCTGCCGACCTCCTCGTGGTCGAAGGCGGCGAGCACCGGGATGTGCGCGGGCGGCCGCGCGGCGCCCGCGGCGGCGACCAGGGCGGTGACGCCCGCGTGCACCGAGATCTGGTTGTCGAGGCGCGGAGCGACGATGAACTCCTCGTCCGCGCCCAGGTACCCGGGCGGCTGGATGTCGTGCAGCATCAGGTCCCAGCCGAGGACCTCGGCGGCGTCGGCACCGGCCTCGTCGGCGATCCGGCCGAGCAGGGCGCCCGGCCGGGGGTCGCCGAGCCCCCACAGCGGGGCCATGTGCCGCTGCCGGTCCAGGGCGAGTCCCTCGTTGACGGTCCGGTCGAGGTGGATGGCGAGCTGCGGCACCCGCAGCAGTGGCTTGTCGACGCAGACCAGCCGGGTCGAACCGTCGCGCAGCGCCAGCCGCCCCGAGACGCCCAGATCGCGGTCGAGCCAGGTGTTGAGCGGCACGCCGCCGTAGACCTCCACGGCGATCTGCCGCCACCCGGCCGCGCCGGTGTCCGGTGTGGGCTTGACCCGCAGGTTCGGTGAGTCGGTGTGCGTGCCGACGATCCGGAACGGGGTGCGGGCGGGAGCACCCGGCGGGACGTACCAGGCGAGCAGCGCTCCCCCGCGGACGACGTACCGGCCTCCCTCCGCTCCGGCCGTCCAGTCGTCCCGCTCCCGCAACTCCGCGAAGCCCGCCTTCTCCAGGCGCTGCGCCGCGCTCGCCACCACGTGATAGGGCGAGGGGCTGGCTCTGACGAAGGTGAACAGATCGTCGTTGTGTCCGCGGTCGAGCGTGTCATGCGTGGGGGACATGAGTGCCTTTCGGGTGCTTGTCGAGGGTCGGGGTGGGGGTTGTCGGACCGCCCGGCCGGCGCACGGTTCGACCGGGGCTGCGGTCCGCCGGGGAGGCGGCCTGGCCTGCAGGGGCATGACAAGCTGCTGGGTGGGCCCGGCCCACGGACTCACCGGCCCGGACGTGAGCCGGGGCGGGACCGCCCGGCGGCTTCCGTGTCCGCGACCCGGATCAGGCAACGCAGGTCCCTCTTCCCTCTGCTCGGGCTCTCCTCGGCTCGCGCTCATGTCGGCTCGCGCTCGCCGCGCACGGCCCTCCTCGGCGCACGTGCCCGGATATCCTCCCCGCGGGAAGCGGCCGGAATGCCTCGCCGCGACGTCGTTCGAAAGACGTCGGCGGGCCCCGACTACCCCCGCAGATACGCCAGTACGGCCAGTACCCGGCGGTGCGTGCCCTCGGCCGGAGGCAGCTCCAGCTTCGCCAGGATGTTGCCGATGTGCTTGCCGACGGCGGCCTCGGTGACGACCAGTTCACGCGCGATCGCGCCGTTGGACCTGCCCTCGGCGACCAGGGCGAGGACCTCGCGCTCGCGGGGTGTCAGCGCCTCCAGCGGATCACGCCGCCGGCGGAGCAACTGCCGTACGACCTCGGGGTCCACGACCGTCCCACCCGCCGCGACCCGCTCCACCGCCTCCGCGAACTGCTCGACCTGCCCGACGCGGTCCTTGAGGAGGTAGCCGATGCCGGTGCCGTCCCCGGTGTCGAGGAGCTCGGCGGCGTACGCGCGCTGGACGTACTGGCTGAGCACGAGCACCGGAAGGCGCGGGTCGGCCGTGCGCAGCGCGAGGGCCGCGCGCAGCCCCTCGTCCTGGAAGCCGGGCGGCATCCGTACGTCGGTGACGACGAGGTCGGGGGCGTACGCCGACACGGCGTCCCGCAGCGCCTCCGCGTCTCCGACGGCCGCCACCACCTCGTGACCGAAGCGGTCCAGGAGCCCCGCCAGCCCCTCCCGCAGCAGCACGCTGTCCTCGGCGAGCACGACTCTCAGCAAGGGATCTCCATACGCAGCACGGTGGGGCCGCCCGGTGGGCTGTCGACGGTCAGTGTTCCATCGAGGACCGCCAGCCGGTCGGCGAGGCCGGTGAGGCCGGTGCCGCCGCGGCCCGTGGCGGCACCGGTGCCGGGCCGCGTCGCGCCTCCCCGCCCGTCGTCCCGCACCTCGATCCACAGCCTCCTCCCCCGCCGGTCCCCCTCCCCGCATCCGGCGCTGATCCACGCCCGGTCCGCGCCGCTGTGCCTTCCCACGTTCGCGAGCGCCTCCCGCACCGCGAAGTACGCGGCGGACTCGACGGGTTCGGAGAACCGGGGAAGGGCGACCTCCACCTCCACGGGTACGGCGGACCGGTCGGCGGCATCCGCGATCGCGTCCGCGAGACCGTAGTCCGCGAGCACCTGGGGATGAATTCCGTGGATCAACTCCCGCAGTTCGCCGAGGACCTGGTCGGCCTCGCGGTGGGCGGCCGCGAGCCGGCCGGCCAGCTCGGGCGGGGCGTCGAGGCGGACGAGCCCGAGCGTCATGCTCAGGGCGACCAGCCGCTGCTGGGCCCCGTCGTGCAGATCCCGTTCGATCCGCCGCCGCTCGGCCTCGAAGGCGGCCACCAGCCGGGCCCGGGACTCCGTCACCTCGGCGAGGCGCTCCTCCGCCTCGCGTGGGGCGAGCAGCAGCCGGGCGAGGGCGGCGCGGCTCCGGCCGTAGAGCGTCAGCGGCCACAGCAGGACGAGGAGCAGCAGGAGTCCGCAGGCCGCGCACAGGAGCGCGGTTCCATAGGAGTCGACCGTTCACCTGCGGTGACGCCCCGCGGGCGTGAAAATCGGTACAGGGGCTGTCCGCCGACGCCGCTTGATGTTTGGGCCGTG
>NZ_JBSFYW010000049.1:0-63922 GCF_053599975.1 Streptomyces sp. NPDC005141 | reverse complement strand
CCGATCGGGAAGACGTACGAGAAGTTCCCGAACCCCTTCTGGATCGCCAGCTCACGGACCGCCGCGTACGAACCGGCGAAGCCGATCCCGGCGATTGAGACCGCACCGGCGACGACGACACCGATGAGGATCTTGTGCGTTCGGCCCAGCCGTACGGCTGTTCTGCCTTCTGGTGTCACGCGCTGCTGGCCCTTCTGCATGGCTGTTCCTTGTCCGTGCTGGGCAGTGCCGTGGGCCGGGGTGGGTGTCTGGTCCTCGGTCTGGCCTTGGTGGCCGATCCGCTGAGAGGTGATCATGAGGTGGGGGCCTTGCGGCTGGTGGCAAGGAGCTCCTGGATGAGCTGTTCGGTTTCCAATTCGAGGTCGCAGTCGAGGGCTTGCGTGACCTGTTGGATGCGGGTGATCGCGGTGTGCAGGCCGGGCCGGTTCCCGGCCGTCCACTCCGCGATCAGCCAGTCCCGATAGAGCAGCTCCGCTGTCTCGTCGACGTCAAGGCCGGTCACGATGGCTTTGCGTGCGGCGCCAAGATCGTGGTGAAGGCCTCTCTGGGTGCGGTGGGTGGCGACCGTGTGGGCGACGTCGATGATCCGAGTGGTCATCTCCTGCTGATGCGGCTCGGCCCACGCCGGAGCCCGAGTACCGAAGGGGCGACCTCGCACGAGGGACAGAGCTTCCTCCAGGTCCGCCAGCCCTGCCGGCCCCTGGGGGAGTGCGCGTTCGGCGAGTTGGACGAAGTGTGTCCAGTCGCAGCGCACGCCGTCGGCGAGAGTGTAGGGGTCGTCTGCGGTGCGGCGGCGCGGCACGTACGCTTCGCCGTTTGGATCGTTGCCCAATGCTCGGCGCAGGCCCTGGAGTCGGGCGTTGAGGGTGGAGGTCGACCAGGGGCTGATGGGGTCCATGCCGGCGCACAGGACGTCGGCAGTGCGGTTGGGGCGGAAGTAGAGGAGTGCGGCGAGCTGAGCGGTGCGCGGTCCGTGACCGGTGCGGACGAGACCGTCCACGTCCACCGGCCCCAACACCCGGATCTGGGGCCCGCCGCTGTCCTGCGCGAGGGCCGCGTCGCCGGTGCCCCCATCAGCGGAGGCCTGGGCCTGCGTTCGTTCCGTCGCGCTGGTGCCTGCCTCGTCTGTGCTCGCCTCTTCGGCCGAATGCAGGGGCTCGCTGCCGCCAGTGGTGGCAGGCGATGCGTGCTGCAGGGACAGTCCGGCGGGATCGGCTGAAGCCATCAACAGGGCAGGGAACACAGCATCGTTGGCGTCCCAGGTGGCTGCTACTGAGCCGTTCCGGGCCGGCGAGGGGATCGTGCCGTTGTCGCCGGACGGTTCCTGCTGCAGGCTCGGCTCGGCCGACCCCGTGACGCTGGGTTCGCCCGGAACGTGCTGCCAGACTCCCTCCGCTTCATGCGCCGACTGCCCGGAGACAGCCAGTGCCGTGACAATCTGCTGGTAGGCAGCGTGTTCCAGGCGCTGCACGATGATGTCGATGCCCAGCGGGTCGAAGCGCTGCGATGTCGGCGCGGAGACGGCGAGGATGTCCGCCTCGGGGAAGTGACCGGCAGTGGTGCCGGTCGGGGCGATCAGCGTGACCGGAATCTGCGGGGCCCTTCCGAGGACGTCGGCGAACTGCCAGGCCGTGTCGTCGTCCAGCGCCGTCGAGCACAGCACCACGTAGGGGTGGTCGGCGGTCTCGGGCATCTGGTGGACCTCCAGCAGCCGCTCGGTCAGATCGCGCAACGCGTGCGCGGGCTGGCGCATGTGCGCGATCCGGGAATTCGGCATCAGATGTGGGAGGTCCTCGCCGAACCCGACAGCGACGACCTCGACATCCCGGGCCCACGGGCTCATGCCCAACTCCAGCGCCAGCGACGTGCACACCTCGCTGATATGCACAGGATTGCCGTCCAGCAACACGACGGGCAGCCGGGCGAGATCGGCCAGGACGAGATCACCAGACTTCGTGCTGCCCACCGTGACCAAGGCCGGACACGGCGCCGCAATCGTGCGGGCCTTCTCCTCGTCCAAGAGCTCGGCGCCGGCCTCGAGCTGCCACCAGCCCGCTGCACCCGCCACGAACGGCGACTGCGGTGCGGACGCGAGGTCATCAGGCAGCACATGGACGGTGCGGGCATCCAGGCGCGCAGCCCGCAGGACAGGCACCTCCCGTCCGTCCCGCTCAGCGGCGTGGACCATCGTGCGCAGCACCACGTCCACACGGGCCACACCGGAGAGTTCGGCGGCCGCCGCGAGCTGCGCCTCGGCGGGCGCAGTCTGTGCTGTGATGGCGATCGTCTCGCCCGGCGCGCGGCGCCGTCGCTGCAGCGTCCTGCGCAGCGCGAGGGCCGCAGTCACGGCGGCCGCCAACAGCGCGCCCGCACCCACAACGGTGCGCAGATTCAGCAGGCCGCCGGCCGGGGCAGGCTCGGCGCCCGCAGGAGAAGCCGTGGCGGGCTGCGATGTGGGGGCAGCGGGCTCCGCCGACTCGTGCGGGACTGCGCCGGCCGACGGTGTGCTCGAGGCTGACGCCCTGGGCGCGCCGCTCTGGCTCGGCGTCGCAGCCGGCACGTCCTCCTGCTCGCCGGCGCCCTCGGAGGGCTTCTGGTCGGGCGGAGGATGTGACGCCGAGGGCGGCTCACTGCCGGCGCCGTCACTGCCCGGATCGTTCGTGTCCGGGCTGTCCGGGTCGGGGCGGGCGCCCGGCACAGTGACGTGCTGGCCCGCGTAGATCATGTCGGGGTCGGTGATGGCCGGCAGCCCGTTCGGCTGCCGGTGGCCCTTGCTGGCCTCGAACAGGGCGGGCCACGCTCCGCCGTCGCCGACCTCGTTCTCGGCAATCTTCGACAGGGAGTCACCGGCATGGACCGTGACGACGTGCTCGCCCCTCTGGGCGGCCACCGACGCGCGCCCCTCGGTCTGCATCCGCAACCCCTGGGACCTCGGCCTTTCGGGCATGGCCAGCTTCCAGCCCGGCTGCAGGAAGCTGTTGGACCGGAAGACATGCCCGTCGGCCATGACATGTCCCTCGTTGAGGCCGGCGATCTCCCGCCATCGTTCCCCGTCGCCCAACTCCCGCTCAGCGATGCTCCACAGGCTTTCAGCAGGCCGCATCTCGCGCACCGTGTACGACGGGCTCGATGCCGGTACAGCAGAGGACACTTGGACAACCCGGGAAGGCTGTGAGGTCTGAGGAACCTGGCCAGGGATGTGCGTGGCCGTGGCGATTGTCGCGGCCTGCGCATCGGAGGCCAGGGCCGAACCCGTGGGCAGCAGGACCAGAATGCTGCCGACCAGAAGAGCAGCGGCGCGCTGCGAGGCGCCCAGCCCGCGCGGGGCATGCCACCGTCGGCCGCGCAGTTGCGCGACCAGCTCCCGCAGCGCGCAGAACGTGAACTGGGCCCACCCGATCCAGCCGACCGCGACCAGCACGAGCAGGAACACAGCCCCGGTGTCCTGCCGGTCCAGCAGGTGCGCCAGGTCGTCGTGGCTGGACGCCCAGATCACCGGGGTGGCCCAGACCAGCAGCAGCGGCAGCCCGCCGACGGCGGCCGCCAGGACGAGCAGGCTCACGACAGCCTTGAACAGCCGGCCAAGGGTGCGGTTGCGCATCAGGTTCCTTCGGGTGCTGTGACGCCGTGCAGGAGGGTGGCGGTGGCGTGGCCGGTCACCGGCAGCGAGCCGATCCCGACAGCTGACAGGAAGGCCGTGTCGCTGGAGCCGTTCACGGTGACAGTGACGCTCTTGCCGTCACCGGACACGCTGACCGTGCCCGTGGCCCCGACGGAGGCCAGGTAGGCCTGCGCGGCGGCCATCGCGTCCTGAGGGTCGACGACGATCGCCCTGCCCGTGACCGCCTGGGCGGGATCGATGGCCTGTCCGCCCGCCCGGGCAGCCTCGCCCGCCACGTAGTCGGCGCGTTCGGTGGCGGCCATCTTCGCCCCGCCATCGACAGCCACGCCGATGATGCCGATCAGCGCGAGGACGCACACGGCGACGAACACCGTGACCCCGCCCCGGTCGGCAGGGGCCCCTGCCCCATACCGGAAGATCATCAGGCCCCCTCGGAAAGGCCGTAGGTTCGGCAGCGGCCGCCCCTGCAGGATCGCGTTCTGGCGTCAGCTGCCGCTCGATCCGCGAAGACCGCATCCTCGCCAAAGCCGTGGCCAGCAGCGGTGATGCCAAGCGCCTGTACGCCGTGTTCGGCCTGTCCATCAAGCTCACACACCGCTACACCAACGTCGGCGACCACCCCGGTTTCACCGACGGAACCCCGTCGACGTGACCCAGCACCATCACGGACAATGACGCCATGACACGCTGGTTCCGCAGCTACTGGGCCGAGGAAGACATCTGGTTCTACTTCGAGGTCGACCCCGATGGCTGGGTCACCCGCCAGGTTGAACTCGAAGGACCACTTGAGAAGCCCGTTGCCGCAGCGTCGTCGGCCGAATGGGAAGCCGCCCAGCAGGCCGGAACTCTCCGAGACTACGAAGCGACGTTCGGCTTCACCGCGGAGATGCCCGTCCACGAGTGGAACACCTACGAGCCGCAAGACCTCACCGCCGGAGCATTTGAGACCGTCTGGCTCACAGCACGAGCAAGCTGCCAAGCAAGAGCTCGAGCGCGCTCGACGCACGGAGCGTGAACCCAAGCATCCGCGCGCGCTCACAGGCCGGCACCCGCACTTTGGCTCGTACTCCACGGCACTTCAGAATTCGCGAACTCAGCTCTTTGTCTGTGCAGATCCACTACGGACGTTGCCGTAGCAGTGAGAGTCCGGGCCCCGGGAGCGCCCGGTAGCAGAAGATCGGACAGCGCCACGGTGCAGGTCACCGTCACGGTGACGGTTCCGACCTGGCCGACCGGCACGCTCAGACCACCGGTGTTGATGTACACACTCGTTGACGCACAGCTGATGCCCTGGCCGGTGAGGGACTCGGTTGCCGCGGCCCGCGCTGCGCTTTGTGCGGCGGCCGCGGTGCGGTGGATGGATGCCTCTCGTGCGGCGTCCTCGGCTGCTGCGTCGATCTTCGCCTGAGAGGTGACGAGGCGTCCGCCGGCGATGGCCAGACACAGGAACATGATCAGAGACGGGAGGATGATGGCCGCCTCGATCGCGACACTGCCGTCATCGCTGCGGCGCCTGCCGGGCCACCGTACCTTCCGCATGCTGCTCACTCCCCTGGGACCGTCCAGCGTTCCACCGCTCCGGACGCGGACTGGGTGACCTGCAGCCCGGCGACGCCAGGGATCATCGACATCGCGGTTCCGGAGACCTGCACCCGCACCCGTTGTCCGTTGCTGCCGGCGGTGACGGTGTAGCCGCGCAGGCTGTCACCCGCTGTGCGGGTCAGGACGTCCTGTGCGCGGGCGGCTCCGTCGCCGGGGCCGGCCTGGTAGGCGCGGGCGGCGCCGGCGCCCTCTCGAGCGGCGGTCAGGGCGATCTGCCGGGCGTAGTACCACATGGACGTCTGGATGACGGCGATGGTGGCGAGCAGTACGAACGGGAAGACGATCGCCATCTGGATGGAGGCGTCGCCGCGGTCGTCGCTCCAGCGTCGTCCCTGCCACCAGACCTTCAGGCTCTTGGGACGGGGCATCACAGGCCGGCGAGTTTGCCGTTGTACTTGGCGATCACGACGGCGATGCTTCCGGCGATCAGGACGGCGCCGGTGACCGCGGCGACCCAGATGATGACGGTGGTGGTGCTGATGTCCCCGCGGTCCGGCCGGCGCCTGGCCTCGGCCATCCCGTCCTGCAGGCGGGTGGTCAGCCAGTACACGGCATGGTAGGTGCGGGCTGCGGTGTTCCTCATGATCTCTTGCCCGTCCTCTCTGAAGCGTTGGGGTGGGTCGGTGTGGGTTCACACGGTGAGCATGCGGATGACCGCGGGGAAGGCCATCAGCAGCATCACGAGCACGGCGAGCAGGGCGCCGGGGGCGGTCATCTTTTCGCTGGCGGCGTTCGCTTCTGCGGCTTGATCTGCCAGGAGTTCGGTGTTGAGCGCGGCGGTGCGGGCGCGCAGTGCCTTGTAGACGGCGGCGCCGTCGGTGGCCGAGCCGCGCATGATGTCGGCGACGTCGCCCAGGCCGGGCAGGTCGTACTCGGCGGCGAGCTCCGCGAGCGCCTGATACGGCGGGATCTTCTCCAACCGGGCCCGGCGCAGAGCGCCCTGGAGGAACAGGAAGGGCCAGCCGCGGCCGACCTGGGCGGCCTTCTCCAACGCTTCAGCAGGCCCGGCGTCGGCGGCTCGTTTGAGTGCGACCAGGTCCAGGTAGGCGGACAGGGCGTGTGCGAACTCCTCCCGGGCCCGCTTGGCCTGGTCGCGTACTGCGAGGTCCGGGGTGATGAACAGCAGCCCCGCGACGAGCAGTCCGACGGCGGCGGGCACGTAGAACGGCAGGCCCACTCCGGCGATGATCCACGGGATCGTCGCGATGACCGGGCACAGCAGACCGAGTGCGGCGAGTGCGACCTTCTTGAGCATGAACTGGCCCGGGCCCTGCCCGATGAGCGCCAGGTTGACGGTGGGCACCCGTACGCCCGGCAGGCGCTCCATGCGGGCCAGCAGCCATCGCCCCCAGATTTCCTCGCGGTCCAGGTCCGGCTCGGGCATGGTCAAGGTGGCCGGGGCGCTGCGCACGAGCGCGGCCGCCAAGGCAGGCTGGGGGCGCAGCAGTTCGCGTACCAGCAGAGCCACGCCGGCGCCGACCGTGCCGCCGGACGCCACGACGGGAAGCAGGTTCATGGCGTGGCTCCTTCGGGCAGCCGGCCGGGCCCTACCTGGTCTGGTTCCGCTGCGGGGGCGGGCAGCCGGACGGTGCTGGCCGGGTCGGTGACCAGGAAGCGTGGGATGCGGCGGAAGTCGCCCAGCTGCCGCATCAGCGCGAGAACCCCGACGAATCCGGCCGTGAGGAACGAGAGGACCAGCTGCCCGAGCAGAGTGGAGTACGGCCTGGTGTAGGACGGCACGAAGAACCCGGCCACCACCACACCCACGGTGATGATCGTCATCCACCGCACCGTGGTCCGCGGCTTGGCCCGGTCCGCTTCGATGGCGCGCTTCTTCGCGACCTCCTCACGGACGGTGCCGGCCAGGTCCTCCAGCGCCTGCGCCAGGCCCGGGCCACGGTCGCCCGCCGACAGAATGAGCGCGGCAACCACCTTGTCCGCGGTGACGTCGTCGAGCTCTTCGGCGAACGCGCGGAGCGCCTCCTGAGGCCGCCAGCCCAGCCGCAGCCGGTCGGACAGGGTGGTGATCTGCCCGGTGAGTTCCTCCGGTGCTCCTCGACGGCTGGTGATCATTGCCTGTTCCAGGCCCATGCCCAGCCGGAGCAAGCCGGCCAGCCGCTGGGTCCACTCGGACAGGGCCTCCAGCTGGCCGATACGTTCCTTCGCGATCTGCGCCGGGCTGATCAGCCAGGGCACGCCGAGCACGGCCGCGCCGAGTAGTGCGCCGCCCACGAAGTTTCCTGAGACGAGCCACACCACGACCACCGCCACGACCGCCGCAGCCGCCAGCGTCCGCCGACGCAACCGGACGTCCTCGCCCGGAGCGGCACCGTTGCGTCTGGCCTGCCACCGCCGGCGCAGCGGAGCGCGGCGTGGAGCGGTCGTGCCCGCCACGCCGGCCACGACGCCGATCAGCCCGGCGACCAGAGTCATGCCACTGAGGAGTGCCCACAACAAGATCACTGGTGTACCCCTACCTTCAACGGCAGCGGCGCAGACCAAGCGCCGTAGGACTGCTGGAGCAGAGTGGAGTCGAAGCCGACGCGGCGCAGGTCGTCGACGCAGCCCGGGTCCATCCGAGGAACGGCCCGCAGTTCCCCGAACTCGGTGCCGGGGGAGAAGATCTCGTTGGTGGCCGGGCGGCCGTTCTCGCCGATCCCGGTCAGCTCCAGGACGTGGGAGACATACCGGTGACGGCGCCCGCCGATCTGCGTCTCGTCCGTCATGTCGACGTACACGATGAAGTCCAGGCCGTTCGCTGTCTGCCGGTAGGCGAGAGCCTCGGACAGGTTCTCCTGGGCCAGCGCGTACAGTTCGGCGATCCGGTCGAAGACGATGTCGGGTCGTCTGGCGTGGATGGTGCACAGGTTGCCGCCCGACCCGTTCGTCAGCGCCTGCATCATCGCGACGACCTCGGGGCCGCGGACCTCGCCGACCACGATCCGCTCCAGCGACATCCGCAAAGCCGGGTGCATCAGGTCCAGCAGTGTCACCTCACCGGCGCTGCGGCCCGTGACGTCCTTCTCCCCGTTGGACTCACGCCCGACCAGGGAGACGACTTGGCGGTGATAGCCGTTGGCGTGGGCGAACAGCTCGTCCTCGGTCTGGATGGTCGCGAACCGCGTCTCGGCGTCGAACTCGCGGAGCATCGCCCGCAGCAGCGTGGTTTTCCCTGCCTTCTGCTTGCCCGCGATCATGATGTTCTTCTCCGCCCGTACGCAGGCCCCGAGGAATTCCCGCAGCACCGGGTCGATCGTGCCGAGGCGGACCAGATGGTCCAGGTCTGCTTGGGAGACCCGGTGACGGCGGATGACCGCGTACGTCATCGGCCCCAGCCCCGTAATCGCCTGAAGGCGGGACCCGTCCTGCAGAGACAGTGCCAGTGTCGGGTTCGCGGTGGAGATGGTGCGTTCGCTGTGCCCCGAGCCCCGGGCTAACTCCCGCAGCAGTTCCAGGAGTTCTTCCTCTGAGTCGGCGATCGGCCCGACCATGCGCCGCTCACCGTCGCCGTAGTCGAGCCACACCTCGCCCGGGCCCTGGATGATGATGTCCTCGACCCGGTCGTCGTCCAGGTACGGCTGAAGCCTTCCCGCGCGGAAAAGCAGGTCATAGACGGCGCGCCGCAACGCTTCGTCCTGCTGCGGTGTCATCGCCTGCGCGTCCGACCACAGCGCGACCGCCTCGTTGATCCAGTCCAGGCAGCGCTGCTCCTCGCTGGCGCGGTCCATGTCCGCCGTGGTCTTCAGCAGTTCCTCGCGCTGCTTGGCCACTTGGGCGGCGATGTGCCGGGCAACCTGGTAGTCGACCGTGACCTGAGGTGCGACATTTCCGAGTGCGTGAGGGCTGGAGGCGCCACCGGCACGTGTCGCCTTGGCCGGGCGGGGGCCGGGGGGCGGGGCCACGGTCGGGTCGTCGTGCAAGGGCCTACCGCGCACCGGGCACCCCCGTCGCGAACGCGGCGCGCGGATCGAGGCGGGAACGCCTGACGGCCGCCCGCTGCACCAGCAGGGTGCCGGCGGTCCGTGCCGCTTTCATGAGCTTCGACTTGGTGAAATGCCGGGGCTGCTCGTCACCGTCGGAGAGCACCCTGGCGTCTTTCGGCGCGAACGGGAGGGTCGCCACTACCGGTGCCTGGAGCACGCGCTGTACCTCGCCTGCGGGGTAGGGGCCTTCGTCGACGACCAGCAGGCCGATGTCGCCGACCCGTTCTTCCAGCTGGCGTACCCGGCTCTGTCCGGCCTGCAGGCAGCGCAAGGTGTTGCGGACCACGACGATCACGGCGTCGGCCTCGTCGGCCAGGACAGCGGAGGGGCCGAACGCTCCGCGGCGGCCGAGATCGAGCAGGACATCGTGACCGTGGTCGGCCTCGATGCCGCGGAACATCTGGGCCAGGCCTTTCCACACCGAACCGAGGCTCGCGGCCTGCACCGGATCCGTAATGCCCGGCAGGAGCAGCCGGTCAGCTGGCGAGTCGGTTGCGCTGTCCTCGCCGTTCAGGTCGATCAGCTGGCGCCAGAACGCCTCACCGAACTCGCCCTTGCGAGCAGCCACCGAAAGGTTGGGCAGCCCGTACCGGTCACCGAGCGTGCCTTGCAGCAGCCCGTGCAGCACGGCCCCGCCGTCCGGGTCGCACTCGGCGAGAATCATCCGCCGACCCGGCTCCAGCGGCCAGGCCAGCAGCAGAGCGAGCGCGCTCGTGGTCACACCTGGCGCGCCGCTGCACCCGGCGAGTGCGATCACTGCCATCAGAGGCCGTCCGGGGCGGCGAGGACCAGGCGCAGAGTGCCGGCCGACACCCACTCCGCGACGGTCGGCCCGTCATCGGCCGATGTGGCGACGTCGACGACCACGATCCCGGTACCCGGAGCGGCCTGCGACGCCTTCACGACCCGCCCAGGAAGCGTCTGCGGCGGGCTGCCGGACGTCTTGTCTGTCTCAGCCTGACCCTGCGCGGGCACATGGACCAGCTGGACCTTCTGGCCCGGCACCAGCACCGTCGCGGGGATCTGCTCCGGCTTGAGCCCGATCGGCACCAGCTGCTCACCTGGCTTCACGAGACTGTCCTTGGTCACCTGTGACGGAGCAAGGAGCGAGCCGGGCCTGAGCTCCACGGCCGCCCGCTTGCCCACCACCTGGGCCAGGTCGTCCGCGTGGACCGCCTTGACCGCCGGGTCCAGGGCGATGGACGCCCTGCCCAGGTCCTGTTCGGTGAGGATCTGGCCGACCTGTACGTCCTGGACCACGGTGACGACCTCGGTGCGGTCTCCGACCTGGAGCAGGAGGACCGCGACACCAGCACCGCCAGCTGCGATCAGCCCCAGCGACAGGGCAATCACGCCCGGACGTCGGCGGCGGGCCGACACCCGGGGCGGACTGACCGGGCTGGCCACTCCGGTCGGCTGGGGCAGCCCGCGCTCGGCCACCGCTGTTGATTGCTTGGTCTTGCTCAACGTCGTAATCCTTCCGGCGGCCTTACCTGACGACCTGCACCTCGCCGATCGGCACCTGCGCCTGCGACTGCCTGGTCTCGGTGAACTGGCCCGTCTCGCCCCCACCGTTGACCTGCCAGTCGACCGTCCAAGTGGCCGTGGCGGCGACGGGGTACATCCCGTCCTTCTGGGTGGCTGACGTGTGGGTGTATGTGTGGCCGCAGGTCGGGGACTTCTGCTTGCCGTAGGAAGCCGTGTACGCCGTGCCGGGCCCGTTGCAGGTCACCGTTGATCCGTCGCCCATCGTCCAGACGATTTTGGTGACCTTGGCAGTCGCGGATACGGTCACGCCCCCTGCCGTGGCGATGGTGGCGTTCGGTCCGTACGTGGTGGGGCTCTTGTTCACCCACATCCACATCGGCATGCCGACCACATAGCGGCCCGCGGTGCGCGGACTGGCGATGTCCGGGCCGACGAGCTTCATCTTGGCGACAGCCTGCTGGGCTACCACGGCCGGATCGACGTCGGGTACGTCCGCAGCCGCATCGGCGATGAACGTGCTGATGATCGGGGCGCCGTCCGGGCCGTTCCGGCACGTGCGTTCGTACACCGCGCCGTCCTTGGGGGACTTGCCCTCCCAGTACATGCTTCCGGGCGGCGGCTGTGGGGCCATTTTCTTGACGGTGCACGCGGGCTTGCTGCTGGGCTTGCCAGTGCCAGTATCGGCGGGCTTCGAATCTGATCCTGAGGTGGACGAGTCATCGTCGGCCTCGCAAACTACCCACTTACCTGCGCTTCCGCAGCCCCCGCCTTCAGGCGGGTCGGCTAAGGCCTGCGCTGGAACTAAGAGTGACGTCGCAGCCGCAGCGGCCAGGCCGAGGCCAGCGTGTGTCAGCAGGCGCGCTGCTGTGGAACGACATCCACGATCTTCCATTGCGTCCCCCACTTCTCCGCTTCGACCTTCGTCACGTAGCGAACGAGCCGGTTCTTCGGCATCTCGACGGGCTTACCGGACTTGCGGTAGACGAACTTCCAGTCTGTGCTGTCCAGACAGTCCGTCAGCTTCGCGTGGGGAACCTTCTTGTCCGGCTCAAGGGTGTCGACAGCAGCGTTGTGACTGGGCGCGCCGATGGTCACGATGCCCTTCGACCGCAGGTCTCTCAGGTCGTCCTCAGCGCCGGACAAGGCGACCGCCGCGGCGTACTGACGTAGATCGGTTCCCTTGGAGTCGCCTTTCGCGTACGCCTTGACCTGCTCGCGCCAGAACGCGCTGTAGGCCGTAAGTACGTCCTTTCGCACGGCAGCCTGCGGGTCGGTGCTCGGCGACTTTGAGGGCCGTACCGGACTGCTCGCGGACGATGGCTGCTTTGCGGAGGTACCGGGATCTTCTTCGGCACTGCTGCACGCGGACAGCGCCATCAGGCTGGTGGCGATGAGCACGGCCGTTGCGGGCTTCCACTGATGAACGGTGCGCTTTTGCGGGCGTGGTGCTCGTGTCACGTTGTCATCCCCCGTGGGACGCGGTGCGAGATGGACGCTGCTCTGTCGCCGCCCGTGCGGGCGGGGTGATGCTTCCGGTCGGCCGTGCGTTGCTCTGTTTGCGTTGAGGAAAGACTAAGCATATGCCGGTCCGTTTCTGACTGGACTGGTCCGTCTCAGGCGTTACTTGGCTTGAATTCAGCATCACTTTGTCTTTGCGTAAGTGAATCCAGGGTGGAGGGTGTGCCAAGGCTGGCGGTCCGGGGAGCCTGCCAGACAGACCCATACGTTCTGGCTGGGTCCGGCGGTTTCGAGGTCGTTGAGTGTGGCGGCGCCGAGGGGAACGTTGCGGGCGAGGGCGGCGACGAGGGGGTGTTGGGCGGTCATGTCCCGCAGGTCGTTGATCCGGTTGGCGAGTGTGGTGGGGGAGGCTCCGGTGAGGATGAACAGGATCCGCGGGTAGACCGGGTACCAGCGCAGCCATGCGGCGTCGGTCTCGGTGTGCTGGCGGGGGCGTCGGTGGTTGGCGGGTTGTGAGGGGTGGGACCAGAGCCGGGCGTAGTCGATGAGCTTGGCTGCGAGGCGTTCGCTGCTCATGGTGGCGCGGTCGATTTCGATGAACGCGCGCAGTTTTCGGCGTTGTTGGTCGTGGTTGAGGGTGTAGTGCATGACGGCGTCGGCGATGACGCGTTCGCGCTCGCTCAGGGGGTGGGTGACTTCGGGGGTCCAGTCGAGGTGGCCGTGTTCGTCGCCGCGGCGGCGGGCGTCGCGGACGAAGGTGAGGTGGGCGCGGACGGCGGTGAGGGTGTGCGGGGTTTTCAGTGATGCGGCGGTTGTCGAGGTGATCGGGTAGGGCGGTCGGCCGCGCAGGGCCGGCCAGTTGCGGGTCAGGCGTGCGCCGTCGGGGGTGAGGTACCAGGCGCGGGTGCGGTTCGATCGGGGCAGCACGGTGTAGTCGATCAGGCCGTGTATGCGCAGTCTGTTGAGCGGTTGGGAGATGGCCTGCCGGGTTGCGTGGGGGCGTAGCAGGAGGCGGAGTTGGCTGGTGGTGGCCATGCGGTGCTGGGCGAGTGCGGCCAGGAGCTGGTGGGGCAGCGGTTCGAGGGGGCTGGGTGTGAAGGGGGGCGGCTGGGGCCGGGCCGGGGGAGGGGTGGTGGTCATTGGTATCCCTTGTTTGTGTTCGGGCGTGAGGAGGGTGCTGATGCGGGGGTGTGCTGGGCGAGGAAGGCGGTGACGCGGTCGAGTTGGCCGGCCGCGTGGGTGGTGAGCTGGTGCAGGGGGCGGGTGCCTGCGGTGGTGCGGGCGGCGTGTTCGAGGGCGGCGACGTTGCCGGGGCGGGCGAGGTCGGCGAAGACGTCGTCGAGGTGGGGGCCTTGCAGGCGCAGGGGGCCGAGGCGGCGGCCGTGGACGGTCAGCGTGGCGTAGTGCTCGTAGCGGTTGAGGGCGGCGACCTGGTCGGGGCTGGGGTTGTCGCCCCACTCGGCGGTGATCGCGGAGATGGCGGTCCGTGATCCGGCGGTGGTCGCGAGGGTGGAGGCGTTCTGTGTCAGCGACATCCGCACGGGGCCGGGCAGCCGGGCCAGCAGCTGGGTCATCCCGTGGACGTGCGCCTTGTATTTGCGGAAGTCCTCGAACATGGCGGCGATGGTTTCGGGGGCGGCGCCGGTCAGGGTGATCAGTTCGTCGAAGTAGGGCCGGAAGGGCACCCGTTGGTCTTCGGGGGTGTCGCGGCGGGAGCGGACGGCGCGCAGCAGGTCGCGGGCGAGTAGGGCGGTCAGGAGCCGGTCGGTGGGTCCGTTGCCGGCGGGGCACACCCACACGATCATCCGGTGGTCCATGGCTGCGCGGATGTTGTAGACGCCGCGGGGCTGGCCGAGGAAGGCGCGGGTGACGGGGTTGGCGGCGAGGCGGGCCAGCGGGTTGAGGACGACGCCGAAGGCGTCGGCGGGGAGGGTGGGGAAGACGGTCTGCCACCAGGAACGGGTGTCCTCGTTGAGCCGGTCGGCGGTGGCGGCCAGGGCCGCGGTGCGAAAGGCGGGGTCGGTGAGCAGGGACCGCACGTGGAAGAGCGTGGCCTGGTCCTCGGGGCGGTCGGCTCCGCAGGCGGCCTGGTTGACGGCAGTGAGGACGGACAGGGTGGCGGTCAGGAGGGTGAGGGCGCGGGGTGCGGTGGCGTCCTCCCAGCCCAGTGCGGCGGCGAAGGCGTCGGTGACCGCCTCGACGACTTCGTGTGCGGCTGGGCCCTGGTGCATGTCGAGCGGGTTCCAGGAACTGATCTGGGGTGTGGGGCCGACAGTGTTGAGGTCGATCAGCGCGATGCGGTCCATGAGGGTTGCGTGGGCGAGGAACGGTGCGGCGCGCGGCCAGGAGTCGCGGTGCGGGTCGAGGAAGAGCAGGCCGCCGTCGGCGTGTGCCCAGCCGATTGCCTGGGCGAGGGCGCGTTCGGTCTTCCCGCCGCCTGCCTTGCCGACCGCGCACTCGAAGAGGGTCTCTGCGGCGTAGGTGGCGACCAGGCGGTGGCGGCCGTCCGGTGCGCGGTGGATGCCCTGCAGCAGTAGGGCGGGGTTGCCGAATTCGAAGGTCGGCAGCTCGGGGGCTAGTAGCGGCAGCCGGCAGTGCAGGGTCGGGGGTTTGAGGAGTCCGGTGAGTTCCTCCAGCCGCACCCAGTTCGGGCGGGGCGGCTGGCAGTGTCCGTGCCGCCAGCGGCGTTCGAAACCGCGGCGGCTGGGCCACCGGTCGGCGCCCAGTCGCCACGGCCCGACCTGCAGGCCGCGCATCGCCCAGCGGGAGTGGCCGCCGAACACGTCGAGTGCGGCCTGGAGTTGTCCCAGGCGCGCTTCGGCCCGCCCCTGGACGTTGGAGGCGCAGGTGACGAGCAGCTGCACGCGCACCAGCTGATCGTCATGGGCGAGTTTGCCCAGTGCCTCGGCGGGGTCGACGCGGCGGGGCACCGGTGGCATCACCAGCTTGCGTCCTGCTCCCGCTGGCGGCGTGCCGCTGAGGATCTGCTTCAGCTGCCAGCCCAGCGAGTCCTCGATCCTTGCGGCGTCCCGGCGCACCCATCGAAAGGCGCGTTCGGCTTCCCGCTGCTCGCTGCGGCGCGCGTCCTGGATCAGCTGCATCCGGCGTGCTCGCAGGGCCCACTTGGGGGCCCGCTGGATGTCGAGGCGGATTTCGGCGAGATCGCCGAGGTCCGCGCGCAGGTCGCAGACCGCGTCGACCAGGGGCTGCAGCGGGTCGGGGTCCAGGGGCACCTCCCGCAGCGGGGCGATCGGCTTGCCGCGCAGGATGAACTCGGCCCGCACGGTGTGCCGGCGTTGCTTGTCGGCGATCGGCCGGGCCCGGGTGACGGTGACGTTGGGGCCGAACGGCGTGATGGACAGCAGGCGTTCGCCGCCGACCGGTCCCTCGATGCGGTAGCGCAGGGGGCGGGAGCCGTCGGCGCGCAGCCGGATCTGTACGGCCTTGGTCCGGCGTGGCGCCCACCAGGGCATGCTGGTGGAGGCGCGGGCGAGCTGGACCCCGCGGCGGAAGATTTCCTCAAGGCCCGGGTCGAAGTGCCGGGCTGGTTCGAGTTCGAGCGCCATGCGCTCGGCGGAGGCCTTCACTGCAAGGCACCGCACAACGGCTTCGCCCACGGCCCAGAGCGCACCGGCGGCCAGCAGAACCAGATACCAGTGCTGGGCCACCCACAGGGCGGCGCCTGCGGCATTGGCGAACAGCCCGATGACCTCGCCGCCTGCGGTCACATGCGTCGGGTCGGTCAGATGGGGCGCTGCGGATTCCATGCGGACTCTCCCTTGACGGTGCTCCGGGTGAAGTGCCAGTCGGTGATGCGCCGGTCGGTGTAGGTGCCGCCGCGGTCGGTGCCCGCCCACACCAGGTGCACCACCGCCTTGTCCGGGCTGCCGTCTGTGCGGGCGATGGCAGCCTGGATGCGGAAACCAGCGGTCGCGAATGCCGGTGCGATCTCCTGGTCCGGGTTGCCGAAGAGCGCCGGCCACGTGGTGCGGCCGATGCCGGTGGCGTCTGCGCGCAGCAGGCCCCGGCCGGCCGCGAGCAGCTTGCGTGCGTCGTCGTCGGCAAGGTCGGCGGGCCAGGCCTCCTCCAGCGACTTCTGGATGGCCCCATCGCCGGCTGCGCCCTCACCGTGCGGCGGCAGCGCGGACGCGCCAGCCGCTTTTGCCGGCGTGGTGGAGGCCGTGGCTGACGCGGGCATCGTGGTCTGCACAGCGCGGCTGGCGGGCGTGGTTGCCGAGGCTGCCGACGAGACCGTCGCCCGCGGTGTTGTGGTTGTGGGTGCGCTCGGCGCATGCGGCACCGTCAGCAGGATGACCCCGGCCACCATCAGGACCACGGTGGCGATCAGCAGGAGGCGCGGCGAGCGCGCGGGGAAAAGGGTCACAGCAGCCGGGCCCCTCCCGCGTATCCCGCCATGGCGTTGACCGCATCCAGGCGGACCACGGTGCCCGGGCGGGCGGCGTTGACCATCTGGCCGCTGCCCAGGTAGATCCCGACGTGGTAGATCGTCGCGTCGTGGCCGGGGGCGTCGGCATAGAAGACGAGGTCGCCGGGCTCGAGTGCGCTGGTGCCAAGACCGGCGGGGATCCGTCGGCCGGCCCCGGCCTGGGCGGCGGCGGTGCGCGGCAGGCTGATGCCGGCCCGGGCGTAGGCGTACACGGTCAGTCCTGAGCAGTCGAAGCCCCTGATGGTCGCGCCGCTCTTCCCGCTCGGTGAGCAGCAGAAGCCGTAGGACTTGCCCCAGGCGTTGCCGCCGCCCCACGCGTAGGGCACGCCCCGCTGGGAGAGCGCCGCCTCAATGACGGTGCGGACCTTCCCGGACACGTTCTTCAGGTCCGGTTCCTTGGCGGCTGCCGTGTACTGATCGATCCATCCCAGTACGTTGGCGACGTATTCGTTTGAGTGGTTGTACTGGAGGATCGCGGCCTTGAGCTGGGTGCGTTGGGTCAGGTCGCGGCCGCCTGCGCACAGGTAGACGGCGGCACCCAGGGCGGCGTCGTCGGCGTTGTGCGGGTCGGCGGCCTTGTCTGCGTTCGCGTCCTTGCCGACGCTCTCCCAGGTGGAGGGCAGGAACTGGAACGGGCCGACGGCACGCTCGCCGTTCGCGGTGCCGTCCCACTTGCCGTCATCGGTGTCCGGGAAGGCTGTGGTGTTGCCGCCTGCTCCGGAGCCGTTGAGGAGCACCCCGTAGATGCGCGGGCGGATGTCGCCGCCTGCGGCGATGCTCCGGCCGATGGCGTGGTTCGACTCCACCTTGGCGATCCCGGCCAGGACCGGCCAGCGCACGCCCCGGCACTTGGGCACGTACGTCCCGACCTGCTGGACGGCCTTCTTGTAGGCGGTGAGCATGCGGGCCGGGATGTCGGCGGCACTGCCGCCCTCGGCGATTCCGCCGTCGCCTCGTGCACCCGTCTGCAGTGCGACGTACGCGCTGATCGCGTTCCCTGCCGGCGCGGCACAGCACACGGCGGCGAACATCAGCAGCGCCCCTATGCATCCCCATCGCCGGACGCGGCGCACGGGCGGCCTCACGTGTCCTCACCGTCCTCGGGTGGCCGCGGCTGGTTCTGCTGCGGGCGCCGGCGTTCGGCTTGGGGCGCGGTCCGCCGCATGAGCTCCTGCCACCGGGCTGCCGCCTCGTTGCGTGTACTGCTGCGTGCGCTCCCGACGCCGGGAAGAGCCGACCCCTGCGGTCGGATGCGCACCGAAGGCCGCGGTGCGCTGCCTCCCCGCGGCGGCGGTGCCGAGGCAGGCGGCGCCGCGGTGCTGCCGGCTCCAGAGACCGGAGCACGGGTCGGTGGGGAAGGAGGGACGGTGCCGCCCGGGGATCGGCCGGACCTGGCAGGCCGTGTCGGGGCAGGCGGGCGGGAGGTTGCGGTCGGCGATGTTGCGGTCGGTAGGCGGCGGCCGGCGAACGGACCGGGCCCGCCTTTGTCATCGGTGTGTTCCCGCAGGACCCGGGAGACGTGACGGCCCGTGTCCGCCCAGGCGCGGCCGTCCTCGCGGACGGTGTTGCCCCACACCCGTACCTGCTGGCGGGCGTCCTGCGCGTACTGCGATCCGCCCGCCCGTGCCCGGCGGACGTTGGCCGGCAGACCGACGCTCGCCCCGTATGCGGTACGTCCGCCCCGGTGCAGGATGCGGTAGCCGCGAAAGCGCACGAGCCGGTTGTGGGCGCGTGTGGAGAGCAGGGTGCGGTCGGTGTTCTGGTCGTGCAGGGGCTGATCGGAACGGGTGTCGATGATCTGGCCGTGCTGGTTGCGGTAGCGGTCGGGCGGACCGCCGGGACGGCGTGGGCCCCCGCCGCCGGAACCGCCGCCCGCGCCGCCGGCAGGGCCCGGAGTGTTCGGGTCGCCGTCAGCCGTGGGCTTGCGCCACTTGGCCAACTGCTCCCGGTCGGGCCGCCGGCCGATCAGCAGCCAGTGGGCGCCCTTTACGCCGAGCCGCGCCCCGGCCCCGCTCACGGCGGCCGCCGCGGTGAGCGGGGCCAGCCCGCGCCCGGCTTCGGCACTGGCGTCGGCGAACATGCGCCCGGTGTCCACCGGCATACCCGTCCCGTCGACCAGCGACGTCAGCGCGCCCATCAACCGCTGCCGGGTGCCGAGCAGCCCGAAACGGCCACCCCCGCCTCCGGTGAAGGCACGCAGACCGCCTCCGTAACCACCCAGCGCAGCGGGCGAGTTCATCGCGAGAGCAGCGCCGAGTTCGGAGGTGTCACCGGGCAGGTGCGTGCCGCCGACCTTGGCGTAGCGCATCCGCATCGCCATGCGCCGGCCGAAGGAGGTGATGCCGGTCAGCAGCCTGCGGTGTCCGGCCGCTCCGGCGACGGCCAGCACATCGATCAGCAGGATCCGCTCGACCATCAGGTCGGGGCCATTGGTGATGGTGGCGTCCACGGCGATACCGAAGAAGGGGACGAAGGCGCAGACGCCGACGAGCGTCAGCACGGAAATGCCCCAGAGCGACAGCCACTTCCACACGCTCTGGCGGGCCGGTCCGGGCAGCATGCCCGCGATGAACGTGACGCCGCCCGCGGCTGCAGCGGCCGCGCAGATGCCCTGGGTGCCGAGCAGCACGATGGCGGACGACAGCAGCATGCCGCAGACGAACAGAGCAGCGACCAGCAGGAGTGCGGCGCCGCCGACCCGCCACCAGGTGGGCTTTGCGGCGTAGGCGGCGCACGACGTGCCGACCGGGCCGGCCTTCTTCATGTCGGCGAGGAAGGCGGCGAACTCCTGGTCCTCTTCGCTGACGACCGGGCTTGCCGTATCCAGCAGCTGCCCGCCCGGAGTCAGCTCGGGCAGTTTGCTGCCGGCAGGCTGGTCAGTGTGTTCGCGCTGGCACCACCGTTTGCCCGGTCCCTTGACCAGGCGGCAGGGATCGTCCTTGTCATCCTTGTCCGCACCGGCCTTGTAGCCGCCGGTGACCCACTTCAGATGGACCGCGTAGGCCTGGCGGTCGGCCGTCTTGGCCGGATCGAGGACGCGCCCGTACTGCAGCAGCATGTACGGCTTGACGATCAGCGCGTTCGTGATCGAGTCCTGGATAGGGCGGGCCACCTCGGCGGCAGAGACCGGGCCTTCGCCTTCACGCTCCAGGCACTGGAGCTCGGCGTTGCCGGCCAGGCCGTCGCACGGCCCCATGCTGGCGAGCTTGCCGCCCCAGTCATAGGAGTTGACGGACTGCTCTGCGATCTCGGCGGCCACCTGCTGGGACTGTCCCAGCGGGCCGTCCTGGGTGAGCAGGTAATCGGGACGGACGAACGTGGAGGCAGCGAACGCCGCGATCAGCAGGGTCAGGAAGACTTCGCCCAGGCCGCGGCCCACCTTGCCGCGCACGATCATGAATCCGGCGAACACGAACGCCCAGGCCAGCAGCAGCCCCTTCAGCCCGAGCGTGTCGACGACCACCTGGCCGTAGGTGTCGGCGACCTTCTGCGCCGGACGGATCAAGATCTTCAGCAGCGGGAACCGGAACGCCAGCTCGATCGCCCACCCCGCCAGCCCGACCAGCAGCCTGATCAGCGTGAACAGACCGGACAGCGCGAAGGCCAGGGCCTGCGTCTTGAACGCGACGATGGAGCCGCCCGAAGCGTTCAGCTCGTACCCGTTGATCGCCACCCCCTCGGAGGAGGTGATGTTCAGCGGGGACAGCAGGTCGCCACTCTCGCTGCCGCTGCTGCTCGCCGCGTAGACGACCTGGCTGTTCACCAGGACGAACACACCGGTGAGCAGCACAACGAAGCCGGCAGAGCGCAGGGTTGCGCGATCTGGACGGACCATCTCAGCGCCGCCTTTGCCCAGCAGCGCTCCGGCGCCGCCACATCGCAAGGACGGCCAGGCCCGCCCCGGCCGGCACCAGCCGACAGGCTGCTCCGACGGTGTCCCGGGGCGCGAAGGAAGCGGAGTGCACGGCGTCGCGCCGGCAGTACGCCTTGGCGGGTCCCACGATGAGACCGCAGGGGTCCTCGCGGGCTGGGCCGGCGCCGGCGGCGAAGGCCTGCCCAGTGCGCGGCCACCACGTCTCCGGCAGGCTCATGGCGACGGACAGGACGAGCACACAGGCGGCAACAGCCAGCACGGCGACGATGCGGGCGGCCGTACGCAGATGCCGGGCGCGGTCCCAGGATGCAGAGATCATCGGATCGGTACCTCCGGCCTGGCCGCGGAGGCCGCCGCGCCGGTCGGCGGCTCTGCACGGCGTCCCGGGGTGGTGGTGATGGACGACGTGATCCGCGTGATGCGAGGGATGACGGCCTTCACCCGGCCGGTGTTCTGCCGCGGGCACGTCAGCAGGAACTCGCCCTCCCGGCCGCGCTGCCCGACGGGGGACAGGCCGGTGGTCACCAGCCGCAGCAGGCCTGGATCATCGGGGTCGAGTCCCACGAACTCCAGGCCACGGCGGGCACGTTCACGGTCCGCGGTACGGGCGAGCGCCCGGTAGGCCATCAGACCGCGGTCGGGTCCGAGCTCTGCGGCGTCGTGGGAAGCGGCGAGCAGGCCGGCGCCGTGCTTGCGGCCGTCGTGGAGGATCTCGTGGACCAGGGCGGTGCCCTCGGCGGACGAGGTGAGCCAGTACAGCTCGTCCAGGACCACCGCGGTGAACCGCCCGGGATCCTCGAACGCGGTCTGGCGGGCGATCGCGGCGATCAGGTAGAGCACCGCGCGGCCGATCAGGGCTTCGAGGGGCTGCTGGTGGAGGACTTCGGGCTTGTCGAACGCCGCTTTCGGCGGCAGCTTCAGGCCCGTCGTGGTGATGACGATCATGTCGGAGGTGCTGGAGGCGTCCAGTCGCACCGGTGGCAGCGTCGGGTCGAACACCATCCGGGCCAGCGGGTTGGTCGCCACCACGCGGATGAGGCCGGCGAGGGTGGCGGCCGCGTCCTGCCGCTTGCCCGCCGCCTGCACGGACATCTTCTCGAGGACCTGAAGCATCCGGTGCATGGAGGGGGCATCGCTTGCGGCGGCCTGTTCCACGGCATGGTGCAGGACTGCGCCGCTGGTGCTCATCGGGCCGATGCCGAGCTGGAGGGTGAGGTAGGACAGGGCGTAGTGACGGCCCTCGGGGCCGTCGAACATCCGCAGCGGGTCGATCGACACCTCGGCCTGGGCGGCGTCGACGATCTGGACGCGGCCCTTGGCGGCACTGCGGGCGAAGGTCGCCCATTCGCGTACCGGGGTGCGGTCGATGCAGATCGCGCAGCCGCCGCGTGCCCACACCGCCTCCGCGATCAGTTTCTCCAGGACGCTCTTGCCCGCGCCGAGGTCGCCGACGATGCCCATGGACGCGGACGCATCCACTTTGGGCGCGTCCGCAACGTTGATCATCACGGGGCGGGTGGTGCCGCTGTCCAGGTCGATGCCGAGGAACATGCCGTTCGGGTCACCGACCTCGCCGACCGTGAAGGCGCCGCCCAGCGCCCAGTCCTCGGAGACCTGGTGCTGGGTGAACTCCCGCACCAGCCCGGGCCGGGTCGTGCCGGGCAGCCCCAGGGTGAACAACGCTTCCTGCAGGCCGGCCGGTCGCACCGCCCGGTAGTCCGCCCCGCCGAGCAGCGCGGCCAGCGCCCGGGCTCGCGCGTCACAGACGGCCGCGCTCGGCCCCCATACCGTGAGCACGGTCACCGATTGCACCTCGACCTCGACCGACGTGCGCGACAGGCGGGCGTCCAGCTCGCCCAGATCACGGGCCGCCTCGGTCAGGGAGGCGGGCATCCCGGTGGGCCGGGCGTCGTACTGGTCGGCCTGGTCGATCAGCTCGTTCTTCTTGCGCCGAACTTGGGCACGGGCCTTCTCCGCGGGCACCAGGGTGAGGTCGACGGTGTAGTCGACGGGAAAGTCCAAGGTCTCGAGCTGGGCGAACAGGTCGGCGGCATCCTGGCTGACCAGGGGCGGGCATTCGGCCAGCGCCAACTGCGCCTGGTAGCCCACGCCGGCGTCGGATTCGACCTGCAGCCAGCGGCGCCTGAGCGGGGAGGAGGTGTTCAGCCGCCACCAGGTGCTGCGGCCCGACCGCGTGATGTGGCCTGCGCTCGTGAAATCGTCGACGTCGTCGACGGCGGGGTCGATGCCGCCTTCCTGCAGGCGCACCTGGCCGAGGTCGGCGTAGCTGGGGGAGTGGAGCACGCCCTTGCGGACCTGACCGCCGTACAGCTTGCTGCTCTCCGCCTCAGCGAGGAGCGGCTCCGGCAGGCCGCGGTGGAGGGCGTGCTGGACCATCCACACGACTTCCGCCGGACGGGCCGGGCGGAAGGCGATGCCGCCAGCGAGGGCGGCTTCCACGCGGGAGGCCTGCTCGCGGTAGGCGTTCACTTCACGCCGCGCCACCGGCGCGGGCCGGACGCCCAGCACCAGGCCGAGTTCGGCCCGCATGGCTCCGAGCGATGCCGACACCTGCAGGCCGGCTGTCTGGGTCTGCAGCGGTACGGCGAGCCACAGCGTGCGGCGGTGCATCTCCTGCTCGTCCAGCAGGTCCAGGGTGGCCTCGACGTTCTCCACCCACGGATGCGGGCCGTCATCGTGAGAGGGGCCGGCCGGTGCGATGCCCTCGATCATGCGGAGGGCGACCTCGCCCGGATCGACCTGCGCGCACATCCCGTACAGACGCGGTGCACCGGACAGGGAGCGCACCAGGTGGGTGATTTTGGCGAGCTGTTCGTCGCGTACGGCGGCGGGCACGTAGGTGCCCTGAACGGTCTCCTCCGTCCAGCCGAGGGCATCCGGGCCGGGGTGCAGCCGGTAGAGGGCCCACACGCTGCCGTGCGCCGACCAGAGCAGGTGTCCGGCGATGTGCCGGATCGGGATCCTCACCGCGCACCCCCTGCCTGCTCGGCGAGGTGCAGCAACTGCTGTACACCCGACACTGGCAGCGGTGCCGCGGGGCCGGCCGACGGCGGGCGCCGACTTACCGACTGGTGAACTGAGGTGGCACTGTGGCGCGGTGTCCGGCCGACAGGCCGACGCCCGGCACGGGCGAAGGCGCTAGTCGTGGTGGAGGAGAGCGCGTCCTCGATGGTGAAGCCGCCCAGGAGCGGGCGGGGAGCACGGTCGCGTGCGGCGTGGCCGCCGATCCGGCCTCCGCGAGGCTGCCGGCCCAGCAGCATCCAGCCCACGGCCGCCTGCATCGGTGCACGGCCCCCGACCTTCGGCCGGCGCACCGCCCAGACCGCCAGCAGCCAGGCCACGATCGGGACAGGCCCCATCCACGACCACCAACTGATGCTCTTGATGAGAAGGAAACAGCCGCCCACGGCGACCGCGATCTGCGCCGGGGTGTACGGGCCGAGCGGGATCTTCCAGTCCGCCACTTTCCCCAGCACCCACGGGTGCCGGCGGGCCGACGTGTAGAAGCGCCCCACCCGCCCGGCGGCGGCCGCGCTCACCGTCGGTCTCCCGAGCCTGCGGCGTGTTCCCACACGACGGAATGGGGGGCACGGACGATGCCAGGGATCGCGGGCGCACCCTTGGCCGGGTTCTTGACCTCGTCCTCGAACATGCCGGCAAGGTCCTCGCGGGAGTTGTACAGCCCCAGCGCGATGATCATCAGCATCAGGGCGCCGATCCCCGCCTTGAGACTGAACTTCTGGATCATGATGACGACCACGAGGACGACCAGACCGGCCTGCAGGCCCTTGGTCGCCCACTCCTTGAACATGGCGATCCAGCTGTCGCCGAGGTCGTTCAGCTCCCCGGCGAGCATCAGGCTGTGCACCGTGTTCACCGGGCACCCCCGGCCTGGGCGGTTGCGGACTCCAGTGCGGCGACTTCCCACCGGCCCGAGCGGGCCTTCAGCACGACCTCGTAGGCCAGCGGCCACCGTCCTGCCGCATCCTGGGCTTCCACCTGGGTAAAGACGTGCACCCGGGTGCCGTCGCCCGGTATCTGCTCGGCGGCTGCCGCCTTCTCGGCAGCGAGCACCTGCTGGAGGCGGACCGTCGAATACGGGGAGGCAGAGACGGCCGGGAGCGTCACCCCGGGCGCGAGGTAGCGTTCCACCTCCCCGGCCCCCGTGAGGTACGCGCCGAGGAACTCCGCGACAGCGGAAGCCAGTTCTCCTTCGGGGACGCTCACGCCGTACGACGACGCCGGCACGTCGATCCGGGCCGGGCCGGCCACCACGCCGGGCTGCGCAGTCACCGCGAACGCTGTGCCCGCACGGTCCACCAGGATGGGGACGGCGAAGTAGCGCACCGCTCCGTCGGCGTACTGCGCAGCCACCGTCACCGACCACGCATCGCTCGCGCGCTTCGTACTGCGCACGGTGGTCACGGACGCCGGCTTGGACTGCGCACCGACGGCAGGGTCGGGCAACTCGATGTCCGGCCCCATCGACTGCGCAAGTCGCGCCTGCGCACTCGTGGCGTCATCGGCACTGCTGCGCAACCAGGCGCCGACGAACAGCTGCGCATAGCCGGACGGGTCAGCGGCCACCGAGGTGCGCACGGCGGCGGGCCTGGTGGGCGTGGCTGCCTCGACCGTGGCCGGGGTGGAAGTGATGGCGACACCCAGGGCGACGGGGCCGGCCGCGATGACGGTCCAAAGAGCCAGGCGCGAAAGCCGGACGCGGCGTCGCATCGCCTCCAGCCGGGCCCCCGCAACCATCGGAGCAGCGGCCTCGCTGCCCGAGGCTTGCTTGCCAACAGACATGGTCGAACTCCCAGGTCAGAACGTGTACTTGCTGACCTTGAGAAAACCCGCAGGCCCCGACCCGACCACCGACCACCAGAGCCCGACCACAGTCACGATGGGGACACAAAGCCCATGGTCGCCCCGACCACGAAGCCGACCACGAGCCCCGGGCATGACGGAACGGGTCGGCGTGCTGAAGGCGGCGGGACGGGAACTGGCTCAAGCGCTCCGGGGCTGCGCACCCCGGGGGGCCGTGTGCGCAGCCCCAAGACATGGCGGCGCCCCTGCACAGCCACCGCGCGACGAGCGCCCGCCGTTGCTGCGCAACCGCGATGCGCAGCCTTTTCGACGTCGGGCAAACATCCGTGGTTGGCCCGACCGTGAGCCCGACCACGGCAGTGCCGTGCGCAGGTTGCCGATCGTGACCGGTGGCTGAGGGCGGTGGCCGCCTTGCCGCCACCGCCCTCAGGGGGGAACGAGCAGCCTTCAGAGGACAGCACGCAGGTCGACGACCGGTTGGCCCTCGACGAGGTAGGCGCGATAGCGGCCCTCAATGAACATCTCCCGCAGATACATTCCGGGAAAGTCCAAAATCTCGCGTCGATCGGCCAGTGTCATCCGGACTCGATAGCGGCTGTCGCCGTCAAGGAGCAGCACATCGCACCAGTGCGACTCCGGCGCCTCGATGCCGATCAAAGTGATGTGGTCGTCGGCCATCTGATCGACCCAGGAAGCCAGGTCATCGAGCAGCCATGCCATATTCATCCAGGCCGGCGCGCTGGCAGCGGGCTGCCAGTCGTACATGCGGCGCGCCTCGCGTCCCTCCCCGGGCGGCTCGCCCTCGAGATAGACGGGCGGCTCTGACTCTCCGCTGACTTCAGTGAATTCAATGGCGCGGGATCCGAGCGTGAGCTTGGTGACACGGAAACTGTCGAGACCGAGGTCAAAGGTGACCTCCGCGGCATGAGTGAGGAATTCGCTGTCCTGATCGGCCACGATCGTGTCTTCCTGGGCGGTGGAGAGCCGCCCCCGAGCGGGCGGGGGCGGCCAGAGTGGATCGACGTCTACCGCAGTGGGGTGTAGGACCCGACGTAGCGGTACCGGTCTTCAGCGGTGGACACAGGAATCGTCCATGCGAGGGGGCTGTACGAGGCCATCAGCCTCTCACTGCTGGAGGCAGCCGGCGCGACTGCCAGTGCTGTGGTGGGGACGGAGTTCGCCAGTGGCTCGTAGGAGCTCAGGTACGTCTCGGTGCCGTCCGTAGCGTCGCCGTCGTCTGCCGGAGCCCTCCCATCCACGGGCGTGTTCTCATCCTCGGTGTCGCCCTCGTCCACACCCTCGTCGGATGGGGCCTCGGTGTTGTCGGGAGCGTCTTCCTCCGGAGTCGTCTCCTCCGGGGATGCGGCAAGGGAGTTGTTCTCCTTGGCCAAGGTCGTGCTGACCCAATTCGGGCACCGGACGACACCCACGCAGTACATGGTGATGACGCCCTTGTCCTGGCCGTCACGCTGCACCTTCTCGTTGACCGAGAGAATCATCTTGTACTGCTTGACGAGAGTGCACACCCCGTTGCGGCACCGGTACTTCCCTGCATATCCCGTCATGTGATAGGTCGTCGTGTTGCCGACCCTATTGCGGTTCGGTGACTTGGCGATGTACTCGACCGCGGAGTACTTCGTGATGTTGTGCTTCTTCTTTACCTTGTTCCAGCCGAAGCCCTTGTCCTGTCCGCGGTCGTAGTAGCCCACGCGTAACGACGCCTTGCCCGGACCGGAGTAGTCGAGGTGCTTGAGAACCCGGTAGGCCGGGTTGGCCGCCGCAGTCGCTTCGGCTGTGCTGCTGGTCGTGGCAGCTGCCGGAACGCTGAAGGCGCCGAGTAGGACTGTGGCTGCTATGGCACCCACCGTGTTTTTGACTCGGTTCACGCTGTTCTTCCCCCTTGCAGGTCCGTGCCAGACACAAGAAGTCGGCACAAATGGGGACTCTAGGCAGACAGTGATCAAGAACCCAAGAACGATCGGGGAATCTCGGCCACTTCACGACACCCCCCTCCCAGCCGGACGGCTCGTCCGGCGTGAGCATCGCGTAACCCTTCTGAGCGCGCGGGGGACGCCCATGGCCGGCCAGACCAGGAGCCTGACCACGGCAGCCCCGCGTGCATGGTGTCGGATCGTGACCGATGGTCGGGGGCTGTGGCCGTCAGCCTGGTCGGTGGCGCCCGGTGAGCTGACCGTATGGATCTCGCGTACGTCTCTTCACTCAGCGGCCCCGGCTGCCTCCGGCCCACAGCGCGCCCCCAAGGCGTCAGCCGCCGCAGGCTCATGGCAGGCGCGGTAGCACGATGAGCCGCTTCGGGGCGGGGATCCGCCGGGGGGTGATGGCAGCGGATCAGTTCACCCAGATCGCCAACAGCCTCTTCCGCGACCCCCGGCTCTCCTTCAAGGCGAAGGGAATCTTCGGCTTCATCAGCACCCACGTCGCCGGCTGGCACGTCACGGTCGCCGACCTCGTGCGCGCTGGACCCGATGGGCGGGACGCCGTGCGCGCCGGCCTGAACGAACTGCAGAGGCACGGCTACCTCATCCGCGAACAGCTGAGGCACGACGACGGGACGCTCGGCGAGATCGCCTACTCGATCACGGACCGCCCGGCACCCCTCGACACGGTGCTCGCACAGCCAAAGGACACGCCATGCGTCTTCGCTGCGCCGAGCACGCCGAGCACGCCGAGCACGCCGAGCACGCCGAGCACGCCGAGCACGCCGAGCACGCCGAGCACGCCGAGCACGCCGAGCACGCCGAGCCGATCAGGGGCCGTATCCGGGGCGGGGATCCGCCGGGGGGTGATGGCGGCGGACCAGTTCACCCAGATCGCCAACGGCCTCTTCCGCGACCGACGTCTGTCGTTCAAGGCCCAGGGCCTGTTCGGACTCATCAGCACCCACAGGGACGGCTGGCGGACAAGCGTCGCAGACCTGGCGCGCCGGGGCCGGGACGGCGAGGCGGCCGTGAAGAGCGGTCTCAGGGAGCTGGAGAGGCACGACTTCCTGCTCCGGGAACGCGAGCGCAACCCCGACGGCACCCTCGGCGCGGCCGCGTACGTCATCACCGACCTGCCCAGCCTGCACAACACCAGGTCCGAGCCGATGTCGGGTCTTCCACCGGTGGATGACCCGACATCGGTTCACCGCCCCACTAAGAACACCAACAGCAAGAACACCACGAAGCAGAAGACCAGACCCCTCCGTCCGTGCGACCGCGCCGACGTTGCGACGCCCCCAGGAGCGAGCCGTCCGGACACACCAGCATCCCTGCCAGCCGCTGTCCCGGCGGACGAGATGCATCCAGGGCTCCGGCTCCTGCTTGAAATCGCAGCGAGCCATCCCGAACTCCTGCTGACAGGAAAGGCGCTGACCGATCAGGGGCGCGTGGCCACCGTGATGATGGAGTCCGGCTGGAGCAGGGAGCAGCTGCGCCATGTCATCACCGGTCGGCCGTTGCCGAACCCGCTGCGGACCTCGGTCGGCGCGATCATTGCCGCCCGCCTGCGGGCCGCTCAGGCCTATCCGCCGCCCGCCGCTCGGGACAGCCTGCACCACGGCGGCCGCGTCCTGCAGGACGAGCTGCCCGCGTGGCCGGTGACCGAGCGGACTTCCACAGTGTGCGCGGCCCGCACAGTGACCGAGGCCCTGACCTACCGGGCGCTCGTCGAGTGCGCCGGCTGCGGCGTACCCGGCACCGCCCTGGGCGAAGACCTCTGCCCGGCCTGCCTGGGCTGGCCGCTGTGTCGAACCTGCCCAGGGCCGACACCCCGACGCGCCCACCCCGACGGCAACGGCCGTTGCACCGCCTGCGCCACCGCATCCACCTGCCTGCCGGAACGGAGCACACCATGACCACCCCTGCCTTGCCGACGTCCGGGATCGCTCAGCCGCTGAGCCCGTTTGGGCAGCATCCCCAGCGATGGGAGAAGAAGCGGGCCCGCGCGGTGCGCGGCGGCCACGTCTGCACTGGCTGCGCAGCCGGCTGCGAACCCGTCCTGATTCGGGAACAGGCCGGATGGGGGTGGATCGACTGGAGCGTTCCGGCCGACGGCAGCCTGCCCGAACAGCCCCACCGGATCGCCGTGTTCACTCCGATCGCGACCCGTACCCAGCGCCTTCGCCTGCGCTGGCTGGCCAGGAGTTCCGCACACCGGATCCGCCTCGGCCCGGTGGCCGTACGGACCGCTGCAGCCGCCGTCGCGGTCCTTGCTCTGCCGGCGGCCGTCCTCGCGATCCTTCACAGTGTCCCCTTCGGCATCGTGCTGCCGGCAGCCGTCCTGGCCCCGCTCCTCGTGGAGCACTCGAGCGACCCGCTTAAGGCCCGTACCGGCGAGAGGGTCCGGATCGTCGAGGCCGAAGCCGCCTGCCGCTACCTGCAGCGCCTCGCCGCTCTGCACGCCGGCCTCGTCATAGCCGCCGCCGGCAGGGATCACCCCGAGGTGCGGCGCGCCGTCGAGACCGGCCACCACCAACTGTTCGACACAGCTGACCTGCTCCAGCGCCACGACACCCGCTCAGCCTCCGGCGAGCTCATCGCCCGGGAGCAGCTGATGCTGCAACTCGCCGTCCAGACCCACCACATCGTCACGCCCACGCAGGACGGCGCACCGTCCGTCCGGCACGACCGGGCCGACGCAGAGGAGCCGCTGGGCCCCTATCCGCCCAGGCCCCGTCACTCAGCCGGCCATTCGACTCCCATCGCGTCGATGAAGGAGGAATCGCACATGCCCCAAGACGGTCTCGAAGAGCAGGCCCGCCAGGTGTATCTGCTCTTCGCCCATGAGGCCTACCACCCGGCCGCCGCCCAGGAGATCAACACCTCGCTGGTGGCCGCAGCCTCCCTGCTCCACCCGCGCGTAAGGCAACCCGACGGCGCCCGCATCTACGACCGCCTCACCCGGGGGCGCCGGCAGGGCGAGATCGTGCCGCTGTCCACCCTCACCCACGAACTGGACGGCGGCGCGCGCTGGCCGGAGGTCGGCGACTGGGAGGCGGTCACCGTAGACCTGGTCCAGCTCATCCACGACCGCGCGTGCGACGCCCTCGGCCTGGACCTGCCATACATCGCCCGTTCCCTGGTGTGCTCCGGTCCGCACAGCCGAGTCCGGGCCTACGACCCGGCGGCCGCGCGATATCAGACGTGGGGGCCCGCCGACCGGATCGAGGTCCTGGTCGAGGTCGGCAAGCAATTGGCCTTGGCGGAAGCCGGGCGCGTCCTGTGGCCGGGCGACGGTCTGCTCCGTCCTGCTCATCCCGGCAAAGGCGCTTGAATCCTCCCCCAGCTAAAGCAGGGGGATTCCTGGCTCACGCTGCCTGCGGGTCAGCGACCCCACAGGTCTTCCGCGATCAACACCAGCCGGGTCGAAAACAGCCCGGTTTGATACAGCAAAGCTTGGAGGTGCATGTGCTGTCTTGGCTCTCGATCAGCACGGTGTGCAGCTTACCCAAATCAGGTGGACGGTGTTTCGCCCTTGGGGCGAACACCCGTTTCCTGCCCTGCTCCGCAGGAGTCCGATTCCTCCCCGGCCTGAAGGCCGAGGCATCCTCGAAGGAACCCGGTGATGTCTGGCCACGAAGCGTCCGCAGTACGGGGCGGTGGCAACGCCGTCGGCGGGATCACGCTGCGCTGGTAGCCAAGGCTCGCTCGTCCCCGTCGATACCGGCGCTGCGAAGACGGTCTTGCTCGCCCACGTCGCGGGGTTCATCATGATGTGGCCCAAATACTGCGGCTGTGCCAGGAGTTGAAGAAGATGTGGTTCTCTCGCGGCAAGCCGGACGACGGTCCTGCTGAGGCATCCGTCGAACTGGTGTCTGCCGTGCGGGCACTTCGTGCACAGATCACCGAGGCGGCCGCATCCGACCCTGACTCGGACCTTCGCTTCCAAATGGGCCCGATCCAGTTGGAGTTCACTGTTGCGCTGACCCGCGACCGGACTGCCAAGGGCGGGATCAAGGCGTGGGTCGTCACGGCCGACGCGGAGCGCAAGCGGTCCATGGCGCACACCCATCGCGTGACGCTCAACCTCACTCCCGTATCGGCCGCCACCGGCGAGAGCCCCGAGATCCGTAACACCGAGTCCGGCCACCGCATCGTCCGATGAGCGCTGCCGTCCGCCACCCCAGCCGCCTCTACTTGGTCGCTCTCACTACAAGCGACGACCAAGTGCGCGGCAGCGGGTACCTCCTCAACAGCCGCGTCGTCGTGACGGCGGGCCATGTGGTCGAAGGCGTCCCGGCTGAGGATCTGCGTGTCTGCCGACTGCATACCCTGCGCGCGACCACTGCCGAGGTTGTACGGATCGAGAAGGACATCGCCGTACTCCTCACGGCCGAGGACCTGGCCGCGCCGGGGGAGCTGGCGAACGTGGCGTTGCGCGAGCTGGGATCCGACTCGCACTTCGGTGACTGCTCGGCACTGGGGCTGCCCGCGGTGATGACCCGGGTGACTGCCGGCGTCGCCCCGCTCGAGGCCGCGTTTCGCGTGGCACCCAACAGCGCGGACAACCACGGCTACCTCTCCCTCGAACTCGACGGACACCCGCCGGCGGGTCCGGAACCGTGGAGCGGCATGTCGGGTGCACCGGTGTTCCATGCGGGCCGGTGGCTGATCGGTGTCGTCGTGCGCGACTCGACGGGATGGAACCACTCCCGGCTCGAGGCGAGTCCTATCAGTGCACTGTTCGAGGGGTTGCCGCTTGCTGACGCCCTGTTCCGCGTCCGGCCTTCACCGCCGGTTACCGAGTCGGACGCTCGCGACGCCGCGTTCCTGGACACGTACCGCAGCGAGACGATCCGCCGCTACGGGCACATCGAGCTGTTCGGGCTCGGGCTCCAAGGCCATCTCGCGGACGACATCAGCATCGACCACGCGTACGTGAGTCTGCGTGCGGGCGTTCCTTCGCGGCGCCTGTCGTCGACGGCGGAGCAGACCAGACCTGTTGAGCCCCTCATCGCGAAGAACACGCGGCTCCTGCTGCGGGGCAGCCCGGGGGCGGGGAAGTCCACCCTGCTCGAGTGGCTTGCCGTCTCCATGGCGCGAGGTTCGTGCAAGGGCGAACTCGAACCGTTCAACGACCAGATTCCCTTCCTGCTACGCCTGCGCGACATGTACGCGCCGAGATGGAAACGGATCGAGGGACGGGACGGAGTTCCGCCGCGGATTGGACAGTTCCTCGAGTTCAGCGGGATGGCGAGTGACTTCGCCCCGCCCGACGGGTGGATTCGCCGGATGCTTGAGCAAGAGCGGGCGCTCCTGCTCGTCGATGGCCTCGACGAGGTGCTGGAGGGCGACCGGGACGGCGTGCTGCGCTGGATCAGCGATCTTCTGCGGGAGTTCCCTGCCCTGCAGGTCATCGTCACGGGGCGCCCGGAGGCGCTGCAGCATTGGTCCCCGCCTGCCAGGCTCGGTTTCGTGGAGCTCAAACTCGTTGAACTCGACGCCGACCAGCGGGCGGAGCTCATCCACAAGTGGCACCAGGCGGCGATCCTCGGGGTGCACTCGTCACGGCTCGGTGATGAGGAGCGTGACCGGCGGATCGACCGCCTCTCCGCCTACGAAATTTCTCTGACCCGCCACATCAACGCATCATCGGATCTCTCCGCGCTCGCCGCGACCCCACTGCTCTGCGCGGTACTGTGCAAGCTCCACGAGGTGCACGGCACCCGGCTCCCGCGGTTCCGACAGGAGCTGTACGCGCGGACCGTCGACATGATGCTCGGGCTGCGCGACGCGGACCGTGAGGTGCCCGAGCCGCTCCCTGGCCTGGACATCGATCAACGCCGGGCCGTTCTCTCCTGGATCGCCGGATACCTGACGGCAGAAGGCGAACGGGAGATCACCCTGACGCGTTTCGACGAGAAGGTGCAGAGCCGGCTGCCCAGTCTGGGGCGGGAGCCCGGCGCCCACACCCCCAGTGAGATCCGCAAGGCCCTGCACGAGCGGAGCGGGCTTCTCGTCGCCCCGGCCGAGGACACCCTGCGCTTCAGCCATCGCACCTTCCAGGACTACCTCGCGGCGACAGATCTGGTCGCCCAGCGCTCCTTCGGGCAACTCGCCGGCCACGCCGGGGAGGAGATGTGGGACGACGTCCTGCGCTTCGCCATGAGCCAGTGCAATCTTGCCGACACCCGTGAGTTCGTCGCCCAGATGCGGCGCAAGGCCCGCCTGGTGACCAACGGGAAGCAGCGCGCGCGCATGCGCCTGGCTGCGGCATCGTGCATTCCCTACGCGGTGCAGATGGAGGAGGAGGACCGCGGGTCCCTGATCGCGGGGGTCGCCAAAACGTTCCGGCTCGCGGCGAACGAAGAGAGCAAGGCACTCGCCTCGGGGCCGGAGAAGGCCCTTGCACAACCCACCGGGTCGCAGGACGACGGTCTCTCGCACGAGACCGACCAGTACGCCTCGGTCGGGCCCGACCTGCTCTCCGCTCTGCAGCGTGACTTCGACTGGCAGGACATGGACCTCTGCCGCAGCGCCGCCCAGTTGGCTGGCAGGCTGGGAGGCTCCGAGGCTCTCGGCTTCCTTTCCCAGATGCCGTTCGAGCAGCGGAAGAAGCTCGCCTCGGTACTCGTCGGCATATGGGAGAACTGCCCGGGTCGGGAATACGCCGATGCCGTACTCGCCGGTTTGGATGTCTCCCGGCTGTGGGCCGACTCGGCCGAGCAGCTCGGCCAGGCGCACGTTCTGGGCTCGGTCGAGGGCCTGACGGTGCGAAAGGCTATGCCTCTCGCAGAGGTCGTCTCCTTCGCCAACAGGCACCGGACCAGCTTGCTGAACTGGACGCCCACCGCTCTCAAGGACACCGAATCCTTTGACCTTCTCCGTGAGGCACATGGGCTGACCAGCCTTCTTCTCGGAATCGCGCCGACCACGAGTGACCCGCTGTTCATTGCCTCCATGATTCTCATGCCCCATCGGCACTACGAAGCGTTCCGGTTCACCCTGCCCGCGCTGCCCGAGGTGAGGGATCTGGCGCTCACGTCCATGCCCCTCGACTGGCCGGCGCATGTTGCCGAGTGGACGAGCCTGGCCCAGGTCTGGCTCACCGGCTCCGCGGTGGAGGGGATCGACTCGCTCGGCGACCTGCCGGCCCTCACGCAGTTGTCCGTCTCGTGTTCGGCGCGGCAATTCACCATGCCCTCAGGCCTCGGCCACGGCGGAGTGAACCACCTCGGTCTCATGCTTCACGCGGATCACGGGCTCGATGACATCGACCTGACGCGTCTGCCGACCGCGTTCCCGGCCCTGCGCCGGCTCACGCTCGGTGTCACGGGGATCGGCTGGGAAGCCGATCTGGCGGGGCTCGAGCGCATGCCTGACCTGCGGATACAGCTCCTCGGTGTGCCACGGAACCACCCTGGTATCCACGGCGCCGAAAACTTTCCCAGGGAGCGGATCAAATGGGGCTGAAGCGCTGACACCCACCCGCACATCCGGTGGGAGCGAAGTCCACGACTCGGCTTCTCTTCTCTTGGATTCTGTCCTGCGTGCTCAGGGACCGATAGGCCAACACACCCAAGTAGGCCACCTGGGTGCCTGCGGGGCGGTGCGGGCTATCGGGTACGGGTGTAGGTGAGGGCTTCTCCGCTGTCGGTGGTGCGGCGCAGGCTGTTGCCGCTCTTGAGGCTGAGGGTCGAGGTACCACCCGGCGTGCAGGAGGCTGCAGGAATACCGGAGGTGACGGTGCTCGGGCCGAGTTCCAGTCGGCTGCCCCCGCTCGGCACGGCGGCCAGGGGGGCCGTGAACACGCAGTGGTAGGTGTCGTTGCTAGTGGGGCCGTCGGCGACGAGGATCAGTACGTCGTCGCCGATGTTGCCCTGTTTGATGACGAGTGATCTGGTGTTTTCGCCGGTGGTGTTGGTGATGGTGGTGGTCCAGCTGCCGAGGTAGCCCTCTGGCACGTCTCCGTTCACGACGGGAGTGGGGGAGGGCGTATTGCTGCCCACGGAGTGTGAGGGGGTCTGCCGGTGGACCAAGGGGCGGAGCTGGTAGCCGAATGCGGTGAAGGCGATGGCGAGGACGGCGGCCATCGCGGCCAGCGCGAGAGTGTGACGCGGCCGGTGCTGCTGCGCAGGGGTGTCGCTCGTACCGATCACGACGGGTGACGCGTGATCGAGGACGATGGTGAGCCAGTCCGATGGGTCTGGTCGGGGACTGTCGTGGTGCGTGGGCCCAGGGACGGTGGCTGTGCTCTTCTCGGCCTGCGGTGGTGGTGCCGTGAGGATGGACCGGCGTGAGGTGCTGTCGGTCGGGCGGCGGACTTCCCAGACCCTCGGCTGCCTGGGGGAGTTGCCGGCTGGGTGGGACGGGCCGGCTGCTTCCACTCGCCCGGCCAGCCGGTAGGAGCGGATGCCGATGACGGCGGCCGCGGCCCGGCGCGCGAGGCGGAGCTCAAGGGCGGGGGTCAGTGTGGTGGTCCGGGTGGGATGCGCGGTGGTGCCGAGGGCGGCTGCGGCGGCCCGTCGCAGCAGGCTGGGCCGGCTCATCCGGTGCCGTCCTGGTCCGCGGCCGGCCTGCGTGCCCTGCCCGGCTGCGGGGAAGGACGTGATGAGGGCGGGCTGTCCGCCGCAGGCGGTAGCAGTGTGCTGGCGGCGGTGCGCTGCGCCGGTGGGGTATCCCGGGTGCTGTGCAGGACCTGTCCCGGACCGTTGCCTGCTGCGTCGGCCGTCTGCGTGACGCTCGCGGCTGCGGGAGCAGCGCCTTCCCCGAGAATCGCCTCGGCCAGACGGGAGCTTTTGAGCTGGACGAGGACCAGGGGCGCGGAGGCTCCGGCGGCGAAGATCGCGAAGCCGCCACTGACCTGTCCCGACGCCCCCAGTAGTCCGGCTACCAGGGCTCCCAGGACGGTGTGCACCACAGCGGCGATCGACTCGCCCCCGATGTCGTAGAACGCGCCGAACGCGGGCGGCCCTTCAGCACCCGGCTCGGGAGCAAGCCGGTACTGCTGACGCCTGTTGAGCCATTCGGTCATGCAGTCGTAGGCGTGCATGATCCCGCGTACAGCTCCGCCCGCGGCGCCGAGCAGCAGCAGAGTCGCAGTGTCCACGGTGTCTCAGCCCATGCAGGAAGATTCCAGTGATTCCGTCGCAAAGCCTACGGACCAGGTCACTGGGGCGTGGCTCGTTTGCCGAAGAGCCCGCCTGCAACACGGCCTCTCCAGTGGGTAGTTGAGTGCCGCGCGGATCGGGTGTTGCAGATGGGGCGAACGGCCGGTGCGGCGGGGGACGGGAGGGAGGGACATGGTGGCCGACAGGGCACGCTGAGATGCGCGCGGCTGCTCAGGGCGTGTCCTGAGTCTCGCGGTTCATGCAGGGTAGGCATAGGCGGAGCCGGTTGGCGAGGCCGGGTGTGCCGTGCCCTGGTAGTATTGATCTTGAGCTGATCGGCGGAAGTTGCCCCGGTTGGTGATGCGTTGGTGGTCCAAGGAAAGACGTCCCGCTTCCTGTGGGGAGATGCAGGTGCAAGGCCTGCCCGGCGCTCTGTGAAGACCCTGTCCCGTGTTCTGCGGGACGGGGTCTTTTTTTGCTGTCCGGAGCAGGAGCGACTGGTCGGGCGCGGGGTTGTTACTCACTTTCGGGTGGCGGCCGGACGTCTGGTGGGGTGGCGGGGCCTGGCGGGCGTGATGCAGTGGCCAACTGCCGCAACGGTGCCTGGGCCGTGGTTGCGTCAGCTTCGTGCACTCGCGGCATGGATGGCCGTTGCAGCCAAGGCGGTTGGAGCGGTCGTCCCATCCCGGGGAGTCGTACTGGACCCGGCTGATCTCCACGCCAGACCGGTGCGGGCGGTGGTCGGCGGCGGACGCCGGCACGGTGCGCACGGCCAAGGCCCGCCCTGGCCACGGGGCTCACGCCGCGGGGGACGGCGGGCACACTGCGTGACTAGGGCGGGGCTTAACCTCGGCGGAGGAACCTGCTCTGGCCCCGGTGCTTGCCGGTCCTCCTGCCGGAGGTCGGCCGTCCCATCGCGGCGGCTTCGCTCCGCTGGGCGGAGCGGTCCGGGCGGTCCATACTGAAGAGGGACTGCCAGACCCGCTCTTGAAGCACGCGGATGCAGGGGCCGCACGCATACATCGGCGCCTGGGCGCCGGCGACCCTGGCGGGGCCGATCCACAGGACGCGCGTCCACCGCTGCCCACAGTAGAGCCAGCAGAACCCGTCGACCCATTCGTTGCCGTCGTCGGTGGCCGCCGGTGCGGGCAGTCCTCCGCGGGCGAACTCGGCGATTCCGGGGATCACCCTGTGCTGTAAGGCGACTTCCGTCAGCATTGCTCCTGCACCTCCGTGATCAGCGGCCCTGGGCCGTCGGGGAAGCGTCCTCCTGCTTCTCGGCGCCGGAGAACAGGAGGGTGGGTTCGGCAAGGATGTCGCGGCCGGCCTCGCTCTTGTAGATCTCGTCGACGCTGCCGAACCGGGCCTCGGAGTAGTCGAGGTCCAGGAGCGCGGCGGCCTCCCGGACCGATGCCTCGTCGGGCCCTTCGATCTCCAGAAAGGTGGGGAGGTCGGGCCAGGTGTCGAAGTCGAAGGCGACCTCGCCCAGGCGCCACTCCTCGCGGTAGTTCTCCTGATACCGGACCTCGGCGAGGCCGACCCGACGGAGGATGTCGGCCATGGCATGCAGGTCGGTGACCTCGGTCTCGATCTCCTTGGTGCCGTCGATCGTCGTGGCGTCGGTGACCTGCTTGAACGTGAGCGTCGAGCGGGTGCCCTCGTCGCGCAGGCGGAGCCAGGCCCCGCCGTCGAGGGAGTCGTTCTCGAAGATCTTGCGGGTGAGGAGCGTGCGGGGGAGCGCCTGGACAGCGCCGAGGGCGGTCAGCTTGGCTTGGAGGTCGGCGGCGTCGACGGCCAGGAACTTCGCCTCGTACTCGTGCTTCACGGGTCCTTCTCTCAGAAGTGGTCGGTGAGGGTGGACGTTCGGGCTGCCATGAGCAGGCCCATGCGGTGCGTGTGGTCGTGCAGCTGGCCGACGTGGGGTCGCTCGGTGAACTCGTTCGTGCGCAGGGTGAGCAGGACCTCCCAGCCGCCGAGGAAGTGATGGCGCAGGCGCTCTGGGGAGGTGTAGTGCTCGATCATGTGATGGCGTCTTTCGACGGGCATCATGAACTCCGCGCCGAATACACCACCCGGGCGGACCAGACGCTGCATGCGGTCGACGAACTCGGCGAGCGGGCGATGGTGGTTGGCACTGTAGTGCCATGAGCAGCTCGTCCAGACAGCCTCGCACTGCAGGCCCAGGGGTTCGCCATCGAGGAAGTCGTCCTCAACGACCTGTACGCGGTCGTGGAGTTCTTCGAGCTTCAGCCGATCGAGTAGCCCCAATGCGTGTGCCTGGCCACCCGGGAGGTGGACCTCGCCTCCGTGGAGGGCGACAGCGTCGCGTTCGATGGCGACGACGTGGTAACCGGCAGCGGCGAGGGGCAAGACGAATTTGCCGTCACTCGCGCCGATGACCGCGACGGTGGCGTCAGGGGCGACGCGTTCCCGCAGGGCGGCGAGGAACTGGGGGAAGAAGGTGAGGGTGTGCTCCCACAGGCTCTGTGTCTGCATGGGAGTGCGCTCCTTGCGTATCGGTGTCTGTGATCACGCGGAGGACCTCGTCGGGGCTGCGCCCCGTGGTGTCGATGCGATGCGTCGGGAACGAGGCGTAGGCGTCCGTCACCCGTTCCGTGACGGACTCGATCAGTACGTCCCACCGCGATGTCGGCTTGTTCCGACCGGCGAGGCGGCGCTGTCGTTCGTCGTCGGCGCAGACGAGGTGGTAGGTGACGGGTGTCGGCAACCAGCTCGGCAGGGTGACGCCGAGCCGGGCGCCCAGGGCCCAGTGGTTGGCGAGGCACCGGGCGAAGTAGCTCTCGACGACGACCGGGACGCCGGCGTCGAGGTGGCGCTGAATCTCCTCGGCCGCGGTGAACAGCGCGGAGAGGTAGAGGCACATCCGCGCCTCGACATTCGTCCGCTCGTCCACCGCGTGTCTGAGCGGCTGATAGGGGGCCGGGACGGTGGGGACGAGGACAGCTTGGCGGGCGGCGGCGAGCATCAGCGCCAGGGTGGACTTACCGGTGCCCCGTAGGCCCTCCAGGCTCTCGAAACGCGGACGATCAGGCACGGGCGTACACCACGTCCGGCACCGCGAGGGCGAGCTCGTCGGCGGCCGAGGGTTTATGGACGATGTGCCCCGCCGCCTTCTCGTACCAGAAGGCGTGCGAGTCCTTGCCCACGGCCTTGCAGAACATGGTCAGCGCGCCGCGTGGGTCCGCCTCGATGCGGTCGATCTCGCGAGGCCCGTCGTCCGGTGCGCAGACCTGCGGGGCGCCGTGCTCGGAGAGATCCTCGTCGACGATCACCTCCAGGGGCAGGTCGGCCGAAGCGAGCTCTTCGCGGAGCCGGCCGTAGGCGGAGGGGGCGGTGACCAGCAGTTCGGGGTGGTCGGCGGCGTTGCCGACCGCCCGCAGGTGGTGGAGCTTGAGTTGCCGGACCCCGAGCTGCGCCAGGACGCTGGCGAGGGGGAGGACCTCGTCGATGTTCCGCGAAGTGACGGTCATCGTCGCGCCCGTCGGAACGCCGAGGTCCCGCGCCAGACTGAGCGAGTTGAGGGCGCTGAGGTAACTGCCCTGCCTGCGGATGCCGTCGTTGGTCGATCCGACGCCCTCCAGCGAGACCCTGAGCAGGTCCAGGTGCGGAGCGATCTCGGTCAGTCGGCGTTCGATCCGGTACCCGTTGGTGCAGATCTCGACGCGCTGGCCCAGTTCCTCCTTCGCATGGCGGACGACCTGTGCGAGGTCCCGGTAGACGAACGGCTCTCCGCCGAGCAGGGTTACGGCCTCCGTGCCGTACTCGTCCCGCATCAGGGCGAGAAGGCTGACGGCTTCCTCGGCGGTGAAGGCGTCGGCGTACTGGAGCCGCTTGCCGTGGAAGCAGTGCAGGCACGTGAAGTTGCAGCGGTAGAGCAGCTGCAGGTACAGCATTCGAATCTTTCTGATCCCGGTGACTTCCCCGATCACATCGGCTCCTTCGGCTGACTGCCTGTTGGGAGCCCTGATAATGGCTTTCTGCCCGGGGACCTCGACACCGCGTTCAGGGACGATCCGAGGACGTCCTGGGACGTTTTCAGTGGCCTGCGAAGGACTCCAGGATGCCCAGAACGCGCTTCGTGTCCGACAGGTCGGGCAGGACTTCGGCAGCGCCGGCGGCGGTCAGTTCCTCCGGCCTGTGGATGCCGGAGGCGACGGCGACGATCCCGGAGCCCGTGGTCAGGGCCGCTTCCACGTCGCGAGGGGTGTCACCCACCAGGACGGTGGGGACGCCAGCCGGAACGCCGCGAAGCCGCTGCGCGCGCTCGCGGGCGACAGCGACCAGTTGAGGACGGAGCTCAGCGTCCGCTCCGTAGGCGCCCACCGGCAGGTCCAGCAGCGAGTCGAGGCCGAACGCTGACAGTTTCACACGGGCGTTGGCGGCGATATTGCCGGTCAGGACGGAGGAAACCCAACCGCTCTGGGCGAAGGCGGCCTTCAGCGTCTCATGGACACCGGGCAAGGCAGTCCCACGCCTGCGCAGATCATCCAGGCGCGCTTCCCCCGCCTGGGCGAGCGCGGTCTCGATGGAGCGCCAGTCAGGTACGGGCAGCCCGTCGCGCACGAACATGTCGCGCATGATCAGCCGATCCGTACGCCCCTCGGTACGCGCCGGCGCCGTAGGCTCCCGTCCCGAGAGCGCCGAGAAGGCAGCGGCGTAGATCTCCTTGCTCACCCCCGAGTTCTCGATGAGGGTGTGGTCGATGTCCCACAGGACGATGAGCTCCATGGCGCCAGATTAGGCAGGGGGCGGGGTTGCGCATCAGCGACTACGTCCCAAAACGTCCTTGCGTGATCATGTGCTGCACCGATTCGATGGCTGCTGTGAACGACCGACTGCGCACTGTGCTCGGCCAGCGTGGCGTCTCGCCCGAGTCTCTTGCCGAGGTCTGCGAGGTGGATCCCAAAACGGTAAGCCGGTGGCTGGGCGGGCGGATTCCCCATGCCCGGCACCGCTTCCGCGTTGCGCGACACCTGCGCGTGGAAGAGACCTTCCTTTGGCCCGAGCCGCTCAAACGCCCCGGCCGACCGCGGGACGGGTTAGGCACCGAGCTGGTCGGCACCTACCAGAACCGGGCCAGCGTGCCCCGGGACGTCTGGCTGGCGCTGTTGCTAGAGGCCCGGCACGAGATCAGCGTCCTCGTCTTCTCCGGCACGTTCTTCGCTCAATCCAACCCCCACGTCGCCAAGATGCTCTCCGAACGCGCCGCCGACGGAGTGCGAGTGCGCCTGTGCTTCGGCGACCCGTACGGGCAGGCAGTCTCCATCCGAGGCCGCGAGGAGGGAATCGGCGACACCCTCGCTGCCAAAATCCGCGCTTCGCTGACGTACTACCGCCCGCTGCTGGGCGAGGCCGGGTGCGCCGTACGGCTCCACGACACCACGCTCTACACCTCCATGTTCCGCTACGACGACAACCTGCTCGTCAACCCTCACATCTGGGGACAACCGGCCAGCGCCAACCCTCTGTTCCACCTCAAGAGGGCAGACGGCACCGGGTGGTTCGACAACTACGCTCAGAGCTTCGACGCCGTCTGGGCCGCCGCGCGGCCGTGGGCATCCCACCAGGAGAGGACCACCGACCATGGGCAGGACTGAGTACTTCAACGACCCGAGTGCCCCAAAGGCGAACACCCTCATCCCGGCCAGCAACCTCCTCGTCGTCGACGAGACCGGCGCCATCCTCCTTCAGCGACGCCGCGACACCGGGCAGTGGGCGCTCCCCGGCGGTGCCCAGGACATCGGCGAGACCGCGGCCCAGTGCGCTGTCCGCGAGTGCCTGGAGGAGACGGGCATCATCGCGGAGATCACCGGCTTCCTCGGCGTCTACACCAACCCGAACCACATCGTCGCCTACACCGACGGCGAGATCCGCCAGCAGTACGAGAACACCTACATCGGCCGCCCCGTCGGCGGTGCACCCACCATCAACGACGAGGCCGACGGAGTCCGCTTCGTTCGTCCGACCGACCTGAACCAGTACGACATCCACCCAAGCATGCGCCAGCAGATCGGGGACTACCTCGCCGGCACCTACCCCTACCTCGGCTGAGCCGCCAGCGCGGCCTCGATCCTCGCGACCGAGGAGAAAATCTCCGGTGCCGCCCGCCGGATGAACCGCCCAACCACGCTCTTCGCACCGTAGCGGCCGATGATCTCCGCGACACGCTCCTGCGCAGTGGTCCGGCCGCCGTCGGGCGTCGTCGTCATGTCGCAGTACACGAGTGCGTCCACCAGCAGTGCGTCGTCCGGCAAGGGGAACTCCGACGCCAGCTCATCATGCAGCCCGCGCTCCTCGGCCTCCAACAAGGCAAACGAGTGGTTCGCGACGAGCCGTACAAGTGGCTCGTCGGCCTCGTGCTCGTCACGGAGAAACCTTGCCCCGTCCAGCGGGTGAAATCCCGTCACAGCCAGTCGAGGCGCATACCCGACGTCGTGCAGCGCGGCGGCGGCGACGAGCAGGTCGGTGTCTTTGCCAAGGAGCCGCCCGACTCAGTCGCGCGCTCGGCCACGCCTAGGGTCAATGCCGTTGTTTTAGGTGGCGGGCGTAGGCTGCTTGGCAGTGGGTCCCGGGGGTGGTTCGGGTGGCTGCGAGTGTGTCTGAGTTATCGGGTCTGGGGTTGTTGACCTGGGTGTATCCACCGGGGTTGGTGGATCGTGTGGTGGCCGCTTGCGAATGCGCGGAGCGACGCAAGCGACTGCTTCCCGCCCGGCTGGTGGTGTATTTCGTGCTGGGGCTGGCGCTGTTCTCTCCGGCTCCGTACCTGGAAGTGATGCGTCACCTGGTGGAGGGGCTGCGAGGCCAGGGGCTGCTGGGCGACTGGCATGTGCCGGCGAAGTCCTCGCTGTTCCGGGCCCGGCAGCGGCTGGGCTGTGAGCCCCTGCGGGTGCTGTTCGCCGCCACCGCCAAGCCGATGGCCAACGAGGCGACACCCGGTGCGTTCTGGCGGGGTTTGCGGCTGCTGGCGGTGGACGGGACGTGCTGGGACGTCGCGGACAGCGAGGCCAACGAGGCCGCCTTCGCACGCCCGGGCAACGGCCGCGGGCCGGACAAGAGCGCGTTCCCGCAGGTGCGAATGGCTGCTTTGGTGGAGGTGGGCAGTCATGCGGTGCTGGACGCGGAACTCGCCGGCTGCCGCACCGGGGAAGTCACCCTGGTCGGGCGCCTGCCGCGTTCGGTCGGTCCGGGCCAGCTCGTCCTGGCCGACCGCGAGTTCCTCGGTGTCCCGTTGTGGCAGGCCTTCACCGCCACCGGCGCCGATCTGCTGTGGCGGGTGCCCGCCAACCGCGTTCTGCCGGTCATCAAGCAGTTCCGGGACGGGTCATGGCTCTCACGGATCCGGGCAAGCAGCGGCCCTGCCCGGCATGAACCGGTCACCGTGCGGGTCCTCGCCTACCAGCTCAAGGGCCAGGGCAGCGAGGGTGCAGCTGACAACTACCGCCTGGTCACCACCCTGCTGGACGCCCGCCGGTATCCCGCCCGGCAACTCGCCGCGCTCTACCGCGAACGCTGGGAGATCGAGTCCGTCTTCGCCGAGATCAAAACCCAACAGCGCGGCGCACGTGTCGTCCTCAGCAGCAAAACCCCCGACGGTGTCCGTCAGCAGATCTGGGCACACCTGCTGGTCCACCACGCCCTGCGCGAACTCATGCTGAGAACGGCCGGCACCCGTGGCCTGGATCCCGACCGGGTCTCCTTCACCGAAACCCTGCGCTCCGCCCGGCGCAGTGTGACCGTCACGCCGGGCAGCTTTTCCCCCTGACCTCCTGGTCAGAGCACTGGTGATGCTCCAGCAGGACCTCCTGGAACGCCTCCTGCCCGCCAGGCGGCTCCGCAGCCAGCCCCGCGTCGTCAAACGCAAGATGTCCAACTACCGGCTCAAACGCGCTGAACACCATGCCTGCCCCCACCCCACCCGCACCGGCACCCAAGCCATCCTCATCACAAGACCCCACCCCACAGAGCCGTAAGGCAACGGCATTGGCTCTAGCCTGAGTCAGGCTTCCAGCTGGAGCAGCGCGGAGCGTGTGTTGAGCGGGTGACTGCTCGTTGTTCGGGTGAAGTCCCGGCGGCCCGTGTGATGACATCCTCCGCCGGGACGCCGGGACGCCGGGACGCCGGGACGCCGGGACGCCGGGACGCCGGGACGCCGGGACGCCGGGTCAGTGGAGGTCAGGTCCGCCCGCCTCAACTATTTTACCGAGCAAGCTGATTTCCTCGTCGGCGTCGTCTGGGACATCCGGGCCGGCATCGGGGAATGATCCTGAGCCCTCCTCGTCGGCGAGATGCGGGTACTTCTCCAGGAGGAACCGCCGTCGGTATGCCAGCTCGGCGGCGTCGACGATCCCCTCCAGGGTGGTCCAGTTGAGGGTGCTTCCAACGACGATCCCGACTGCGGGTACGGCCTTGCCGAGTCCCTTCTTGGTGAGGCGAAAGCTGAATGCCTTCGCGAACTGCGAGGAGACCTTGGCGACAACCGTTTCGTTCAGGACCTCCCACGTCTTGCCGCGGAAGAGTGCCTGGGTGAGTCGCGAGATGTCTGCCATCGCAGCGTTCTTGGCGGTGGCAGAACTTGCTGTCCCGACGTTGACGACAGACATCACGAAGAGTTTCTCGGCAGGCTCCTCGGGGTCGTAGCCGTAGAACAGCGAGACCTGGCCGACGGCACGGGACGCGAGTCCGAGGACGAACGCGGTATCGGCGACGAAGGCACCGGTGATCGCACCTCCCGTGGGGGCCGCCGCGGCGCCGGCGGAGGCGGCGATGACGAGCTGTCCTCCGGAGATCACAAGCCCCGCGCTGGCTCCCGAGAGCGCGGCGACGGCCGGGAAGTACCAGCTCGCTGCCCGCCCGCGGACCGCGTCGACCTGTTCGAGGTCGAGGCGGCGCAGGTCGGAGAGCCTTGCGACGTCGTGTCCGCGCTTTTTGTGCAGTGCCACCACGCGCTTGGAGGAGAGTCCTGCTCGAGAGACTCGTCCCAACGTCCGTCGTATGGACTGAACGGCTGTGCCGCTCCAGTCCGGCAGGGCGTCGGCGGCTCCGCGAGCCCCGACGCCGACTTTGTGTGTGCCCTTGGCAACGAATTCCTGTCCACGCGAAACGGCCGATTTGGCCCGTGGGTAGTTCTCCAGTTGTTTCGTGGCACGCTTGCCGACTTCCTTGACGCTGTTGGCGACCTGCTCGCCGGCGTTTCTCATCGCTCGTGACAGCGGGCGCTGCTTGAACTGCTGGATAGCCTGCCATTCCGCGAGCTCGTAGTCCGAGGGCAGCTGATTGGGCTGCTGAGGGTTGCTCATGAATGCCCCCCGGGGCGTGGATGGTGATGTACGAGTGGGTGAGCTGTCAGGTCACAGATCGCGAGTTGCTCCTGGCCGCGTGGCTGACGGTGGTGCACGGGCAGCAGGGCATGGCTTGTTCGGGCCTGGGGCCGGGGCGTCTCGAAGGTGGGCCGCTCGTGATGGGGATGTAGCCGCGAGGGCATTTAGACCTTTGACGTGCGACTTTCCCTTTTCCGGAGGTCCCGATCTGATTGTGCGACGGACGGACCGACGGCCTGGCTGAGTTCATGCTTTGAGGGCAGATCCGGCGTCGGGGCCGTCCCAGCTGCCCGGTGTGCGCCAGAAGACGCGGACGTCGAAGACGTTGTGCAGGGTGTCGGTCGACCAGTCCTCGGTGGGTGGTTCAGACAGGACCAGGTACAGGCGGTCGGCGGGAGTGGCAAGGGTGTGGTTGATCTCGAGGAGACGGGCGGCTCCTGAACGGAGGTCGGTGTGTGTGGAGTGGCCTGCGCCGAGGACCTCGTAGAGGAAGTGACCGTCCTCGGCGACGCGGCTGACGTCGATTGCCGGGGAGTCGGTCGGCTGAAGGTCTGCCCACAGCAGGTCTGACATCAGGGCGTGGCGTACTGCCTCATGCTTCTTGCACCTGCGGTCGGCAGCGGCCGCGGCCTCCAGGGTGTCCAGGAGACCCGTGGAGGTGGGTGCTGGCGTGGCGGGCGGGTCTGCGACGGGCGCCATGGGTACGGCTTCCTTCTGTGCGGGCTGCGGTGTGGCCGGAGCCGTTGAGGGTGCGGTTTCCGGCTCGGGCAGGTCAGCCAGGCGTTGTTGCAGCGTCTCGCGGGCCTCGGCCAGCGGCTGTGTCCAACCGGCGCGGGCCAGGTCCGCCTGGAGTCGGTCGATGTCGAGGGTGTGGTCCTTGAGGGCGCGGTTGGTAGTTGTCGCGAGGTCGCGCAGCAGGTTCAACCGGTGCTTGTCCGGGGAGCCGAGCACGCGTCGTACGTCCACCCAGTCCGCCTGGTCGCGGCGTAGGACGCGGTTGGCCATGCCCTTGAGTTCGGAGAGGCGTTCGCGGGCGTCGTCCGGGACGGTGCAGTCTTCGGTGGTGAGTTCCTCTAGAACGCCGAGGGCGGCCACATAGCGTTCGGCCATCCGGGGGGAGATGGGCTGGCGTCCGCGCTGGTCCGCGGTGAGCAGGCAGTGGTGTGTGTCGTGGGCGAGCACCCAGCAGTCCAGTTCATCGCCGGTGTGCGGGAGAGTGGAGCCGTGGCGGACGGCCAGGACCAGGGGCACCTCAGTGACGGGGGAGAGGGCTTCGACCCGGTAGCGGCCGCCGGGTCCGGGGCCGAGGACGCGGACCCGGATGTCGGTCCCGATCTCGGGGAGTTCACCGTCCGCTATGGCGGGTGCGGTCTGTGCGGGTGAGGGTGTGGCGGTGTCACCGGTGTTCGTGAGGGCGTGCGGGAGCGGGGAGGTATGCAGGACGGTCAGGCTCTGCGTGCTGCGGGTGAGGGCGATGTAGAGCTGGCGCAGGCCGGCCGGGCCGCGGTCGGCGATGGTGGCGGGCTCGACGACGAGGACGTGGTCGTACTCCATGCCCTTGGCCTGGGCGGCGGCCAGGACGGACACGGCTTCCCGCTGTTCGTCGCTCATGCCGGCGGCTTGGCCCAGGTGGCGACTGATCTCGTCGAGCCAGCCGGAGTCGTCGGGGACGATGACGGCCACGGAGCGCAGGGTGCTGCCGTCAGTGCTGCCCAGGAGCCGGGTGGCGTGGCCGACGGTGTCGTCGAGGAGTTTCCACGGGTCGGTCGCCAGCGTTCGGACGGCCGTCTCGCCGGCCTCGCGGATGGCCCGCGGGTAGGGCAGCGCGGGGGCGATCGCGCGGGCCAGGGGCGCGACGAACTCCATGATCTCCGCGGGAACGCGGTAGCTGGTGCTCAGCTCGGCGACGCGCCAGTCGCCGTGGTCGGACAGGAGAGCGCCCAGGCGGTCCCAGTCGGTGTAGGCGTGGGGGCCGGTGGCCTGGGCGAGGTCGCCGAGGATGGTCATGGAGCCATTCACCGCGGAGCGTCTGTGCAGGCAGCGGGCCTGCATGGGCGTGAGGTCCTGGGCCTCGTCGATGACGATGTGCCCATAGCGCTGCGGGGTCTCGCCAGTGATGAGGTACTGCAGTTCCTCGAGGCAGACGTGGTCGTGGAGGGTCCAGGGGTCGGCGTCGGCTTTGTCGGCCCGGGGACGGTGCAGGACGGTCTGCTCCTGGTCCTCGAGGATGCCGTCGGCGCAGGCATGCAGGAGGTCGGGGGAGTCGTACAGGCTGCGGAGTGTCTCCCGGGGGCCGGGGGACTGCCAGACGCGTTCGATCAGACGCTCGACCTGGCGATTGCGTTCCAGGTCGCGGCGGATTGTGGCGTCGCGGCCGCGGCGCGGGGCGACGGCGGCGAGTTCCTGCAGCAGGCGGTCGACGAGCAGGCTGCGGAAGCGGTCGCGGCGCTGACGGTAGGAGCCGTCGCTTGCGCGGACGTCGGTCAGGAGGGCGAGGACCTCGGAGCGCGGGATGCGCAGGGTGGTGCTGCCGGCGGTGACGGTGAATTCCGGGGTGGCGTCCTTGTAGGAGGGGGTGGTGGTGAAGTCGTCGATCGCCTCGGGACGGCACGCCTGCTCGACACTGCGGCGCAGGACGGCCGCCATGCGCTCGTCGGACTTGAGGAGCTGTGCCGGGGGTGTGTCGGTGCCCAGGATCTCGCCGTCCCACAGGCGGGACAGCTGCACGGCGTTGATGTTGCGGGTGCCGAGGGTGGGCAGGACTTGGCTGACGTAGTCGAGGAACTGCTGGTGGGGGCCGATGACGAGGATGTCCTGCGCGGTGAAGTGCTCGTTGTTGACGAGCCACGTCACGCGGTGCAGGCCGACGGCGGACTTGCCGGTGCCCGGCCCTCCCTGCACGACGAGGATGTCGGTGGGGGAGCCGGTGACGAGGGCCATCTGGTCGCGGCGGATGGTCTCGACGATGTCGCGCATGCTGCCTCTGCGGGAGCGCTGGAGCTCTTGCAGGAGGAAGTCGTCGGGCGGCTGGGGCTTTTGCCGGTGCAGGCGGGCGACATCGGTCGGTGTGCCAGCCGGCGGCCGGATCTTCCCCGCCTGCGGTACGGCATCGGCCGTGCCGGCCGCAGCGACCTGCTGTTCGGCGTCGTCCACAGCCTGCTGCAGGGAGGGAAGGACGAGGCAGATGTCGTCGGCGTAGCCTTCGACGCGTTGTCGCGTGCAGCGCAGTTGCCGCCGCAGGACGATCTCGCCCGGGGCGTCGGGCAGTGCCTCGGACCACTTCTTGGCCTGCGGGGTCGTCCACAGCACGACCACGGTGTCGCGGGTGTGGACGTCGGAGACGGCTCGCCGCCCGACGTACCAGGTATCCGGCTGCCTGCCAGGGCCGTCGTTCACGTCCACCCGGTTGATGACCAAAGAGGCGTCGCCGAGACCGCCGTACGCGGCGGCTTTGTCCTCGGCATCGAGGCGGTTGGCGACGCCGTCCTTGCCGCTGGCAGAAGCCGAGGCGATCGAGCCTCCGGTCAGTTCGGCCATCCGCTCGTGGTAGCAGTCGTAGGCGCGGTCCACCGCCTTCTGCTCGATGGCGATGATCTCGTCGCGTGTGGTGGTGCTCATGCGTTTTTCCCCTCCCCAGCAGCACCTCGCAAGGTGCTGCGCCGGGCACAGGCCCGGTCCCAGCGAAAGAAATATCAGACACAACACCCCGGCTGGCGGGCAGTCAGGGAATCAAGACAGCGACAAGGTCGCCCACCTCCGCTCGCCATGCGTGCACCTGGTCGCGGGTGGGGCCGATCTCGTACTGGTGGTAGTGGCACCCCAGGCACAAGTGCGACCAGACGGCGCGGGCCCGGCGTGCGGTCGCTGCACCGGTGTAGCAGCGCAGGCAGAGCATCCTGGCCCGCACGGTGCTGCCCGCGAGCCCCGGCACCGCCGCCTCGAGAGTGCGGTCGACGGCGATCTCCAGGGCGGTGCGCAGGGCGAGGGCGGCACCGCGGTGGCGCCCAGCCGGCGTCGCCCCCAAGTGGAGAGAGGACAGCAGCCGATCAGCGGTCAGCAGAAGGTCCTCGGCAGAAGTGGTCGGGGCGATCATCACACCGTCACCTCCGGCTTGCGCACCTTCTGCGCGAAGAGCGTGATCTCGTCCACGAACCGGTGGGGATCGATGATCCGGGCCCCGGCGGCGTGGGCGCCACTCTGACACTGCTTGAGCAGGTCCACCGCACGCGGCCCGCACCGGGTGCGCAGTTCCCGGTAGACGTCGGTGGTCCGCCCGGTGTCGCCGAAGAGAGCCAGCGCGGCGACCTTCATGAGCTTGTCGGCGTCGGACACGGCGGCCTGCAGGGTGTGTTCAGCACCGCCCGAGCGGTGGTGGCGGATCCAGGCGGCTTCGAGGAAGGCGTTCTCCAGGGCGATGCGGCACAGGCTGGGCAGCACGTGCGTGCGGGCCGCCTCCGGCAGGTCCACGGTGCTGGCCACGGCACGGGCGTCGTCGAGGGCCTGCTGAACCGGGTCGGTCACCGCTTTGATCTTCACCTTCGAGGCTTCGCCCCGCTCGACCTCGAACACTGTCACGGGCAGCTCCTGATTGGTGAACGCGCGCTGGAGGCGGGTGTCGTGGGTGAACACGACGACCTGTCGGTGCTTGCCGAGTTCGGACAGGACCTGGGCGAGTCCGTGAACCTTGGCGGGGTCCATGGATTGCACGGGGTCGTCGATGATGACGAAGCCGAACGGGCTGTCGGTGGTGGCGGCCCGGGGCAGGAACAGGGACAGCGCGAGGGAGTGCTGTTCGCCCTGGCTCATGACGCTGAGCGCTGAGGCTTCCTGACCGTCGACGGAGACGTCCATGACGAGCTTGCGGACGGTGGCCTTCTCGCTACCCTTCAGGCTCACGGCCGTGAGGTCGATGTTGCTCTCCTGGCGGAGCTTTTCCCAGATCCGCTGCGACTGGTCCGCGAAGCCCTCCATGCGCTGCTCCCGCAGCTCGGCGGCCAGGGCCTTGATCCAGGTGCTCGCCTTCTTGAGGTCACGCAGCCGCCCCTTGTTCGCCTCTACGGCGAGGGCCTTCTCCGCCCAGCCCGTCAGACGGGTGACAAGCCTGCGCCAGCGCTCATCCCGCTTCTCCAGCTCCCTGCAGGCCCTTTCCTTGACCGCAGCGCAGGCATCGGCCAGGGGCGCGGCGGTTTCGTGGGCACGCCGGGCGAGTTCGGCGGGATCACTGATCGCTCGGCAGGCGGTCCAGGCGCCCCACGGATCGGTCAAGGCGACGGGGATCCACCCAGGCGTATGGACGAGATCCTGCACAGCCCGAGCGGCCGAGCGGAGTTCGCTCCGTGCCTTCTCGGCGGTCGTGGCCTCCTGCCGCAGTGCGGCGATCTGGGAGGTGGCATCCATGGCCCAGGCGGCGTCCAGCATTCCTTCGGTTCGGCACACGGGGCACGAATCCTCGTCGGGATGGCGGTCGTTGTGAGCCACCGCCCGCTCGAGGAGCTCCGCACGCTGCAGTGCGTCTTCGGCGCCGGTACCGTGCAGGTCCTCGACGCCGGCGAGGGCCTTACGCAGCCGGTCCACAGCCGAGCCGACCTGTGCCATGTCGGGTCCCTCTACGACAGCCTCGGAGCGCAGCTCGGCGATCAGGCCCTCGTCGACGTTGGGCAGACCACTGACGAGTGCTTCAAGGGTCGCGAAGTCGGGAGCCCCCTTCGAGTCGATGGCCACGAGCGCCTCTACGGCGCGCTCGTCGTCCTCGAGCTCGTACAAGCCCTCCTTGAGGCTCGGCAGCTCCGCCTTCGCCACCTTCGCCGCGTCCTCGAGAGCCTTGGTCTCCACGCGGAGCCGACTGTCGGCAGCGTTGAACTGCCCCAGACCGAGAATGGTGGCGATGGCGTCGTACATCTCGGAGGGCTTGCCACTGATCATGCGGTCCAGGTCGACGTACGACAGAAAGGGCCGGTAATCCGTCAGGGCCTGCCTCCAGTCCGCCTGGTCGAGGGCCACACGACCGTGTCCGGGCCGCTTGAGTTCACCCTCGGAGTCGTTGAAGTCCTCGCTGTTCCACGTCCGGGTGAGTGTGCTGCGACCGGTGTCCCCCTCGATGGCGAGCTTCACCTCGATCTCCGGCTTGCCGGTGTCGTGGAGGTTGCGCCAGTTGCGGCTACGCGTCGCGTCCTTCCCGTGCCACCGCAGGTTGGTGCCGGTGAAGGCAGTCTCGATGCTCTCGGCGATGCTGGACTTGCCGGAGCCGTTACGGCCCACGACGAGATTCACGCCGGGCCGGGGGCTGAGCTTCAGCCAGGCACGGGGGCCGATGCCGCGGAACCGAGTGACGGCGACGGACTCGAGGCAGATCCGGCCAGCCTGGGCGGTCTGCGGGGTCTCGCCGTCGCCCAGAGCCTCCTTGAGGATCACCTTCACGGCCTCGGTGAGGTCTGCCCCCGCCAAGCGGGTCTGCACCAGCTCCGCCACGGGGACGGGCTGCTCGACCTGGGTCGGCTGGGCGGGGAGGGTGAGGTGGAGCGCGCTCTGTTCGGGCTGTTTCGTCACGGTCATGGGTGTCTCCCGGGGTCCGGTGCTGATGCGGAGGAAGGGTGGGACACCGGCTGCGACCGTGGAGGGTGTGACTCCTGCGCCGCATCCGACACCGGGAACGATAGGGAGAACCAGGTGTTGTGCATCATGTAGAAGTTGATAACCAGGGTTATCAACTTCCTTGGTGATAATTCGAGTTGCTAATCCGTGCACTCACGCTCGATCCCGCAGGCCTGGCTGTTCCGGCGGCGGCTTCATGCCCAAAGACGGGCTGCGCGCAGAGGTCGGAACCGGGCGGCGCTTGGACGCGTGCTTATCGCGCTGTTCCTGCCGAACCTTCGTCAGTCGCCGAGCGTGAAATCGAGTCCGCCTGCGCGCAGTTCGGCCTCGGTCTGGGTGAGACCACCGCGGTGGGACACCTCGACGGTGTAGAACTTCGAGCCCGGGGTGATCTCGTCGACCGTGAACGCGAAAGCGCAGCCCGCCTCAGTCTTCTCCCCGAGGCCAAGGGAGCTGGTGGCGACCAGGGTTCCCGCCGCATCGGTGACGTTGACCTGGGCGCCGAAGTCGATGTCGGAGTAACCGCCCGTGCCGGAGCACGGCTCCCCGTCTTCGAGGTCCGCGCCGACGTCGGTGAGCGTGATCGTGCCATCCGTATCGAACGGTTCCGGTGGCTTCGTTTCCTCGGCCGTGGCGGCTTTCGAAGGACTGCCACCCTTCGTCCCTACCGTGTCTCCGCCGATGAGAGACACGGTCAGCCAGCACGCCGCCATCGCTGCGGCTCCTGCACCGACCCCGAGGGCTAGGACGGTGCCCCGGTGCAGTCGCGCCCAGCGGGAAGGGCTCAACGGTCCGGCAGGGGAACGGTCTTCCTCCGGCGTGAACGTTGGCATGGACGGGCCTGGGGCCGGGGCGGGGAGGTGAGCAGGCGGTTCGGATTCGGACATCGCTGTGCTTCCTTTCAGGACTCGGAAGAGGGCGGGGGCAGCCCGCCGTGAGTGCGGCAGCCCTGCCCGCCCTAGTGAGGGGAGAACCGCAAGGGGTGGCGTCAGCCGACCCTCTCCCACTTCAGACAGCCCTTGGTCTCGAAGTACTCGCCCCTGTTTACCGTCACGCGCGACTGGCCGGTGATGTTGTCGTTGGCGATGATCGCCTCCATTTCGCCGGAGGCGTTCTTGGTCCGGGCCCAGTAGCAACCGAGGCCGAAATTGTCGTTTTCGGGTCCGGCCGTCTTGTAGGTGCCGGCCTGGATGTCTTCGCCGACCAGGTACTGGCCGTCGCCCTCAATGGTGTCGGGCGGTCCGGGCTTCTTGGTCGGCTTCGGCTTGGCGGTGGCTGTCTTTTTGGGCGTCTTGGTGACGGTCGCGGCCGGCTTCGGCGCACGGGCTCCGGCGGTCTTGGTGACGGTAACGGCGGGTGCGGGCCGCGCGGAGTCCGTCGCACTGCTCGACTCTCCGTTGCCGCCGATCGCGGCGCCGAAGATCAGTGCGATGAAAGCCGTCGCACCGTGAGTGAGCCAAGCCTTTCGGCGAGACGGCTTCTGGACCGGCGGCTGCGGCGGCACCGGGGGCGACATGGCGGCCCAGCTGGTGGTCGGGGCGGCCCCATCGGGCTGGGCAGCGGGCGGAATCGAGGGAGTGCCAGTCATCTCAGGGACCTCCGGGTTGTCGCGTGGGCAGTCCCACGCGGCGATGTGTCAACGGAGATCAAGGTGACGTTCGTGGATGACAGGATGAGTTAATGAAGGTGATAACCCTGGTTATCAAGCATCTCGGTCGCAGCGTGGTCCGCCCGCAGTAGGGTTCTGCCACCTGCTCCGGCTCAGGGATTCCCTTCCGGAGCTGACAGGGCAGGGCCCGTACGGAAAGGGTGGTGGAGACGATGAGCGCTGCGCTCGAAGCGGGATCCCACATCCTGCCCGAGATGCTGGCATGGCGGATCACATACGCCGAAATCGCCGCCCTCGCGCACGTGCAGCGGCCCGTCCCCACTACCTGGAGCCGCAGGCATGCGGACTTCCCAGCGCCCGTCGCCCATGAGGACGGCCGCCCCCTGTTCGACGCCCGTGCGGTCGTTGACTGGCTGACGACGACCGGCCGCGGCAATGCTGACCCTCGTCGGCTGCGCGCCGAGCTGGCGCTGCATACCCTCTCCGCTTGGCGGACTCCCGCCCTGCCTGCCCCCATCCTCGTGGGGGCACTGACCGCTCTGATCTGCCTGCGCCGGCAGCTCGACGCTCCCCTCTCGGGCCGGAGCTGGGACGAGGTTCTCGCCCAAGCCGCCGACCTCGACCCGGAGGACACGTTCCTGTCGGCCGAACTGCGTGCCGTGCCGGACCCGGAGCACACCGGCCAGGCCCTGGCTGACCTCGTCGACGAGCTGACCGAGGCCGCCTACACCCCCGCCGAGGCTTTCGACTGGGTCCTGGAGGCCCGCCGCCGCCTCGGTTCCCACGACCTGGCCGCCGACGAGCCCACCCCGGCGGTGGTACGCGCCCTCGCGGCCCTGTCCGGCGTCGACACCCTCGACGAAGGCTCCGTCGTCGCCACCCCGCACGCACGCTCCGGCGACCTGCTCGCCGCCCTGCACGCCCGGGCCGCCGAGGACTCCGGCCACACCTACCTCGCCGCCGACCCCGACCCGGGGCGGGCCCGCCTGGTCCGCCGCCGGATGCTCGTCCGAGGCGTGAACGAGTTCGACCTCGGCGTCACAGAGGGGGAGGACCTGTCCGCCGACGAATGGGGATACCCCCATCTGCTGGTCTCTGTCCTCCCTTACGAAGCGGGGGAGAACCGCAACCCACAGATCGTCCTGGAACAGGTACAGGCACTCACCGACTACCTCGACGAAGGCTCAACAGCCGTCGTCCTGGGCCCCGCCGACGTGCTCGTCCGCGCGTTCCCCCGGCACAGCGAGGCCGACCGCCTGCGCCGGTCCTTTCTCCGAAACGGTCTACTCAAGGCCGCGGTGAGCCTCCCCGACGGCGCGTTCCCCTACCGCCCCGGCTACCGCACCGCCCTCTGGGTACTGGCCCGCACCTCGGCGGAACACCGCACGGGCCTGGTCCTGCTGGCCGACTACTCCGCGCAGCCGCTCACCGACACGGTCCTTGACGTGCTCGCCGAGGACATCGCCATCTGGCGCGCCGCCCCCTGGCGCGGCGACCGCCGCCACGAACCCCGCCACGCGGTGATCGTCCCCGCGAAGGACCTCGACGACAGGCCGGGCGCCGCCTTCACCACCCAGCACCGCCCGCCCCTGGCCCGCTACACCCGGGGCGTCATCGAGCGTCCGGTCCGCATCAGCGCCCTGGAGCAGCGCGTGACGGAGCTGCACGAGCAGGCCCGGCAGCGCGCCGACCTGCGCACGGCACTGAGCACTCAAGCCGTGCTGCGCCCCGACGACCAGCCGGTGCGGCGCACCACCGTCCGTCGGCTCCTCGACGATCGGCGCCTGCGCCGACGCCCCGGGCACCGTTTCGCCGACGAGCACCTCACGGCAGACGGTCACTACACGGTGCTCACGCCCGACGTCGTCCTCGGCATCGCACGCCCGGGCGGGCGCCGCATCGACCGCGGAGTGCTCCTCACCGGCTACGAACACGCCCTGTTCACCGAGCCGGGCGACATCGTCGTCACCACGAGCCCCCGCTTCGGCGCCTACGTCGACGAGGCGGGCCTGTCCCTGGTGGCAGCCCCGGCCCGCATCCTCCGCGTCCACCCCGACGCCGACCCGCCAGTGCTGCCACGGGTGCTCGCGGCACTGCTGCGGGCGACCGCCGCCGAGTACGCGCGCATCAGCGGCGCGGTGCGGGCCTCGCGAGGCGTCGAAGACCTCCTCATCCCCGACCTGAGCCGACGCGAGGCCGAGCGCTTCGACGCCGTGCTCGCGGAGATCGAGACTCGCGCGCACCTCCTGCGGGAGCAGTCCGCCGCTCTCGACGACTTGGCCCGCCTCACCGCCGCCGGTATCGCCGACGGCACGCTCACCCTCCAGAACCTCCCCGGAATCGACGACTGAAGGAGACGGTCTGCCCCATGGCTACCGCTGCGAAGAAACCCACCGATCAGGCGGAGTTGTTCAGCGCCTCCACCGCCAAGGAGATCCAGGCGATTCTGTGGAAGGCCGCTGACAAGCTGCGCGGCTCCATCGACGCCGCGCAGTACAAGGAGTTCGTCCTCGGACTGATCTTCCTGAAGTACGTCTCCGACGCCTTCGACGAGCGCCGCTCCCAACTGGCCGCGGAACTCGCCGATGATGGCATCACCGAGGACCGGATGGACGACTTCTTGGAGGACCGGGACGAGTACACCGGTGCCCACGTCTTTTGGGTCCCGGAGACCGCCCGTTGGACGTGGATCGCCACCCACGCCAAGAGCCAAGGTGTCGGCAAGCTCCTCGACGACGCGATGGACGCGGTCATGCGCGAGAACGCCTCGCTCACGGGCGTCCTGCCGAAGATCTTCAACCGCGACAACGTCGACCAGAAGCGCCTCGGCGAACTCGTCGACCTCATCAGCGACGCCCGCTTCGGCGGCTCTGGCGACAAGCCGGCGCAGGACGTGCTGGGCGAGGTGTACGAGTACTTCCTCGGCAACTTCGCGCGAGCCGAGGGCAAGCGGGGCGGCGAGTTCTACACACCGCAGTCCGTCGTCCGGCTGATCGTGGAGATCCTGGAGCCGTACGAGGGACGGGTCTACGACCCGGCGTGCGGCTCGGGCGGCATGTTCGTCCAGGCGGCCAAGTTCATTGAGGCCCACGCCGGGCGCACCCACAAGGCCGACATCTCGGTCTTCGGCCAGGAACTCAACGAGCGCACCTGGCGCCTGGGCAAGATGAACCTCGCCATCCACGGCATCGACGGCAACCTCGCCCCCCGCTGGGGCGACACTTTCGCCGACGACAAGCACCCCGACCTCAAGGCCGACTTCGTCATGGCCAACCCCCCGTTCAACATCAAGGACTGGGCGAGGGACGAAGGCGACCCGAGGTGGAGGTACGGGGTACCGCCTAAGGGCAACGCAAACTACGCCTGGCTCCAGCACATGGTCTCCAAGTTGGGCGAGCGAGGCACCGCTGGCATCGTCCTGGCCAACGGCTCCATGAGCTCCCAGCAGAGCGGCGAAGGCGAGATCCGCCAGGCGCTGGTCGAGGCCGACCTGGTGGCCTGCATGGTCGCGATGCCGTCCCAGCTTTTCCGCACGACGCAGATCCCTGCGTGCCTGTGGTTCCTGGCCAAGGACAAGACCCCGCAAGGCGCGAAGCGCCTGGACGACCGGCGCGGCGAGATCCTGTTCATCGACGCCCGGAACATGGGCGAGATGGTGGACCGGACGGAGCGCGTACTGATGGAGGCTGACCTCGCGAAGATCGCCGGTGTCTATCACGCGTGGCGGGGTACGGCGTCGGCTCGTGAGGCGGGGCTGACGTACGCGGACGAGCCCGGGTTCTGCTTCTCGGCCGAACTCGCGACGGTCCGTCAGCACGGATACGTGCTGACGCCGGGGCGGTATGTGGGGGCCGTTGAGGCGGAGGAGGAGGACGCGGAGGCGGTCGCCGAGAAGATCGAACAGCTATCGGCTGAGCTGTTCGATCTATTTGACAAGTCGGACGCGCTGTCACGGAAAGTCCGTGAGAACTTGGGGATGATCCGTGACTGAGATGAGCGTTAACCAACTCTTGGAAAGTGTTGATTTGCCAGATGGCTGGGAAACCTTCTCCTTGCGGGATCTGCTGCAACCTAAGGGAATCGCTATCGGCGTAATGTACCCGGGTGCACATGATCCGGATGGTGTTCCCGTTGTCCGCGTGAAGGACATGCAGAACGGTCGCATCACGACTGGCGATGTACTGAGAGTGAGCGTGGAAGTCGAACAGAAGCACGTCGGGGCACGATTGATCGGTGGAGAGATTCTGCTGTCTCTCGTAGGCTCTGTCGGTCGCGTGGCGATTGTCCCCCCAGAACTTTCTGGATGGAATACTGTGCGTGCGGTGGCAGTACTCCGGCCTGGGCAAGCCGTCTCAAATGTGTGGCTCAAGCTCTGGCTTTCCTCGGAGCCGGTTCAACAGTTCATTAAGACACGCCTGAATACTACAGTGCAGGCCACGCTTAACCTTCGAGATGTTCGCGAGATTCCCGTCATCGTCCCCCCGAAACGAGAACGGGACGCAATTTCCGCCGTGCTAGGGGCGCTGGATGACAAGATCGCCGTCAACGAGCACATTGCGGCCTCGGCCATGGATTTGGGTAAGGCAAAATTCCAACTCCTCTCTAGTGCGGCCAACGCGGAAGTGACTGTTGGTGATGTAGTCGAGCTCAAATATGGAAAGTCTCTGCCTGTGGTGCGACGTATCGCTGGGGACGTTCCTGTGTTTGGTAGTGGAGGAATTAGCGGTACTCATTGCGATGCCTTGGTGAAGGGGCCCGGAATTGTCGTTGGCCGTAAGGGAACCGTAGGAGCCGTCTACTGGTCGGAGGTGGATTTCTTTCCCATCGACACCACCTTCTATGTCGCATGCAAGAATAACAAGATTTCCCTGGAGTATATGTATTTTGCCCTGGGGGCTCTGGGGCTGGAGCATATGAACTCCGATTCTGCGGTTCCTGGCCTCAATAGGGACAGGGTGCAGTCACTATTCCTTCGTATTCCTGAGCCCGATGCCATGCGGGAGTTCACGGGTGAAGCGCGCAGCCTCTTCCAGCTGCAGCGCAGTCGAGAGGAGGAAAGCCGCGCCCTCGCGTCCCTCCGCGACACCCTCCTCCCCCAGCTCATGTCCGGCCGCCTTCGCGTCAAGGACGCCGAGAAGATTGTCGAGGACCACGTATGACGCACGACGACAAGAGCGCGAGCAGAAGAAGCCAGAACCACCGCCCCCTGGAAGCCGACTGGGAGCTGCTCGCCCTCGACGAACTGGCCGAGCTGGCCTGGCTGCCCGCCCCCGGCAACGAGTTCGCCCCCGGCTCCGGGCACCGTAAGTCCTGGGACGACCTGATCCTCTACCCCGACCTGCGTGAGGCGATCGAGCGGCTCAACCCCGAGCTGCCTCCGGATGCCGTCCGCGACGCCGTCACCGCCGCGGCGACCCCGCAGTCGCAGGACACGTACGAGGAGAACCGCACCGCCCACGGTTCCCTGACGGCCGGCATCCGCTCCGTCGTCTACACCGACGCTTTCGGCGCCGAGCACAACCCGACCGTCCGCCTCGTGGATTTGGCGGACCCGGACGGGAACACGTACCGCGCGCTGAACCAGGTCACCGTCGTCGACGGCGAGAAGCGGCGCCGCTTCGACATCGTCCTGTACGTCAATGGACTCCCGCTCGCTGTACTGGAGTTGAAGCGCGCCGGCGACGAGAACGCCACACTCCAGGACGCGCACTCCCAGGTCGCCCGATACGTGAAGGAGTTCCCGACCGCCTTCCGCTACAACGCGGTGGTGGTGCTCTCTGACGGCATCACGGCGAAGTACGGCACGCCCTTCACCCCGTACGAGCACTTCGCGCCGTGGAACACGGACGAGTTCGGGGCCCGCGTCGACCCGTTCACCGCGGACGGTGACGGGGTGGCCGACTCGGGCCAGAACCTGGCGCTGCACGGGCTGTTCACCCAGACCCGGTTCCTCTCCCTGTGCCGGTCCTTCATCAACTTCGTGCCGTCCAAGCGGATGAAGCGCATCGCGAAGCCGCACCAGTACTTCGCGGTGACCCGTGCTGCGGAGAAGGTGCGCGAAGCGGCAGCCGGAGACGGGAAGGCCGGTGTCGTCTGGCACACGCAGGGCTCGGGCAAGTCCGAGGAGATGGTGCTCACCACGGCGATGGTGATGAGCGACCCGGCCCTGCTGAACCCGACCGTCGTCGTCATCACCGACCGCAACGACCTCGACGACCAGTTGTACTCCACCTTCCTGGAGAGCGAGATCCTCCCGGGTACGCCCCTCCAGGTCGCGACCCGGGCCAAGCTGCGGGAGGAGCTCGCGGCCAAGCGGACCGGCGGCATCCTCTTCACCACCCTGCAGAAGTTCGGTAAGACCAAGCAGGAGAAGGAGTCGGGGGCCGACCACCCGCTGCTCTCAGACCGGCGCAACATCGTGGTCGTCGTCGACGAGGCCCACCGCAGCCACTACGACAACCTCGACGGCTACGCCCGTCACCTCCGCGACGCCCTCCCGCACGCCACGCTCCTCGCCTTCACCGGAACGCCGATCTCCGAGGCCGACCGCAACACCCGCCAGGTCTTCGGCGGTTACATCGACATCTACGACCTCAAGAGGGCCGCCGACGATGGCGCGACGGTCAAGGTCTTCCACGAGGGCCGGGTCATCAAGCTCGTCCTCGGCAAAGACGTCGACCCGACGAAGATCGACGAGGAGGCCGACCGCATCACGGACGGCCTCGACGACACCGAGCGCCGCCGTGTCGAGACGGCCGTCGCCACGATGAATGCCATGTACGGCTTGCCGGCCCGTGTCAGGGATCTCGCCGAGGATCTGGTGGCGCACTGGGAGGAGCGGCGCGAGCGTATGCGGCCGTTCGTCGGCGTCTCCGAGAAGGGCGGGGCGGCCGGCAAGGCGATGGTCGTCTGCGCGACCCGTGAGATCTGCGTCAAGGTTTACGACGCCCTGCGCAAGCTGCGGCCGGACTGGCACAGCGAGGAGCCAGCCAAGGGCGCGATGAAGATCGTCTTTTCCTCGAACTCCCGCAAGGACGAGGACCACCTGCTCGTCCACGCGTTGCCCGACGGCCAGCGCAAGGCGGTCATCAACCGGGCCAAGGACCCCGACGACGAGCTGGAGCTGCTCATCGTCAACAACATGCTGCTGACCGGCTTCGACGCCCCGCCGGTCCACACCATGTACCTGGACCGTCCGCTCAAGGGCGCCAACCTGATGCAGGCCCTCGCCCGGGTCAACCGCCGCTTCCGCGGCAAGGAGGACGGTCTGCTCGTCGGCTACGCGCCGCTGACGGAGAGCCTGCAGAAGGCGATCGCCGAGTACACGGACGCCGACCAGGAGGACCGCACCCTCGGTCAGGACCTCGACCGCGCGCTGGATGAGCTGCGCAACGAGTACGACATCCTCAGCGACATCCTGCGCGGCTTCAACTGGCGTGCGCGTCTTGAACAGCCGACTGCGAAGGCGTTCGTCAACGCCGCCGGCGGGGCCGCCGAGTACCTCCGGAACCCGCGTACCCCCGGCAATGACCCGGAGAAGCTCGACGACCCCCGCCAGACCGTCGGCCGGCGTTTCCGCGACCACTCCCACCGCCTGGAGCGCTTCTACGCGCTGTCTGCCAGTGCCACGAACATCGGCGAGCGTTTTCCGGACCACCCGACCTGGCGCCGGGACATCCAGTTCTTCGTCGAGGTCCGCGCCTACATGGCCAAGCTCGACGCGGCGGACCGCGAAGCCCGTGGCCTACCGGTAGCTCGCGATGTCGAGCTGTACCTCGCCCAGCTGACCTCGTCCGTGGTCGAGACTGGGGGGATATCGGACCTGTTCGCCGAGGCCGGCCTGGAGATGGCCGACCTGACGCACCTCAATGACGCGCTCATCGCCAAGCTCCAGGGCAGCGATACCCCTCACCTCGCGGCGGAGGCGCTGCGTCGGCTCATCGAGCAGAAGATGCGCGAGGTCACGCGTCACAACATCGTCCGCCGCACGGCCTTCTCCGACCGTCTGCAGGACCTGATGATCCGGTACACGCGGCAGCAGTACACGAGTGCCGAACTCATCGCCAAGCTGGTCGAGATGGCCAAGGAGGTGGTCGAAGACGCTCGGCGCGGCGAGAAGTTCGATCCGCCGCTGAACTGGCGTGAGCTCGCCTTCTACGACGCCGTGGCCGCGCACGGCACGGCCCAAGACCTTATGGGCGATGAAATCCTGGCCAGCATCGCCCGCGATCTCGTCGCGGAGGTCCAGAAGAAGCTCAAGCCCGACTGGATCGCTCGTGAACCGGTCCGCGCCGGTCTCCGCAGCGCCATCAAGCGCCTGCTGGCCCGCCACGGTTACCCGCCGGACAGGCGCGCGGAGGCTGTCGACCTGGTCCTGAAGCAGATGGAGCACTTCGCCAACGAGTGGTCTACGAACGGTGCTCAATAGGATTGAGAGCGAGTGTGCAAGACCAGCAAGTTGAAGGGCTGGCCGAGCTTGGTCGGGCGGGCGGCCGCCGTCCTGGACGACGAAGTCCTCGTCGTCAGGAGTGAGCAGGCGGGACGGCCTTTCACCCCGCGAGGAGTCCAGGTAGGCCAGGCTGATCTCGTTGAATCAGTGGACTATGTTGCGGACGGTGTCCTCGTCCGCCTGCACCAGTTTCGCGATCACCGGTACCCTGTGCCCTCCTGGTCGGTCAACCGAGCGCACACGGACAGGCTCTGCCACCACACCCCCCGGTCGGATCAACGGATGTCACCGCACATCTTTGCTTTCTCGCAATGTGAGGCCGCCACCGGTCAGTACGGCGCGCAGACGCTGGGCGCAAGTGTGGGGAAGTCGCGAGGGAGAACTGACGGTATGCCGCTGGCGGTGCCCGCCCCTCAATGGGTCCGACATCCTCAAGTGCCACGCTTCACCGACATCCGAGCGGAAGTCAGCCCTCATCTGGCGCTGGGAACCCAGCACCTACAGGGCATTCGGATGATGACTTTGGCGTGGGCACAGAGCTCGACGCGATCATCGCCCACGCCATCGCGGGCAGGGCTGTGTGACGCTCCGCAAGGCAAGTACTTCGAGACTGTCGGCGACGGGCGAATCGTGATCCAGTTCCGACGCTTGGGTTCTAACGCTTGTCGCAACATTCCTTGATCATTGTGGAGTGTTGATGGCGAGGCGGGGACGTAAGCGCAGACTGGAGCTCGAGGTTGAGTACTGGCGCCTTCTGGCGGCCGGGGTGGGCAGTGTCGAAGCGTGCAGGTGCCTTGGGATCGGGCGCAAGACGGGCTACCGGTGGCGTGCGGAGAACGGTGGCCTGCAACCGGACTACCTCCCGGAAGTCTCGCGTTCGGGCCGGTACTTGTCGCTGTTGGAGCGTCGGAGGATCGCCTCGTTGCGTGGTCGCGGCCCGGCGATCCGGGAGATAGCCGGGCTGCTCGGGCGGGCACCGATGGTCAGCTGGGAGTTGCGGCGCAACAGCCGTCCGCACGACTACGGCAGGTACGACGCCGACCTTGCCCACCACCGCGGCCGCGAACGGGCCGGGCGTCCCAGACGTTCCAAGCTGTCCACGGATTCCGAGCTCAAAGCAGAGGTTCAGTCCAGGCTGGATGGAGTGGAGCCCGGACCAGATCGCCGCCCATCTCAGGACCCGCTGGCCCGACCGTCCCGAGCGGCACCTCTGTCACGAGACCATCTACCGAGCCCTCTACCAAGGTGTGGAAGGCGGTGTGGTCCAGGCGGTGTGGTCCAGGCGGTGGGGTCGTTGAGGTAGAGGCCGCAGGCACAGTCGAGGGCTTCTTCGGGGGAGCCGAAGGGCAGGCCGGTGGGCAGGAAGTTGTCCTGGTACTTGCCGCTGCCGGCGAGGTAGATCGCGAAGCCCCATGTGTGCAGGACGCCGGTGAAGCGCAGGCGGCACAGCGGCAGCGGCTCCTCTTCGCCCGGCAATTCGCCTGCCACGTAGGCGAATCCCGTACGGAAACGGACCTGGACACCCGAGAGCTGGGGCCAGCGTTCCCGCGCGCGGTCGCGCAGTCG
>NZ_JBSFYW010000048.1:0-64499 GCF_053599975.1 Streptomyces sp. NPDC005141 | reverse complement strand
CCCCTCGCCGTACGCGACTCGACCACGATGCTCCGCCGCAACCTCCTGCACGCCCGCCGCTACCCCTCCCTCACCCTCAACCTCCTGCTGACGCCGATCGTCCTGCTGCTGCTGTTCGTCTACGTCTTCGGTGACGTGATGAGCGCGGGCATCGGTGGTGGCGGCGCCGATCGCTCCGAGTACATCGCGTATCTCGTCCCGGGCATCCTGCTGATGACCATCGGCGGCACCCTGGTCGGCACCGCGGTGTCCGTCTCGAACGACATGACCGAGGGCATCATCGCCCGCTTCCGCACGATGGCCATCCACCGCGGGTCGGTGCTCATCGGACACGTCGTCGGCAGCGTGCTGCAGTCGATCATGAGCGTGGTCCTCGTCGCCGCGGTCGGCGTCGCCATCGGGTTCAGGTCCACGGACGCCACTGTCCTGGAGTGGTTCGCGGCGTTCGGGCTGCTCACCCTGTTCGCCCTGGCGTTCACCTGGATCGCGGTCGGGATGGGCATGGTCAGCCCGAACGCCGAGGCGGCCAGCAACAACGCGCTGCCGCTGGTCTTCCTGCCGCTCATCTCCAGCGCCTTCGTCCCGGTCGACGCGATGCCGGGCTGGTTCCAGCCGATCGCCGAGTACCAGCCCTTCACCCCCGCCATCGAGACCCTGCGCGGACTCCTCCTCGGCACCGAGATCGGCAACAACGGCTGGATCACCATCGCCTGGTGCCTGGGCCTGGCGGCACTCGGCTACCGCTGGTCGAAGGCGGTGTTCGACCGCGACCCGAAGTGACCGCGCGGGCTGTCTCCCGCGGCTCGTCCCGCCCGAGGGCGGCGTACTCCGACACCGTGTCGGGCGTACGCCGCCCCGTGGGCGTTCTCCGCCGCCCGCCGGGCCCGCGCCGCCGCCATCGCCGCCCGAACTCACGCCGCACCCGCATCCGGGCGCACCCCCACCCGAGCGCCCCCGTGGTGGACTGAGCTCCATGACCACGCAGACGGCCACGCCGCACGACCCGGAGTCACGAGGCCTGCGACTGACCTCGGCGCTGCTGTCGCTGACCGTCGTCAGCGGACTCATCGACGCGGTGAGCTACCTCGGCCTCGGACACGTCTTCACGGCGAACATGACCGGCAACGTCGTGGTGCTCGGCTTCGCGGCGGCCGGGGCACCCGGCTTCTCCGTGTCGCACACCGTGACCTCACTGTGCTGCTTCCTGGCGGGCGCGGTGGCCGGCGGGCGGATCGCGGTGCGGTTCGGCAAGGGCTCGCGCCGCTCGTGGGCCCGCGGCACGTTCGCCGCCGAGGCGGTCCTGATGGCCGCCTGCGCGGCAGCCGCCTTCGCCGCCCCGGACGCCACCGCCACGGCGTACACCCTGATCGCGGTCACGGCCTTCGCGATGGGCCTGCGCAACGCGACGGTCCGCAGGCTCGGCGTCGCCGACCTGACGACCACCGTCCTGACGATGACCCTGACGGGCCTGGCCGCCGACTCCCGCCTCGGCGGCGGCGCGGGCCACCGCTCCCCGCGCCGCACCGCCTCCGTGTTCGCGATGCTGGCAGGCGCCCTGCTCGGCGCCTGGCTGGTCCTGCACCACGGCCTGGGCATCCCCCTGCTGATCGCGGCGCTGGTCGCGGCGGTCCTGGCGGTGACGGTCTCCGGCCACGAGTGAGGGCCCCTGCCTGCCGGAAGCGCCGGACACACCCCGGCAGCGCCCCTTCGCGGCCTCGGAACGCCACCTACAACCGCTGAATGATCGTCCCCGTGGCCAGCCCCCCACCCGCGCACATCGTGATCAGCGCGAACTCCTTGTCCCTGCGCTCCAGTTCGTGCAGGGCCGTGGTGATGAGCCGGGCTCCCGTGGCGCCGACCGGGTGACCCAGCGCGATGCCGCCCCCATTCACGTTCACCTTCTCCAGGTCCTGTTCGAAGACCTGCGCCCAGCTCAGCACCACGGAAGCGAAGGCCTCGTTGATCTCGACGAGGTCGATGTCCCTCAGCGACATCCCGGCCTTGCCGAGCACGGCACGGGTGGCGTCGATCGGGCCGTCCAGGTGGAAGTGCGGGTCCGAACCCACCAGCGCCTGGGCCACGATCCGCGCCCGCGGGCGCAGCTTCAGCGCCCGTGCCATCCGCTTGGACGCCCACAGGATGGCGGCCGCGCCGTCGGATATCTGGGAGGAGTTGCCGGCCGTGTGAACGGCCGTCGGCATCACGGGCTTCAGCTTCGCCAGCGCCTCCATGGACGTGTCGCGCAGCCCCTCGTCCCGGTCGACCAGCCGCCACATGCCCTGCCCGGTCCGTTGCTCGTCCTCGGTGGTAGGCACCTGCACGGCGAACGTCTCGCGCTTGAACCGCTCCTCGGACCAGGCGATGGCGGCCCGCTCCTGCGAGATGAGCCCGAGGGAGTCGACGTTCTCACGGGTCAGACCGCGGTGGCGGGCGATGCGCTCGGCGGCCTCGAACTGGTTCGGCAGGTCCACGTTCCACTCGTCGGGGAACGGTTTGCCCGGTCCGTGCTTGGACCCCGAGCCCAGCGGCACCCGCGACATCGCCTCGACACCGCAGCTGATCCCGACGTCGATGACACCCGCCGCGACCATGTTGGCGACCATGTGCGAGGCCTGCTGCGAGGAGCCGCACTGGCAGTCGACCGTCGTCGCCGCCGTCTCGTAGGGCAGTCCCATCGTCAGCCAGGCCGTGCGCGCGGGGTTCATCGACTGCTCGCCGGCGTGGGTCACCGTGCCGCCGACGATCTGCTCGACGCAGTCGGCGGGGATGCCGGTGCGGCCGAGGAGTTCGCGGTAGGTCTCGCCCAGGAGATAGGCGGGATGCAGATTGGCGAGCGCGCCTCCGCGCTTGCCGATGGGGGTCCGTACGGCTTCGACGATCACGGGTTCCGCGGCCATGGGGGCTCGTCCTCTCCTCAGGCCTGCCCGGCGGCCAGGCCCTGCTGAACCGCGCAGCGCGGGGCGTCCCGGCCCACCCACCGCGCAGAACTAGAACGCGTACCAGTTCTGCGTGCAGTTTGCTGAGCGAACCCCCCGCGCCGCAAGGGTCCTGCAGCTCCCGAAGTCGTGATCTGCACCAATCCCGCACGCAATTGGGAGGCCCGCGCCTCTTGCCACTTGTAGAACCCGTTACTACCTTCACGGCGATTCCACGTTCCTGATGGATCGTCAGAACCGCCCGCGGGAACGGGCCGTCACCACCGTAGGCGCGAGACCTGGAGTTGCCGATGCCCTGTCCAGCGCTGCCCGACGGGTTCGATTTCACCGACCCCGACGTACTGCACCACCGCGTCCCCCTCCCGGAGTTCGCCGAGCTGCGGCGGGGCGAACCGGTTCACTGGATCCCACAACAGCCCGGTGTCGCCGGCTTCGAGGACGACGGCTACTGGGCCGTCACCCGGCACGCGGACGTCAAGTACGTCTCCACGCACCCCGAGCTCTTCTCCTCGTTCCTCAACACCGCCGTCATCCGCTTCAACGAGCGCATCCAGCGCGAACAGATCGAGGTCCAGCGGCTCATCATGCTCAACATGGACCCGCCCGAGCACACCAGGGTCCGCCAGATCGTGCAGCGCGGCTTCACCCCGCGCGCCATCCGGTCCCTGGAGGACGCCCTGCGCGCCCGGGCCGGCTCGATCGTCGCGAACGCGCTCGCGCAGGCCGGCCCGGACGGCGGCTTCGACTTCGTCACCCAGGTCGCCTGCGAACTGCCGCTGCAGGCCATAGCGGAGCTCATCGGCGTCCCTCAGGAGGACCGCGTCAAGATCTTCGACTGGTCCAACAAGATGGTGGCGTACGACGATCCGGAGTACGCGATCACCGAGGAGATCGGCGCCGAGTCGGCCACCGAACTCATCTCGTACGCGATGAACATGGCCGCCGACCGCAAGCAGTGCCCCGCCAAGGACATCGTCAGCACGCTGGTGGCGGCGGAGGACGAGGGGAACCTCGCCTCCGACGAATTCGGCTTCTTCGTCCTGCTGCTGGCCGTCGCCGGCAACGAGACGACCCGCAACGCCATCACGCACGGGATGCACGCCCTGCTCACCCACCCCGACCAGTGGGACCTCTACAAGAGGGAGCGGCCGAAGACCACCGCCGAGGAGATCGTCCGCTGGGCGACCCCCGTCGTCGCCTTCCAGCGCACCGCGACCCAGGACACCGAACTGGGCGGACAGCGGATCAGGAAGGGCGACCGCGTCGGCATCTTCTACTCCTCCGCCAACAATGACCCCGAGGTGTTCGAGAGCCCCGAGGTCTTCGACATCACCCGTGACCCCAACCCGCACCTCGGCTTCGGCGGCGGAGGTCCGCACTTCTGCCTCGGCAAGTCCCTGGCCACCCTGGAGATCGACCTGATCTTCAACGCGATCGCCGACGCGATGCCGAACCTGCGGCTCACCGGCGACCCGCGCCGGCTCCGCTCCGCCTGGCTGAACGGCGTCAAGGAACTCCAGGTGAGTCACGTCTAGCGGGCGCCGCACGCTCGGGCCGACGGCCTCCCGGCACCGTCGGCCCGTCCCGCGGGAGGCAGGGGCATCCCCCCGCGCCCGGCCCCTGCCTCCCCCGACACCCGCACGCCCAGCACCCCGCCGCTGTCGTACTCGCCGTGATCGCGTGCCGAGGGCGGTCGTCCGGCCCGGGACGGAGTGTCCACCCGGGTGACGGTGAGCCGGCCGGGTGCGTACCGGATCAGCTCGGGTTACGGCTCGTCACCGGGACCGGCTTCCTCGTGCCGACCTCGACCGGTCTCATCGGTGCCCGGGGCCGCGGGCCCTGGCAGAGGTGGGTCAGCCCGAATCCGACGGCGACCACGGCCGCGCCGCCGACGGCGTCCAGGATCCAGTGGTTGCCGGTCGCCACGATCGCGGAGACCGTGAAGAACGGGTGCAGCAGGCCCAGTGCCTTCATCCACCACCTGGGCGCCAGGATCGCGATGACGAGCCCGCACCACAGGGACCAGCCGAAGTGCAGCGAGGGCATCGCCGCGTACTGGTTGGTCAGCTCGGTCAGGGTGCCGTAGTCCGGCTTGGAGAAGTCCTGCACGCCGTGCACGGTGTCGATCACACCGAGGCCCGGCATCAGGCGCGGCGGGGCGAGCGGGTAGAGCCAGAAGCCGACGAGGGCGAGCAGGGTGGCGAAGCCGAGGCCGGAGCGGGCCCAGCGGTAGTCCGCGGGGCGGCGGACGTAGAGCACGGCGAGGACGGTGAGCGGGACGCCGAAGTGGAACGACTGGTAGTAGAAGTCGAAGAAGTCCCGCAGGAAGGGGACCTTCACCACCGCGTGGTTGACCCAGTGCTCGACGTCGAGGCCCAGGAAGCGCTCGATGGCGAGGATCTGGTCGCCGTGGTGTTCGGCGGCGGGCCGGCCGCCGGAGCTGGTGCCGCCCGTCGCGGCGAGCCTGACCTGCTGGTAGGCGGCGTAGCCGACACGGATCAGGAGCAGTTCGAGCAGCAGGTTCGGGCGGGTGAGGACCCGGCCGAGGAACGGGAGCAGCGGCACCCGCTTCCACCGGGCGGGGACGGACTCCGCGTAGTCGGTGGGGATCGGCGCCCGGTAGAACTCGGAGGTGCGCGACAGGAACGGTACGACGGTGGCGGCGGCCAGCGCGGCGAACAGCACCACGTTGCCGCGCAGCGGGAAGAGCACCGGCGTGTCCGGCAGCACCATCCTGGCGGGCAGGGTCATGACCAGGATGACGGCGACGGGCCACATGGAGCGGTCCGAGGTCTTCCTGCCGACCCGGCCGACGAGCGCGAGCAGCACCCACAGCAGCTGGTGCTGCCAGGTGGTGGGCGAGACGGCGACGGCGACGCAGCCGGTGATCGCCACGGCGAGCAGCAGCTGCCCGTCGCGCGCGTAGCGCACCGCGCGACGGAGTCCGAGGACGGCGACGGCCACGCCGAGCGCCAGGAAGAGGCCGATCTCCAGCGGCCCGGTGAGGCCGAACCGCAGCAGCGCGCCGTGCAGGGACTGGTTGGCCGGGTCGTCGGCGTCCTTGCCGAGGCCGACGCCCCCCAGGTGGTGCACCCAATAGGTGTTCGAGTCGAGGGGCATCGCGGCCCAGGCGAGCGCGGTGAGGGCGGCGAAGGTGATCCCGGTGGAGACGGCGGCACGGCGGCGACCGGTGAACCAGAGCAGCGGCGCGAAGAGCAGCACGGTCGGCTGGAGGGCCGCCGCGAGGCCGATGAGGACCCCGCAGACGCGCTCCCCGCGGACGGCGAAGCAGCCGAGCAGGACGAGCAGCACCGGGATGATGCTCGTCTGGCCGAGGTAGAGGGCGTTGCGCACCGGGAGCGACAGCATGAGCAGGCTTGTCGCGACGGGGGCGGCGAGCAGCGACGTACGGCGGCTCACGGGGGGCGGCAGGGCGCGCGCGGCCACCAGGCCGAGCGCCACGACCAGCAGCAGGGTGCCGAAGGTCCAGCCATAGCCGAGGGCCTGTTCGGCCGACCGGGTGAGGGGTTTGAGGACGAGTCCGCCGAACGGGGTGCCGGTGAACCGCGTCGAGTCGTAGAGCGAGCCCTTCACGTGGAGCACGCCGTGGGGTCCGACCCAGGTCTCCAGATCCGTCAGCCGCTCCGGCGTGGGCGTGCTGAGGACGGCGGCGACCTGTCGTACGGCGAGTATCGCGGCGATCATCCACAGCCCGACACGGAGCGCGCGCACCCGTGTTCTCGCGGTCTCCGCCGCCCCCGTGAAGGCATCACCCGCTCGTCCGCCGTGCTCCACGTTCGCCACGCCCCGTCGGCCCTCCCGACCCATTGATTCCGGCGTGTCCCGTGTGTCCCCTACGTCACGCCATATCAGGACCCTATGGGGCTTGAACCGCTCGCGTCGAGAAAGGCAGGAAACCTCCACTTCACCCGATGTATGACCCTTTTCGTCCGGACGACCACGGCGGGCGAGGCTCCGGTTCCCCTCCGACCTGGCGACATAGCTCACAGGCGGTTCCCGGAAGGGGCACTCCCGGCCACCGCGTCGCGCCTGCGTACGCCGCCTTTGTGAGCGCTGCGCGGTGGGTCGCACACCGCACGTCATGCGGACGATCGGGCCTAAAGTCGCTTTTCGGTCCGCCTCCGGGTGGGCCTCCGGTCCGCCCCCGGGCGGACCCGTCCCTGTCCCCGGCGAAAGGAAGGCCCTTGCCGACCGCGACCCCGACAGCCCCCGCGGCACGCGTCCCGACCCCCGCACGCCCGGCCTCCCCCGAGGTCACCGTCACCGACCCCGCGCTGGTCAAGCGCGCCGTGAAGGCGGCAGCGCTCGGCAACGCGATGGAATGGTTCGACTTCGGTGTCTACAGCTACATCGCGGTGACCCTGGGCAAGGTCTTCTTCCCCTCCGGCAACCCGACCGCCCAGTTGCTCTCGACCTTCGGCGCCTTCGCCGCGGCCTTCCTCGTCCGCCCGCTCGGCGGCATGGTCTTCGGCCCGCTCGGCGACCGGATCGGCCGCCAGAAGGTTCTCGCGCTCACCATGATCATGATGGCGGCGGGCACCTTCGCGATCGGCCTGATCCCGTCGTACGCCACCATCGGCGTCGGCGCCCCGATCCTGCTGCTCGCGGCGCGTCTGGTGCAGGGCTTCTCCACCGGCGGCGAGTACGCGGGCGCCTCGACCTTCATCGCCGAGTACGCGCCCGACAAGAAGCGCGGCTTCTTCGGCAGCTGGCTGGAGTTCGGCACGCTCGCCGGCTACATCGGCGGCGCGGGTCTGGTGACCCTCATGACCGCCCTGCTGTCCACCGAGGACCTGCTGTCCTGGGGCTGGCGCGTGCCGTTCCTGATCGCGGGCCCGATGGGCATCATCGGCCTCTATCTGCGGATGCGTCTCGAGGAGACCCCGGCGTTCGCCGCGGAGCTCGAGAAGTCCGAGGCCGACCGCCCGAAGGTGCCGCTGGGCGAGATGATCACCGGCCAGTGGCGCGCACTGCTGCTGTGCGTGGGCCTGGTCCTGGTCTTCAACGTCACCGACTACATGCTGCTGTCCTACATGCCGAGCTATCTGACCAGCGAGCTCAAGTACGACGAGACGCACGGTCTGCTCGTGGTCCTCGGTGTGATGGCGCTGATGATGATCGTGCAGCCCTTCGCGGGCGCTCTGACCGACCGGATCGGCCGCCGCCCGGTGATCGCCGCCGGCTGCGTGGGCTTCCTCGCTCTCTCCGTCCCTGCGCTGTTGCTGATCCGCCAGGGCAGCCTGTTCGCGATCGCGCTCGGCATGGGCGCCCTCGGCCTGCTGCTGGTCTGCTTCACCGCCGCGATGCCCGCCGCGCTGCCGGCCCTCTTCCCGACCCGGGTCCGCTACGGCTCGCTCTCCATCGGCTTCAACATCTCGGTCTCGCTCTTCGGCGGCACGACCCCGCTGGTGGTCACGGCCCTCATCGGAGCGACCGGGAACATGATGATGCCCGCCTACTACATGATGGCCGCGGCCGTGATCGGCGGCGTCGCCGTCTGGTTCATGGCCGAGTCGGCGGGCCGCCCACTGCCGGGTTCCGCTCCCGCGGTGGAGCCCGCCCGGCACTGACGCCGCACCTCCCGCGGCGCCCCCTCCCCCCGCCCCGCCTGGAACCGCGGCCTCCGTCGTGTCGTCTGAGTCCCTGTCCGACGGCACGACGGAAGGGCTACGGGGGATGCGCGCACAGCTGCCGAATGGCGAACGAGGGCGGATACGGGGGCGGATACGAGGACGGCTGCCGGCCGTCCTGCTGGCGCTGCTGATTCTCCAGCTGGGGTCCCTGGTGGCACCCGCCTACGCCTGCGGGTGCGGCGCGATGGTTCCGGAGGCGCAGCGGCACGTCGGTGTCGGCCGCGAGATGTCCGCCGTGCGCTGGGACGGCCGCGAGGAACAGATCGTGATGTCCCTGACCGTCACCGGCGACGCCCGCGAGGCCGCGTGGATCATGCCGGTCCCGCACCGGGCGACCGTGGAACTCGGCAGCAGCGCCCTGTTCGACCAGCTCGCCGAGGCGACCGCGCCCGAGCACCGGACCCGTCACCGCTTCTGGCCGCACGACGGCGACTGGCCCTTCACCCACGACACCGACACCGCGGCGGCCCCCCGGGCCGGCGCGACGGCGCCCTCGGTGGACGTGGTCGGCCGCGAGCGCCTGGGCCCCTTCGACGTCGCCCGCCTCACCGCAACCGACTCCGGCGCCCTCGGCGACTGGCTCGCGGACAACGGATTCCGGCTGCCGTCCCGGCTCGACCGGGCACTGCGCCCGTACGTCGACCTGGGCTGGGAGTACGTGGCGATCCGGCTCGCCCCCGAGAAGTCCGGCACTCCGCTGGGCGGCACCCTCGACCCCCTGCACCTCACCTTCGCCAGCGACGAGCTGATCTACCCGATGCGGCTCTCCCGGCTGGCGCAGACACCTCAGTCGCTCGGCCTGTACGTCTTCGCCGCGCACCGCATGGAGCCGCGCACGGCGATCGGCGGCGACCGGCCCGAGGTCGTGTACGCGGGCCGCGTCGAGGCGGCCTCGGACCCGCTGGCCCGGTTCACCGACGGCGGCACCGACTTCCTCACCGCCGTCGACCAGGAGTTCCCCCGGCCGTCGCTGATCTCCGGCGACCATCAACTGCGCCGCACCGCGACGGACGCGGCCTACCGGCGGGTGATCTACGAGGACCGGCTGCTGAGGGTGGGCGGGACTCCGGTGTGGCTGCTGACGGTGGGCGGGGCGCTGCTGCTCACGGCCGGGGCGGTGGCGGCGTTCGTGCGGGCTCGCGGCCGCCGTCCGGTCCTGCCGCCCCCTCCGGTGCGGGTCCCGCCGCCGATCGGCTGAGACCGGGCCCCGGGCGCCCGAATCCCACTGGCAGGCACCGGCGTCGAGGACTAAGTTCATCCCCGGAAGTCCTTAGCGCATCTAACCAGGCATACGAAAGGCCCGGTGCATGAGCGAGTCGCAGGTCTGGAACGACGTCGACGACCACTTCACCACCCTCCTGGCCCCCGCCGACGAGATCCTGGCCGCCGCGCTGCGGGACAGCGACGCGGCCGGACTGCCCCCCATCAACGTCGCGCCGAACCAGGGCAAGCTGCTCCAGCTGCTCGCCGAGATCCAGGGCGCCCACCGCATCCTGGAGATCGGCACGCTCGGCGGCTACAGCACGATCTGGCTGGGCCGCGCCCTGCCCGCCGACGGGCAGCTGATCACTCTCGAGTACGACCCCCGGCACGCCGAGGTCGCGCGCGCCAACCTCGCCCGCGCCGGCCTCGACGCGATCACCGAGGTGCGGGTGGGTCCCGCCCTGGAGTCGCTGCCGAAGCTGGCGGACGAGAACCCGGAGCCGTTCGACTTCGTCTTCATCGACGCGGACAAGGTGAACAACCCCCACTACATCGAGTGGGCGGTCCGGCTCACCCGGCCCGGCAGCGTCATCGTCCTCGACAACGTCGTCCGCGACGGAGCGGTCACCGACGGGACGAGCACCGACCCGAGCGTGCGGGGCACCCGGGCCGCACTCGAACTGATCGCCTCCCACCCGAAGTTGAACGGCACAGCGGTGCAGACGGTGGGCAGCAAGGGGTACGACGGGTTCGCGCTGGCACGCGTACTCGCCTGATCACCTCGCCCCGCCCGGCCGCCCACCCGCACCGGTCCTCGGTCCTCGGCCGGCCCTCGGTCCCGGACCTCCGCACCCGGCTTCCGTGCCGGAGGCGGCTGCGGACACGCCCTAGGCCTCGTGGTAGAAGCCCACGTTCACGGTGCGGGGGCCGGTGCGGTCATGGATGACGAGTTCGCCGGAGCCGCCCGCCGGGAGCTTGGCCGTCCCGCCGTACGGCAGCGGCTGGGGCGCCAGCCCCGCCAGGATCAGCCGGACCTCGGAGGACGGCTCCGGGTGGGAGCCACGGAGCCAGGTCACCTGCCAGGAGCCGTCCGGGCCGCACAGGAACTCCAGGTGGACCCGGGACACGAACAGCCAGTCGTCGGGGGTCGCGAGACGGCACACGGCCCGGTCCCGGCCCACCCGCAGCATGGCCCCGGGGTCGCTCGGCGCGTCGGCCATCTGCATCCCGGCCGTCGCTCCGGCGTCCGCCCCGGACACCGTGGCCATGGTGAGTTCGAGCACGCGCGCTCCTTCGTGAGGTGCTGGTCCAATTGTGCTGGCGCGAAACGTCGTTGCTTCTCCGCCGCCGCATGATAATTCGACCTTTCCCGTCCTGGTGCGACCTCCGGCACAATGGACCCATGACCGAGCGCAAGCCACCCGGTGTCAGCTTCGAGTCCTGGGTCGACCGGCAGATCCGCCAGGCGGAGGCCCGCGGCGAGTTCGCGGAACTTCCCGGCGCGGGCAAGCCGCTGCCGGAGGTCACCGACACGCCGTACGACGAACTCTGGTGGATCAAGCGGAAGATGGCCCGTGAGGGGCTGTCGGTCCTGCCGCCCACCCTGGCCCTGCGCAAGGAGGCGGAGGACGCCCTCGTCGCGGCGTCCGCGGCCCCCTCGGAGCGGGCCGTGCGGCGGATCGTGGAGGACATCAACGCCAAGATCCGCGAGGTCATGTTCAAGCCGCCGCCGGGACCTCCCCTCGGGCTCAAGCCCTACGACGTGGAGAAGATCGTGCGGGAGTGGCACGCGGCGCGCGCGGACCCGGCCCCCGAGGCCCGGCCCCCCGGGGAGCGGGGAGACAGCGGAACCGCGTGAGGCCGCGGAGGACCGCGGGAATGCCGGACGGAGTCCGGCGGAGCCCCGCGGCTCGGTGAACCGCGCGGCACAGGGACACGAGGGTCCGCGCGAACGCCGTGAGGCCGCGCCCCGGAACATGGTCCGGGGCGCGGCCTCACGGGCGAGCGGAGAGGTGTCCGAGCCTTCTCAGAGCTTCAGGAGCCGCTCGGTCATCTCCCGGTAGTCCCGCAGGGCGAGCCGGAGCTGCTCCGTGTCGGAGTCCGTCGCCTTGCCCTCGCCGCCGGACTGCCAGGACGTACGCAGGGTGCGCCGCCGCCGGGTCACGGCTTCCGTGAACCGGCCCGCGAGCTCCTCCAGCACATGGTCGGCCTCCTCCACGGATGCCTGCGGCCCGTCGACGAACCCGCCGACCGCGTGCCGCATCCGCAGCGAGAACTTGTCGTACTCGTCCAGCGGCAGCAGCCGCTCGTCGTGCCCGGAGCCGTCTTCCGCCCGCGCACCCGCGCGGCCCTCGGTGTCCGCCGAGCCGCCCTTGGGGAGCGCTCCCCCGGCGTCCCGCCGCTCACCGCCGCGGCGCACCGCGTCGGTGTCACGGGGCGTGGGAGGCACCGCGGGGCTGCCGGCCTCGCGGGACGTGACACCGGCACCCGCATGGCCCGTACGCTCGGCGCTCGGCTTCGCGCGCTCGCCGGAGGAGACACCCGCGGCCTCGCGGTCCGGCGCACCGGCTCCGGTCGGCCGGGCCGCCACACGGTCGCCGGTCCCCGCCCGGTCGCCCGGGGCGGGGTCGGCGGACGCGGGATCGGCATGGCCCTTCAAGGCCTCGCGGCGCGACACCTCCTCGGCCTCCCCGTGCTTCTCGTTCACACGGTCCGCCGTGCCCTCGCCGGCCGTCGCCCGGTCGTCCGGGGAGCGCTCGGCGGGTACCGAGGTCACACGGCCCTTCATGGCCGCCGTGTCTCGGGACGTCGTCCGCTCGGGATCCTGGTCTGGCTTCATGGCACTCACTTTCCTCAACTCCCCTTCACCTGACGCCTGGTGAAGGACCAGGGCAGGTGGCGGGAGCGAGTGTCGGGGGTGGAGTTCTCCGTGGTCTCGGTGCGCTCGGTGCTCTCCGTCGTCCCGACGGGCTCGGGGCGCCGGGCGTCCTTGCTCGTGCCGAACCGCCTGGTGCGCTCCGGGTGGGCGGGCCGGGGCTCGCTCACGTCGTCCGTGTCGCGCGCACGGTCGGGGGAGGTCTCCTGACGGGTCGGCGTCAGCAGGTCGTCGAAGAGGGCGCGGGCCTCCAGCATTGCCTCGCGCATCTGCTCGGTGTCGGTGCCGCCGTTCTGGCCTCCGCCGGTGCGGGCCAGCGCGGCACTGTGCACGCGGCGGTAGCCGTGGACGTGGTGTCCGTGGTGCACGGACAGCGCGGCGACCTGCTCCTCGTAACGGCTCTCGTCGGGGAACCCACGCGCTCCAGCGAGCTCACCGAGCAGCCGGTCGGCCTCGGCCACCGCTTCCCGCGGCGAGTCGACGAAGCGTTCCTGGGCGGCCGTCCAGCCGGCCGCGTACTGTTCGCGGGCCGCGGGTTCGAGCGGCCGCTCGCGCAGCGAACCGTGCAGCTCGACGCGCTCGGTGAGGTCGCGTTCGGCGGCCTTGGTGTCGCCGTCGTGCCGGGCGACGGTTCGGTCGTACTCCGGTCCGAAGCGCCGCCGCAGGGTGCGCCCGCCGGGCGGCCTTCGGTTGAGGAGCAGCAGGGCGGCCGCGACAACGGCAACGGCCGCCACGATCACGATCAGAGCGATGATCACGCCTGTGGACATGGGTGCCTTCCGGGGTTCTCGACCCAACGGGCCGGTTCCTGGACCGGGTTGCCCGGAAGTCGTTCCTCAAACGGCCCCTCACGGCGCGACCGCCGCGGCCCCGGACCGGCCGCACCCCGACGACCCGCCCGTCGCCCACCCGGGAGGACCGACAACACCCGTCCCTTGTCCGGCTGTTCGGGCCGGTACCCCATCCGGTTGCGCGCCGTGGACGGCGCCTCGCGACAATGACCGGCATGACCCGATCGCCTTCCGGCCCGCCCGCTTCGTGGAGCGTGGACCCCGAACCCTTCGACTCCCCCGTCGCCGCCGCACTCTGGCGGGCGTACTACACGGAGGTCAGCGACCGGTGGTACCTGCTGCACGAAGGGCGTACGACGGATCCCGGCGAGCTGGAACGGGAGGTCGCCGCGCAGACCGGCGGCGAGTTCGCGCCGCCGACGGGTGTGCTGCTCGTCGCACGGTACGACGGTGAGCCCGGCGGCACGGCGGGAGTGCGGATGCTCGACGCCACCACGGGCGAGCTGAGCCGCGTCTTCGTCCGGGAGGACCTGCGCGGCAAGGGCGGCGCGCCCCACCTGCTGGCGGCGGCCGAGGAGGCCGCTCGCGGCCTGGGCGCCCGGCGGCTGGTCCTCGACACCCGCGGCGACCTCGTCGAGGCGCGGGCGCTGTACACCCGGCACGGCTACGAGGAGACCCCGGCCCACAACGACGAGGTCTACGCCGAGCACTGGTTCCGCAAGGACCTGACCGGCTGACGCTCAGCCCATCTCTCCCTGCGGCCGGGCGGCCGGCGTGCCCTCGTGGGGCCGCTCCGCGTCGGAGCCGCACATCTCTTCGTTCAGCTCCGCGACCAGCTGGGCGAGATCGGTCGGGCGGTCCGGCCCCCACCAGTCGCCGAGAAGTTCGGCGAGGGACTCCTCGCGGGCCCGGGACAGCCTCCCGGCGGCCTCGTGGCCCGCGTCGGTCAGGACCAGGTCCAGGCCCTCGCGGCGGGCCAGCCGGCGTTCCTCGACCTGGCGCGTGGCGGCCAGGACGACGTTCAGGGGCACGGCACTGTGCTCGGCGAGGAGAGCGGGCTCCGCCCACCCGTACTTCTTGATCCGCAGCAGCAGCCAGCTCGCCGCCGGCAGCAGGTCGTAGCCCGCGCGCGCGGTGATCCTCTCGTAGATCTCCCGGCGCCCCTCCCGGGTGCCGAGCACGGACAGCGCCCGGCACACCTCGTCGTACGACGACCGCTCGACCGGGTTGCTGGCGAGCGTCTCCGTGACATCGGGGGCCGTGACGGAGGCGCGCAGCTTGTCCTCGCGCAGGAACCAGGCCAGGACGAAGCCGAGCAGGGCCACCGGGGCGGCGTACAGGAAGACGTCCGTGATCGACGTCGCGTACGCGTGCAGGACGGGCTGCTGCAGATCTGCGGGCAGTTGACCGATCCCCTTCGGGTCGGCCTTCAGGGAGTCCGTGGTGATGCCGGGGGGCAGTTGCTGCCCGCCCAGCGCGTTCGTCAGATTGTCGCCGAGGCGGCTCGCGAAGACCGTGCCGAAGATCGCGACGCCGAACGAGGCGCCGATGGACCGGAAGAAGGTCGCGCCGGAGGTGGCGACGCCCAGGTCCTCGTACGACACCGCGTTCTGCACGATGAGGACCAGGACCTGCATGACCAGGCCGAGGCCCAGGCCGAAGACGAAGAAGTACGCGCTCATCTCACCCGTGCTGCTGTTCTCGTCCAGCTGGTGCAGCAGGAGCAGGCCGAGGGCGGTGATCCCGGTGCCCGCGATCGGGAACACCTTCCAGCGGCCGGTACGGCTGACGATCTGCCCGGAGACCGTGGACGACAGCAGCAGCCCGAACACCATCGGCAGCATGTGCACGCCGGACAACGTGGGCGACACGCCCTGCACGACCTGGAGGAACGTCGGCAGATAGGTCATCGCGCCGAACATCGCGAAGCCGACGATGAAGCTGATGATCGCCGAGAGCGTGAAGGTGTGGACACGGAACAGCTTGAGCGGCAGCACGGGTTCCGCCGCGCGCCGCTCCACCACGACGAAGGCCACGGCGAGGACGACGCCTAGGAGCACGAGGCCGATGATCTGCGGCGAGTCCCAGTCCCAGGTCGTGCCGCCCAGCGAGGCCACCAGGACCAGGCAGGTGGCGACGGCGGCGATCAGGAACGTACCGAGGTAGTCGATGACGTGCCGGGCCGACTTCTTCGGGATGTGCAGGACCGCCGCGATCACCGCGAGCGCGACGACGCCGACGGGGAGGTTGATGTAGAAGACCCAGCGCCAGCTGAGATGCTCAGTGAACAGTCCGCCGAGCAGCGGCCCGAGCACACTCGTCGCACCGAACACCGCACCGAACAGCCCCTGGTACTTGCCCCGTTCACGCGGCGGGACGAGGTCGCCGACGATCGCCATCGACAGCACCATCAGCCCACCGCCGCCGAGTCCCTGCAACGCCCGGAAGGCGATCAGCTCGCCCATGTTCTGCGACATGCCGCACAGCGCCGATCCGATCAGGAAGATCACGATCGCCACCTGGAACAGCTTCTTGCGGCCGTACTGGTCGCCGAGCTTGCCCCACAGCGGGGTGGCCGCCGTCGACGCGAGCAGGTACGCCGTGACCACCCAGGACAGATGATCCAGGCCGCCGAGGTCGCTGACGATGGTCGGCAGGGCCGTGGAGACGATCGTCTGGTCCAGCGCGGCGAGCAGCATGCCGAGCAGCAGCGCGCCGATGGACACGAAGACGCTGCCGTGCACCGTGTCCCGGGCGTCGGCGGCGGCCGCGGTACGGCGCCGCACCGCGGACTCGCTCACCTCGATCGACCCGTGCGGGCCGGTCGGCCCGCCCGTGCCGACGCCGGTCGGCTCGTCCGCGCCTTCCGTCCCCCGGCCGGCGGGCGTGTCCGAACCGTGCGCGTCCCCGGTCATGCGGCCTCCCTGAGCCCCGAGGTCCCGGTCATCCTTCATCCTGATCGGTGTGTCCGGTTATGGCCTGTCGAGTCGCCCGGAATCCGCGATTCCGGGGGGCTGCTTGAAGGTTGTATGAAGGTCGTCCGGATAATCTCTGGAAATCTCAGGGGGAGGGACCCACTCGTGACTGAACCGACCGGGCACGTCTGCCCCGAGTGCGCCGCGCACCGGGCGCTGGACGGCACCCCGTCCTGCGCCTGCACCAGCAGGGCGTCCGACGCCCTGCGTGACGCGCGCACGGCGGAGGCCGCGGCGACGGAGGACTTCAACCCGCTGCGCATCCGGCCCTACGTGGAGCTGGGTCCGGAGCATTCGGAACATCCCGGGGGGGTCCGGCCACCCGCCGCGAACGCCGGCCATCCCGGCACAGCGGTCCCGGGCGGCCCCGGTCCCGCCGCCCGGACCGCAGGAACGGGCTCCTGGGCCCCGGAGAGCGCCTCCGTGCCGGTGGACGGCCCGGGTGCACCTCTGAACGGCGCAGCGCCGGTGAACGGCGACGACGCGTGGCCGAACGGGGTTCCGCCGGCCGGCGGAACGCCCATGCCGCCGGCGAACGGAGAGGACGCCGCCTCTTCCACCATGCGGCTGAACGCCGTCCCGGCCGACGCGACCATGCGGCTCGCCGCGGTTCCCGCCGACGCGACCATGCGGCTGAAGGCGCTTCCGTCGGAGCCGCGCGCCACCGACGTCCGCCTCTTCCAGGACCGCTCCCCCGAGCCCGGATCGAGGGCCTCGGCCTCCGATCGGCCGGGGCGCAGCCGGCGCACCGGGGTGATCGCCGTCGCCGGAGTCGTGGTCACGATGGTGGCCGCGGCGGGGTTCGCGAGCGGACTGCTGTCGTACGACACTCCCGCGCGGGACGGGGCACTGCCGAAGGACGTACGCGCGAGCGTGCCGGAGGTGCTGTCCGACAAGACCTCGGGGTCGCCGTCCGCGAGCACGTCCGCCACGTCTTCGGCACCCTCGGCTCCGACCTCCTCGCTGAGCGCGAGCCCGTCGGCGTCGGCGTCCGAGTCGGACACCTCGGCGACACCGTCCCGGTCGGCCACGTCGGCCCCCGCGTCCACATCCCCGAGCGCGAAGCCGACCGCGACGGGATCGACGGCGTCCGCGGGCAGCGGCTCGAACGGAGTGTCCGCGCAGACCCTGCGACGCGGCGACAACGGGCCCGAGGTGACCGAGCTCCAGTTGAGGATGACCCAGCTGAGGATGTACATGCGCACGGCCGACGGCCGCTTCGACCGCCACCTCGAGGACGCGGTGCGCTGGTACCAGTGGGCGCGGGGCATCTCGGGGGACGAGCCGGGGGTCTACGGCGCAGCCACACGGGCGAGCCTGGAGTCGGAGACGACCGAGCCGTGACCGGCCGGCGCCCGAGTGCGGGTGCGCTCGCGCCGGCTTCGGGTACGGGTACGGGTCCGGTTCCCGGGTGCGGGTTCGGTGGGTGGGTCGGGGCCGTGCCGGTACATCCCAGTCCGTCGCCGCTGGATCAGACGTGGGCTACCTGTGCGATCCGCTGCTCGATCCGAACGTAAGCGACGGACATCAGGGATGTACCGGCACGGCCCCTCCCGTGCGTGGACGGGTGCGGGTGCGCTGAGGTGAGTTTCAGCCCCTCCGGCGTTTGAGGAGCGAGGCTGGGGCGGAGCCCCAAGTACGGGACGGGTAGGGGCGGAGGGGGCGAAAATCCCCGCCCCCGGCCCCTCCCCGGCGCGACGACGCCTCTCAGCCGATGTGAAGGCGAACTGTCCCGTCCGCGAGGGCCTCGACCCGGACCTCGGTCAGATCGCGTACGAGCACGTCCGGCCCGTGGAATGCCGCCCGAGGACCGACCCCGACGACCCGCATTCCGGCGGCCCGCCCCGCCGCGATCCCCGCCCCGGAGTCCTCGAAGACGACACAGTCCTCAGGTGCGATGCCCAGCTCGGCCGCACCCTTGAGGAAGCCCTCGGGATCGGGCTTGCTCGCGCCGACCGACTCGGCGGTGACGCGCACGTCGGGAAGTCCGAGCCCGGCTGCGGCCATCCGCCCGGTGGACAGCGCCACGTCCGCGGAGGTGACGAGCGCGTGCGGCACTCCGGCGAGGGAGGCGAGGAACTCCGGTGCTCCCGGAATCGCGACGACGCCCTCCATGTCGGCGGTCTCCTCGGCCAGCATCCGCGCGTTGTCCGCGTAGTTCTGCTCCATGGGCCGGTCCGGCAGCAGGACCGCCATCGAGGCGTACCCCTGCCTGCCGTGGACGACCTTCATGACCTCGTCCCCGTCCAGCCCGTGCCGGTCGGCCCAGCCGCGCCAGCAGCGCTCGACGACGACGTCCGAGTTGACGAGGGTGCCGTCCATGTCGAGCAGGAAGGCGCGGGCGGTCAGAACGGTGGTGGCCGTCGTCATCGGCATGCTCCAAGGCGCAGATAGGGAGGTCCAACATGCCCCCCGGGAAACAAGGCGGCCCCGCCCGCCGGTCAGGGAGGCGCGGGCGGGAACCACTTTGTTCCTACAACATACAAAACAACCTCCCCCAGCGCCACCGCCCCCGGCCTGCCCTTCAGCACCCCGGACACCAAGAGCAACCTCCAGGACACCACCAAGCCCCCCACCGGACACCGACAAGCCGCCCAACACGGCCACTGACGACACACCCACTGCCGACCGCGCGCGGGAGGGGTTCGGGGGCGGAGGTTTTCGCCCCCTCCACCCCTACCCGACCCACCCTGGGGCTCCGCCCCGGCCCCCACTCCCCGATCGCCGGAGGGGCCGAAACCTTCCCCGGGGCCAGGGCTGAAACTCACCACAGCGCACCCGCACCCGTCCACGCACGGGAGGGGCCGTGCCGGTACATCCCAATGTCCGTCGCTTACGTCCGGATCGAGCAGCGGTTCCCTCACGGACCCACGTCCGATCCAGCGGCGACGGACCGGGATGTACCGGCACGGCCCCGACCCACCCACCGGACCCCCACCCGAGAACCGGACCCGCACCCGCTCCCGCAGCCAGCGCAAGCGCACCCGCACCCGCACCCGCACCCGAAAACCGCAACGGCCCCCGCACCCGGACCCGCGAGGCTCAGCCCGCGACAGCCTCGTACAGGCTCCAGACCCCCAGCCCCAGCATCAGCACCGCCGCCACCTTGGTGATCAGCGACAGCGGCACCCGCTTCATCAGCGCCTTGCCGCCCACGATCCCCAGCCCCGCGACAGCCCACAGCGCCAGCACCGCACCGAGACCCACCGACAGCGGATCGTCGTACCGAGCGGCGAGGTTCGCCGTCATGATCTGCGTGAGGTCGCCGAACTCGGCGACGAGGATGAGCATGAAGCCCGCCCCGGAGACCTTCCAGAAGCTCTGGTTCGCCGGCTTGCGGACCTCTTCCTCGTCCTCGTCCTTCTTCATCAGCAGCACCGCGGCACCACCGAGGAACAGCACACCGGTGAGCGCGTGCACGATGCCCTGCGGCAGCAGCGTCAGCACACTGCCCGCCGCGACGGCGAGCGCCACGTGGACGGCGAACGCGGCGGCGACACCGGCGAAGACGTACGAGGCGCGGTAGCGCGTGCCGAGGACGAGGCCGGCGAGGGCGGTCTTGTCCGGCAGCTCGGCAAGGAAGACGACACCGAAGACGAGCGCCATCACGCTGAAGCTGATCAAAATTCCTCAATCGGTCGGGCTGCCCCGCCGAGAGTGTTGCGACTGCGCGTGCTATGACTGCGCGACACCTCGGCACGGCAGCACACAGCGACACCCGCACCGGGAGGTACGGGCAGAAGCACCCACGCCGGAAAGGCCCGGCACGGGCAAGTGCACTGCTTGCCGAAGGTCTCGCTGGCCGGCCTCGTGGAACGAGGTCTGCCTCCGGGCGCCGGCTCAGACGAGCTGAGCAGTATGTCGACGGTCCGGCGAAGAGCTACTCCCCTTCTGCGCCGTCCATAGTACGCGACCCCCGAGGCGGCCCCACAGGGCCGAAGGTCCCCGGGACGGAAAAGCCCGCGGAACCGAAAGTTCTGCCATGAACCTTGCTATGTCATGTACGCGTCACTAGCTTCTAACCGCGCACTTACCTCCCGGCAACACGACGCCGCGAGCATGTGGTCGCTCGCCCTCCAACGCCCCCACACCCCAAGGGAGTTCGCATGCCAAAGGTCTACGCGCGTCGACGGCTGAGCATACTCGCAGCCATCACGGGTCTCATAGCCATGGCCAGTGTTTTCAACGGCCCGACCGCCTCCGCCGCCCTCCCCACCCCGGTCAGCGCGGCCACCGCCCGCACCTACCTCGCGTCCCTCACCGTCGCGACGGAGAGCCGCACCGGTTACGACCGTGACCTCTTCCCCCACTGGATCACCATCTCCGGCGCCTGCAACACCCGCGAGACGGTCCTGAAGCGCGACGGCAGCGGCGTCGTCACCGACTCCGCATGCGCCTCCACCAGCGGCAGCTGGTACTCGGTCTACGACGGCGCCACCTGGACGGCCGCCTCCGACCTCGACATCGACCACCTCGTGCCGCTCGCCGAGGCATGGGACTCCGGCGCCTCCGCCTGGACCACCGCCCAGCGCCAGGCCTTCGCCAACGACCTCACGCGCCCGCAGCTCATCGCCGTCACCGACAACGTGAACCAGGCCAAGGGTGACCAGGACCCGGCCACTTGGATGCCCTCGCGCACCGCGTACGCCTGCACCTACGTCCGCGCCTGGGTCCAGGTGAAGTACTACTACAACCTCAAGGTCGACTCCGCGGAGAAGTCCAAGCTGAGCTCGGTCCTGAGCGGCTGCTGACCCGCGCCGCCCCAACCACCGGCGGCCGCCGGTCCCCCACGTTCGGCGGCCTCCGGTCCCCCGGGTTCCGGACATCGCCCCCCACGGTGTTCACCACGGTTTCCGGAACCTCCCCACCAGCCTCCGTCGTTCCGTACCGTACGGGGCGACGGAGGAGGGGGATCATCATGGCGGAACTGCGCCTGGGACCGCTGCTGAGGTACGTGGACGGCTCGTCGGCGACCTTCTGGGTCGAGGCGAGCCGCCCGTGCACCGCCGAGGTGCGCTGCGCGGACGGCTCCCGCGGACAGGCCCGTACGTTCCAGATCGCGGGCCATCACTACGCGCTGGTGCCGGTGAGCGGACTGACGCCGGGCACGGTCACCGCGTACGAGGTCCTGCTGGACGACACGACCGTCTGGCCACTGCCCGGCTCCCCCTTTCCCCCGTCGGTCGTCCGCACCCCCGAGAACGACGACGCCGCCGTCCGCGTCACCTTCGGCTCCTGCCGCTGGGCGGCACCGCCCGCGGACGAGAAGGACCCGGTCGGGCCGGACGCCCTGGACACCCTCGCCGCCCGGATCGCCGCGGCCCCGGACGGCGAACGGCCGGACGTGCTGCTGCTGTTGGGCGACCAGGTGTACGCGGACGAGATCTCGAAGGCGACCCGTGCGTGGATCGCCGCGCGGCGGGGCCTGGCGGATCCCCCGGGCCATCAGGTCGCGGACTACGAGGAGTACACCCGCCTCTACTACGAATCCTGGCTCGACCCCGAGATCCGCTGGCTGCTGTCCACGGTGCCCAGCTGCATGATCTTCGACGACCACGACGTCATCGACGACTGGAACACCAGCGCGGCCTGGCTCGCGGAGATCCGGGCGACCCCGTGGTGGCGCGAGCGGGTGCTGAGCGGTCTGATGTCGTACTGGGTCCACCAGCACCTCGGCAACCTCTCGCCGGACGAGCTCGCCCGGGACCTGCTGTACGCCGCCGTACGCGAGACCCCCGACGGCACGGACGTGCTGCGCGCCTTCGCCGCCCAGGCCGACGCCGACCCGGCCTCGGTCCGCTGGAGCTACCGCCGCGACTTCGGCCGGACCCGGGTCCTGATGCTCGACACCCGCGCGGCCCGCGTCCTGGACGAGCAGCACCGCGCGATGCTCGATCCCGGGGAGGCGGCCTGGCTGCGCGCGCAGGCCCTGGACGCTCCGGACTCCCGGGACCATCTCCTGATCGGCACGTCCCTGCCCTGGCTGCTGCCCCCTCTGGTCCACCACGCGGAGACGTGGGACGCCGCGCTGTGCCGGGGTGAGCGGGGCGCTCGATGGGCGCGGTTCGGCGAGCGGCTGCGCCGCGGGGCCGATCTGGAGCACTGGGCGGCCTTCCCCGAGTCGTTCGAGGAGCTGGCGGAGCTGATCGCCGAGGCCGGGTCGGGAGAGCACGCGCCGGCGACGGTGTGCGTGCTGTCGGGAGACGTGCACCACGCCTACGTCGCCGAGCCGGTCTGGGCCGACCCCGCCCGGCAGCCCGCCGCCCGGGTTCTCCAGCTGACCTGCTCCCCCGTCCACAACTCCATCCCGCTCTCCATACGGCTCGGCTTCCGCTTCGGCTGGAGCCGCACGGCCCGGAGGCTCGGCAGCCTCCTCGCCCGGCACGGCCGCCGCGGGCGCCCGTCGGTCGACTGGTGGAAGACCGGCGGCCCTTGGTTCGGCAATCAGCTGATGACCCTGACGCTGCACGGCCGTTCGGCGGCACTGCGCCTCGAGCAGGCACGGGTGACGCGGGGCGGAGGTGACCGCGCGGGGGGAGCTGCCCGGCTGACGACGGTGGAGGAGTCCGTGATCGCCCCGCGATAGGGCTGTTCCCCACGGTTGTTGTGCGTGTCGTCCCCGATGGGCGTGAGGCATCCCACACCCGGTGCCGATCATGCGCCCCGGGGCTCGGCTCGCACGGCACCCGAGGGGCATGATGAGGCGGACCGTCCGCTTCCAGTAGACGGTCCGCCGCCCTGCGCCCCCCACGCCCGGGAGTCACACCCTTGTCCGCAGAGCCCTCCCCCCAGTGCTCCGCCGCCCCCGCACCGCGGAGGTCCTCGTCACCCGCCGGGCCCCACGCCTCCGTGGCCCTGGTCGGCGCCGGTCCACGGGGCACCGGCGTCCTGGAGCGCCTCTGCGCCTCCGCGCCCGAACTCCTCGCGCCGGGCGCGCGGTTGACGGTGCATGTCGTCGATCCGGACCCGCCGGGGCCCGGCCGCGTCTGGCGCACCGCGCAGTCCCCTCATCTGCTGATGAACACCGTGGCCTCGCAGGTGACCCTGTTCACCGACGAGAGCGTTGACTGTTCGGGGCCGATCCGCCCGGGGCCGAGCCTTCACGCGTGGGCGGGCGGCGAGCTCGGCCCGGACGCCTATCCCACACGCGCCCAGTACGGCCGCTATCTGGAGTGGGTCTTCGGCGAGGTGGTGCGCGAGGCTCCGCCCCAAGTACGGGTCGAGGTGCACACCGCCCGCGCGCTCCGGCTCACCGACGAACCGGACGGCCGCCAGGCACTCGCCCTGTCCACCGGACGCGCCCTGTCGGGGCTCTCCGCCGTGGTCCTCGCGCAGGGCCATCTGCCGGTGCTCCCGGACCCGGCCGAGCGGCGACTGACCGCCTGCGCCGGGCGGCACGGCCTGCGCCACATTCCACCGGCCAGCCCCGCCGACGTCGACCTCTCCCCTCTCGCCCCGGGCGAGCCGGTCCTGTTGCGCGGTCTCGGGCTCAACTTCTTCGACCACACGGCCCTGTTGACGACCGGACGCGGCGGCAGGTTCGTCCGGGCGGGCGGGGGCCTGCGCTATCTGCCCTCGGGCGACGAACCGCGCCTGTACGCCGGCTCCCGGCGCGGCGTCCCGCACCAGGCCCGCGGCGACAACGCGAAGGGCCCGTACGGCCGCCATGAGCCGCTCGTCCTGACCGGCGAGGTGATCTCCCGCTTCCGCCGGCGCGCGGACTCCGGTGAGGCGCCGGACTTCCTGCGCGAGATATGGCCGTTGGTCGCCAAGGAGGTGGAATCGGTCTACTACGAGGGCCTGTTGGCGCGATCCGGGCGGCGCGGCGATTCGGCTGAATTCCGGGACAGCTTCCTCGCCGTCCCGCACCGCGATCCCGAAGAGGCCTGCCTCCTGGACGAGTTCGGCGTCGCGGAGAGCGAGCGCTGGTCCTGGGACCGGATGGCGCGCCCGTACGCGGGACAGGCCTTCGCCGGTCCCGGCGGCTGGCGGGTGTGGCTGCTCGGCCATCTGCGGGAGGACGCCGCGCAGGCCGCGCTCGGCAATGTGGACGGGCCGCAGAAGGCCGCCCTGGACGTGCTGCGGGATCTGCGCAACGAGCTGCGCCGGATCGTGGATCACCGCGGGCTGCCGGGCGACTCGCGCCGGGCCCATCTGGACCGCTGGTACACGCCGTTGAACGCCTTCCTCTCCATCGGCCCGCCCCGGCGGCGTATCGAGGAGCTGGCCGCGCTGATCGAGGCGGGCGTCGTGGAGGTGCTCGGTCCGCGGCTCGACGTGCGGGCGGAGGACGGGGCCTGGGTTGCGCACTCGCCCGACGTGCCGGGGTCGGGCGTCCGCGCGACGACGCTCGTGGAGGCACGGCTACCGGAACCGGATGTGCGACGGACCGCGGACGAACTCCTGGCCCGGCTGGTGAGCACGGGGCAGTGCCGCCCGCACACCGTCGACGGCTACGAGACCGGGGGGCTGGACGTCACGCCGCGACCCTACCGCCTGATCGACCGTCAGGGCCGCCCGCACATAAGGCGGTTCGCGTTCGGGGTGCCCACGGAGGGCGTGCACTGGGTGACCGCGGCGGGCGCCCGGCCCGGAGTGGATTCGGTCACGCTTTCGGACGCCGATGCCGTGGCGCGGGCCGCGCTACGTGCGACGACAGCCGAAGCGGAACGACAAACGGAAGCCCGGCCATGGCTGAATGTTGAACTTGCAAGCATAGATTAGGTGCACCTAACCTTGGTGGCTCACTCGGTTCCGTCCCACGGTCCGGCCCTGCCCGGACCGAACCAGACCGAAGGAGTTCCCCCACATGACCGGACGCCTCAACAGCGCCCAGCCGTACGCCATCGCCCTGTTCCGCATCGTCGTCGGCCTGCTCTTCGCCGCGCACGGCGCCGCCTCGCTCTTCGGCGTGCTCGGCGGCGCGGCGGGCACCGACGGCGGCACCATCGACGCGGGCACCTGGCCCGGCTGGTACGCGGCCGTCATCCAGCTCGTCGCCGGAGCGCTCGTGCTCCTCGGCCTCGGGACCCGCGCCGCCGCGTTCATCGCCTCGGGCTCGATGGCGTACGCCTACTTCGACGTCCACCAGTCGGCGGCCCTGTGGCCGATCCAGAACGGCGGCGAGCTCTCCGCGCTGTTCTGCTGGACCATGCTCCTGCTCGTCTTCACGGGCTCCGGCGCACTCGGCCTCGACCGGCTGCTCGCCGTCCGCACCTCGCCGGCCACCGAGGACCAGCGCACCTCGGAGCCCGTCACCGCCTGACCCCCCGCACGACTGCGCCCGCTTCCCACCCGGGGAGGCGGGCGCCCGCGCGTCCGGGAGGGCTCACCCCCGCCGCGCTCCGCTCACCCGGTCCGCATCCCCGTCCATGGCGGACATCGGTGCCGTACGCCGTACCGGAGCGTGTGGAGGCGTGAACGTGATGTGACCGACACATGCGGCCCCAGCGGATCTCCTGTCACACCCGCGGCGTACGCTGTATGGCTGTCACACGGCGCCCCGCCACTCCCCCGCGAGTCGCGGCGCGGTCGTGTCCACGGGGGATAGCGGGGGAGAGTTTCGGTGCTGGAGAGTGTGGGGGCGCTGACGGGCAGCCCATGGATCTACGCGGCGGTCGTCGTGTCCGTCCTTCTTGATGTGTTCCTGCCTGTCCTGCCGAGCGGCGTCCTGGTCATCGCGGCGGCGACGGCCGCGGCGGGTTCCGCCACCGGCGCCGTTCCGCACGCCGTGCCCGACATCCTGGTACTCACCCTCTGCGCGGCCACGGCCTCGGTCTTCGGCGACCTGGCGGCGTACCGTCTCGCCTGGCGCGGTGGCGACCGCCTGGACCGCGCCATCGCCCGCTCCCGCCGTCTGACCCGGGCGCAGGAACGTCTCGGCGAAGTCCTGGCGCGTGGCGGCGGGGCCCGTGGCGTGCTCGTCGTCGTCGCCCGTTTCGCACCGGCGGGCCGCTCGGTCGTCTCGCTCGGCGCGGGCGCGGCGCACCGCCGGGTCCGCGAGTTCCTGCCCTGGTCCGTCCTCGCGGGACTGGCCTGGGCCGGGTACAGCGTCGCCCTCGGCTACTTCGGCGGCCAGTGGCTGGGCGCCACCTGGCTCGCGACGGGCGTCTCCTTCGGAGCGCTGTTCGTCGCGGGAGCGGGCGCTGCCTATCTCATTCGCCGCCCCGCGGGACGGGAACCGGCCACCGGCAGCTGAGCCGCCGGCCGCGCTATCCGGCGCGCTGGGCCGCCGCCCCGCGCACCTCCAGGCTGTCCAGCAGTTCGGCCGTGGCCGCCGCTACCGCCTCGACGGCACGGTCGAAGACCTCACGGTTGTGGGCGGCCGGGGCACGGAATCCGGAGACCTTGCGGACGTACTGCAGGGCGGCGGCACGGATCTCCTCCTCGGTGGCTTCCTCGGGGATCGCGGGCGGACGAAGTGTCTTGATGCTGCGGCACATGACTCCAGTCTCGCGCGTACGGCGCCGTGACGGTCACCTCTCCCGGATGCGGGCCGCCGCGGCCGGGGAATACCGCCGCCGACTCCGCGGATTGAGCGGAGCATGACCTCAGTGGAGATCACCTGCGTCGGCGGCCCCACCGCCCTCCTCGCGATCGGCGGCCTCCGGCTTCCTACCGATCACGTCGTACGGAAGATCGCGAGCCGGGAGGGCCCGTTGGACGTGGCCGTTCACCCAGGACGGTTCGACCCTGACGAAGGCCTTCGCGGACGCCGGTCTCACGGACGGCCGCGCCTGCTGCAACCGGGAGCCTCGGTGCGGGTGCCGTAGCGGCGCAACCAGTCCGGCCCTGAATACCCAAGCGAATCCTTGGACTTGGGCAAGCTTCTCCGAGGATTGACTCGGGTGACCGCCGCTTGTGATCATCACCGGGGCCCCACTCGGGGTCCCGCGGAGAGGAGCGAGGACATATGGCGAACGACCGGCAGACGGTGGCCGTGCTGGGTCCGGGCGGTGTCGGCGGGCTGCTCGCCGCGCTTCTGGCCCGCGCCGGCCACCGGGTGATCTGCCTCGCCGGGGCCGAGACCGCGCGGACGCTGGCCGCGGACGGCATCGAGGTGCGCAGCGGCCACTTCGGGGACTTCACGGCGCGGGTGGAGGCGGACACCGAGCTGCGCGAGCCGGTCGACGTGTGCCTGATCGCGGTCAAGGCGACGGCCCTGGACGCCGCCCTGGAGCGCGTCCCGGCGAAGGCCCTGGGCGAGGAAGGTCTGGTCGTCCCGTTCCTGAACGGGGTCGAGCACCCGGCACTGCTGCGCGAGCGCTACCGCTCCGCACAGGTGGCCCCCGCGGTGATCCGCGTGGAGTCGACGCGGACCGCGCCCGGGGTGATCGAGCACGGCAGTCCGTTCGCCGAGGTCGACCTGACCGGCGACACGGCACCCCGGGCACGGGTCGACGCGCTCGCCGGGGCACTGGAGTGGGCCGGGGTGCGCGCCCGGGTCCAGGACGGCGAGGCGGCGACACTCTGGGCGAAGATGTCGTTCCTCGCGCCGTTCGCGCTGCTGACGACGCGGTACGGGGTGCCGGTGGGCGACGTACGCACGCTGCACCGCGAGGAGTTGGCCGCTCTCGTCGAGGAGACGGCGGCGGTCGGCCGCGCGTGCGGCGCCCCCGTCGACGCGGCGGCGGCCCTCGCCCGCTACGACGCCTTCCCCGCAGGCACCAAGTCCTCCATGCAGCGGGACGCCGAGGCGGGTCGCACACTCGAACTCGACGCCATCGGCGGTGCGTTGCTGCGGGCGGCGGAGCGGTCCGGGGTCCCGGTACCCGTGGCGAGCGCGCTGGTGCGGGAGCTGACACCGGCCGCGGGCGCGGACAGCTGACGGCGGGACGACGCCCGAAGGCGATCAACGGTTCATGGGGCCGAGACCGCGCCGTCGGACATTGAGGCCCGACGAGACCCGGCGGCGTCCGAATGCGTCCGCGGTTCGGGAGACCGAGGCGGCGCCCGAAGACGAATCGGGCCTACGGGACGGCCGCCGGCGTCAGTCCCCCACGGCCGGCCCGGCGCCCGCGCAGTGCCGCGCCACCGTGTCGGCGAAGGCGTGCGCCACAGGCGACAGGGCGTCCCACCGACGCACGGCCCAGCCGACCGCGAGAGGCGGCAGGGCGGGTATCGGGAGGAAGCGGAGGCCGGGGCGGCCGGGGCCGCGCAGGCCGGGCAGATCGGGGACGACGGCGTGGCCGATGCCGAGTTCGGCGAGCAGGATCGCGGTGTCCCAGTCGGCGACGCTGGTGTCGGAGGTGCCCGCGGGTATCCCCAACTCCCGGTAGGCGGAGTCGAGATGGGCGCGCGAGGTGGAGTTCTCGGGCAGCCCGACGATCCGCAGCCCGGCCAGCTCCTCCCCCTCGATCCGCTCCCGCCCGGCGAGTTCGTCGTCGGCGCGTACGGCGAGCACCCAGGGAAGTTCGGCGACGGGCCGCTGCTCGACCCCGCGTACGGGAGGGCCGAGGGTGATCCAGGCGAGGTCGAGACCGTGGTCGGCCAGCGCCTCGAAGCAGCTCCGGCTGGAGTTCTCGGTCCGGAACTCCAGGCTCACCCGGGGATGGTGCCGCCGGAATTCGACCACGGCCTCGGCCATGAAGTGCCGCACGGTGGTGCCGCCGGTGGCGATCCGCACCGCCCCACCGCCCCCGCGCGCCAGCTCGCCGAGCCGGCGCAGCGCGAGGTCGAGACCGGCCATCCCGTCGGCGGCGGCCCGTTCGAGGACCCGCCCGGCGCCGGTGGGCACCACACCCCGGGCCTGCCGCTCGACGAGCCCGACCCCGACCTCCCGTTCCAGCCGGCGTACGTGCTGGCTCACCGCCGACTGCGTACAGCCCAGCTCCCGGGCCACGGCGCTCAGACTCCCGGCCCGGCACACAGCGACGAACACACGAAGATCATCCAGGGTCACGGACCCAAGGTAGCGGCGGCCCGTCGGGGGTTTTCGCTCAGGCCCGGGTCTTGTCGAGCAGTTCGACGATCTCCTCGGTCGTCCCGGTCTCACCGAGGCGGGGGAAGATCCGCTCGACGCTGTTGCGGTGCGTCTCGGGGTCGAGGTCGGACATGGCGTCGGTGGCCAGGGTGACGTGGTAGCCGTGCTCGTGGGCGGCACGGGCGGAGGACTCCACGCCGATGCTGGTGGCGATGCCGGCCAGCACGATCTGGGTGATCCCGCGGCGGCGCAGCTGCAGGTCGAGGTCGGTACCGTAGAAGGCGCCCCAGTTCCGCTTGGTCACCGTGATGTCCTCGGGGTGCCCGGCCAGTTCCCCGACGATGACGTCCCACCCCTCCGGGAACGTGCGGGCGCGGCTCGGGCCGTCGATACGGCCCCGTACGGCGTCCGCGCCGTCGGCGGCGGCGGTGACCCGTACGAGGACGACCGGGAGATCGTGGCCGCGGAAGGCGTCCGCGAGCCGGACGGCACGCGGCACGACGTCGGAGGCGGCGTGCGGGGCGAGGCCCGGGTTGCCGACGATGCCGTTCTGGAGGTCGATGAGGACGAGCGCGGTGCGGGGGTCGAGCGTGGTGACTGCCATGGTTCAGGCCTTTCTGAGGGCGAGGTCGCGAAGGGATCGGTCGATGAGGGTCACCGCCAGGAGCAGCACTGCTCCGGCGAGCATGAGAAGGGCCAGATGGTGCAGGCCGCCGGTGTCGGCGCCGTGCGTGAAGAAGGCGGCGCCGACGGCGGAGGCCGCCATCGCGCCCAGGTACGTGGAGGTGCGCAGCAGTCCGGCCGCGGAGCCCATCCGGGCGGGGTCGGCCTGCCGGTAGAGGGCATTCTGATTGGCCAGGCCATTGAGACCCTGCGGCACGCCCATGAGGGCGCCGAAGGCGGCCAGCAGCCAGATCGTGCTGCCCGCGTGGACGGTCAACAGCCCCACGCACCCGGCGATCTGGACGAGACTCCCCATCACCAGCCTGCCGCGGACGGCCTCCCGCCGGCCGGTGACGCCGGAGACGACCAGCGCGCTCAGCGACAGCGGCAGCAGGACGAGCCCGGCGGCGGCCGCGTGCAGTCCCCGCCCCTCCTCCAGCCACTGGGTGAACCCGTAGAGGAAGGCGTACGCCGTGGTGCAGCTGAGGAACTGGCGCAGATAGGTGGCCGGCATGGGCCTGTTGCCGCCGAGTACCCGCAGGTCGACGAACGGCTCCGGGACCCGGAGTTCCCGCCGCGCGAAGGCGGCTCCGGCGACGAGACCGAGCACCGGCAGATACCAGTCGGCGGCCCGCGGCTTCATCAGGAACAGCATCAGCGAGACGAGCAGGGCGGCGAAGAGGGCCATGCCGACGAGGTCGATCCTTCCCGCGGTGGAGGCGTGCGCCTCGCCTCGCGGGGCCGCGCGCTCCGGGGTGCTGACGTCCGGGTGCGCCGAGGCGTTCGCGCCCGGCTTCGGCGGGACCGGAGGGGCCGGGACCTTCCCGGCCGGGTGCGGCGTCGGCTTCCCGGCCTTCGGCAGCCGGAGCGCTCCGAGAACCAGACAGGCCAGCGACAGTGGCACGTTGACGAGGAAGATGGTGCGCCAGCCGCCCACACCGATGAGCAGGCCGCCCAGGGTGGGTCCGACCACGGCGACCGTCTGGGCCGAGACCGCGAGCGCGGTCAGCACGCCGGCCGGGCTGTCCCGCCCGGTGCGTTCGGCCTCGCTCCGGGTGAGGTGCATCGCGGCGGGGTACGCGGCCGAGGTACCGAATCCGAGCAGCACCCGGGCGGCGACCAGCGCGCCGAGGTTCGGGGAGAGGGCGCCGAGCAGCCCGGCGATGCCCACCGTCGCCGTACCGACGAGGTAGAGGCGTCGCGGGCCGTACATGTCGACGAGCCGTCCGACGACGGGCTGCCCCACCGCGGTGGCGAGATACAGCCCGGAGACCAGCCACGCGGTCTGCGCGGCGGCCGCTCCGAGGGCGCTGCCGATCGGCACCAACGCCACCGCGATCATGGAGGAGTTGACCGGGTTCAGCACGGAACCGAGGACCATCGGGGCGATCAGCCGACGGTCGAACCCGTCGGGCGAGGGTGAAGCGCTGCCGGAACCGCTCGCGGAGCATGGGTGTCACGGCCGGGTGAGCCGTTCCAGCAGGGCCATGGCCTCGATGACCGTCTGCCGCTCGTCCTCCGTGCACCGTTCCTGGAAGGCCCGGGCGAGCCACTCGGAACGGGCCTGCCGGGTGCCTTCTACGCGCTCGCGCCCGGTGTCCGTGAGGGTGACCAGCTGCCGCCGGCCGTCCCCGGGGTCCGGGTTGCGCTGGATGAGTCCGTACTGGTCGAGGGCCGCGAGCGTGGCGGCCATCGACTGCGGGCGCACTCCTTCGGTCGCCGCCAGCCCACTGGCCGTGGCGGCCCCGCTCTTGCTCACCAGGGTGAGCGCGGAGACCTGGGAGGGCGTGAGGTCCTGCGCCTCGGAGACCTCGCGGATCCGCCGCCGGAGCAGGCTGAACGCGACCCGCAGATCCTGCGCGGCGCGGGCGGCGGAATCCGAGACGCCCGCGTCGTTCCGGTAGCTGCCGCTCCGATCCATACGGCCACCGTAAATTAAGCAGCCCAGACTGTCCAGTTCAGGCTGTGCAGTTTGCCTGAACATTCCACCCCCGGCGTGCGCAGCGACGAGCCGGGACGGCGCGGTACTCCCCCAGGTCACAGGAGTCCGGAACACCCGTTCGCGTGAAGTCCCGGAAGGACCTCGCATCACAAAATCGAACAGGCGTAGCATTGCCGCGTGGCTGCGACCTATGACTTTCCGAGTGACCTCCTCGCCGGTCAGGAGGAGCTGCATCAGGTCCGGGCCGAGCTACTGGACCTGCTGAAACGACTCCCCTGGTCGGTGGAACCGCTGGACGGCTTCAGTGACACCGGCGGCTGGCGCAAGGTGGAGCGCCCCGCCTCCCCCGGCTGGACCGACGACGAACAGGCCGAGGTCGAGAAGCTCCGCCAACGGGAGCGCGAGCTCGCTGTGTTCGTCTCCGGCCACCGCTTCTGGTCGGAGGTCACCCCTCCGGAGAAGGTCGACGCACGGATGCGACTGAAGCGCACCCGCGAGACCCCGGGTTAGGCTCGCGGCGCCCCGGTCACCGACATCACCAGCGAGTACAGCGAGGTGGTGGCCGTGATGAACAGGCGGTTGTTCTTCGGACCGCCGAAGGCGATGTTCGAGACGGGCTCCGGTACGCGCAGCCGGCCGATGAGAGTGCCGTCGGGGTCGTAGCAGTGGACGCCGTCACCCAGGGCGGCGGCCCACAGGCGGCCCTCGTCGTCGAAGCGGATGTTGTCGAAGTGGACGTCGCCGCGCGCCTCCGCGAAGACCTTCCCGTCGGAGAGCGTGCCGTCCTCACGGACGTCGTACACGTGGATCCGGGCGGCCCTCGAGTCGGAGACGTACAGCCGCCGCTCGTCGGGGGACAGGATGACGCCGTTCGGTCCCGCGAACCCGTCGGCGGCGAGACGCACCTCCCCCGTCGCGGGATCGATCCGGTACACGTTGCACGCGCCGATCTCGGACGCGGCGCGATGCCCCTCGTAGTCGCTGGTGATACCGAAGTCCGGGTCGGAGAACCAGACGGTGCCGTCGGAACGTACGACGGAGTCGTTCGGGCTGTTGAGCCGCTTGCCCTCGTACCGGTCGGCGAGGACGGTCACCGTCCCGTCGGGCTCGGTGCGGGTGACGCGGCGGTTGCCCTGCTCGCAGGTGACCAGGCGGCCCTGCGGGTCGAGGGTGTTGCCGTTGCTGTGGCCGGCCGGGTCACGGAAGACGCCGACCGCGCCCGTGGCCTCGTCCCAGCGCAGGATGCGGTCGTTCGGGATGTCGCTCCAGATCAGCAGGCGCCAGGCGGGGAGGTACAGCGGCCCCTCGGCCCAGCGGCAGTCGTCGTACAGGACCTCCAGCCGGCTGTCGCCGTTCGCACAGCGTCCGGTGCGGAAGCGGTCGTCCAGGATCTCGTACGGGCCGTCGACGGACATGGCATCCCTTCGAAGTGGCTGACCAAGATGTGATTCAACTTAACACGCACTGCACCGAATCAGATATGGTCAATGCATGAAGTCAGTTGATGACATCGACCGTGGGTTGATCGCACTGCTCCAGCAGGACGCCACCCGGCCGTACGCCGCCCTGGGCAAGGCGGTCGGCCTCTCCGCGGGCGCCGCGCACGAGCGCGTGCGCAAGCTGCGCGAACAGGGGGTCATCCGGGCCACGACGGTCGACGTCGACCCCGAGGCGCTCGACCGCGGGGTCCTCGCCTTCGTACTGGTCGACTCGACGGCGTGGATGGGTGACCGGGCCGAGGACTTCGCCGCCGTGCCGGAGATCCAGGAGGCCCACGTCATCGCGGGCAGCGCCGCCGTCCTGGTGAAGGTGCGCACGGCGACCACCGAGCGGCTCCAGGACGTGCTGCGCCGCCTGTACGCGATCGACGGGGTCAGCGGGACGCAGGCCACGGTGGTCCTGGAGACCTTCTTCGAAAGGCCGTTGAACGCCGGATAGCGGAGCGGACAGCCAGTGGACGCCGCCGAGTCGGAGGACCTGCGGGTCCCGCGGAAGCGCGTTCGGCGCCGGCCCGGGCACGTACACCACCTGCGGGTTCCCGCGTCGGCACGAGCCGGGGCACGCCATTTTCGTGATCTTGGCTGATATACGCTGCGACTACTTTCATGAGATCAAGCCCGGGGGGGCCTTCCACATGATCATGCAGTCGCGCGCGCTTCTGGGGAGCGCGCTGGTTCCCGTACTCGCGCTGGCGGTCACCGTGCCGAGCGCGCACGCGGCTCCGTCCGCTGCCGCCGGCACAGCCACCACCTCCGCGGTCGCCGTCGGGCTCGGCCCCTGGAGCGCGCCGAAGCAACTGCCCGGCGTCACCGGGGTGATCGATCTCCAGTCGGCCCGCAACGGCACCCTGGTGGGACTCTTCGAGCAGGGCGGCGAGACCGTACTCTCGGTCAGGCCCGCGGGCAGCCTCACCTGGCGCTCGGCCGAGCCCGCGCCCGGCGCCACACTCCACCGCACGGACGACGGCGCGCTCACGCTCCTGTGGTGGGAGAAAGCCACGGACGCGACGACCGCCACGCTGCGGATGTCCCGGCTCGCGCCCGACGCCACCGCCTTCGGTCCCGCCCAAGTCGTCGCGGAGGGCACGTCGGCGACCGACGGCTACTACCGGGGAACCCGCGTCACCGCCGTCGCGGCCGGCGCCACGGGCCGCCAGGCCGTGGCCTGGATGGACAAGGACCACCGGCTGACCGTGGTCGAGCGCTCGGGTCCGGCGGGCACCTGGTCCGCGCCCGTGGTCCTCGACCGGCTCCCGGAGCCGATCGTCCGGCCCGACAACGTCTACGACTACCACCTGCGGGACCTGCGCCTCGCCGTCGCCAAGGACGGTGCCCTGGGGCTGATCTGGGGCGGCGACAGCTACTACACCGGTGACGGGGTCGACCCGGACCCGACGGCGTACCAGTGGCACTACAAGTACCTGGAGAAGCCCGCCGGGGCAGCGTCCTGGACCGCGCCGCGGGATCTGCCGCAACTGGGCGAGAAGCCCCGGCTGGTCACGCTGGCCGCCCACCCTCAAGGCGGGTTCCAGCTGCTCTCCTTCAACAACTACGCCCGCAAACCGGCCGGGGCGGCGAACTGGGGTCCGGCCGAGAGCACCGGGATCTACGCGAACGGCTCCCGACCCGCCGAGCTGCTCACGGCCCCGAACGGCGATGTCACGGCGGTCGGTTCAGGGGCGAGCGGCCCGGCCGTCGCCACGCGCCTCGCCGCCGGGGGCGGCTGGAAGGCCCGGCAGGATCTGGCCGGGTCCACCGAGGACGACTCGTTCAGCAGCACGCGGACCGCGGACGGCTCACTGGTCGTCACATACACGCAGAAGCGTTTCGTCTCGAGCCGTACGGTCCGCCGCGACTTCGTCGCCCAGACGGTGGGGGTCGGCAGCGTCTCCAAGCCGCGCACCCTCAACTCCCTGACGGACGGGACCACCAGCGCGGGCCGGGTGGCCACCGACGACAAGGGACGCCCGGTGGCCGTCTGGACCCAGTCGGCCACCGACGGATCCTCGCGCGCCGCGTTCACCGCGACCACGTCCACCCGGTCCCTGCCCAAGTGGCACGACTACGCCGACAACACCCGCTCGGACATCCTGGGCACGGGTCTCAGCGACACGATGAACCTGCTCACACAGGACACCGCCAACCCCCTGCGCACCTTCCAGGCACGCCCCTGGGCGAACAAGACCCGGCTCGTGCCGTTCGGCGACTTCGACGGCAACCGCTGCAACGACCTCGTCGTGCGGCTGCCCGGCGGCGAGACCCGCCTCTACACCCCCGTCTGTGGCGGACTGCCCACGCCCGACTCCGCCTACCGGCGCCTGTCCCGGGACTGGAGCGCCTACAACACCCTGCTCTCCAGCGGCGACCAGACCGGCGACGGCCACCCGGACCTGCTGGCCCGCAACGCGGCCTCCGGCGATCTCTACCTCTACGCCCACAACGGCACCGACGGCTTCATGCCGCGCGTGAAGATCCGCTCCGGCTGGACCGGCTACAAGCGCGTCATCGGCGCCGGTGACCTCAACGGCGACGGCCTCGGTGACGTCCTCGCCCTCGACAGCTCCGGGAAGCTCTGGCGCTACAACGGCACCCGCACCGGAAAGCTCAAGGACCGCGTCCAGGTCTTCAAGGACTGGGGCCGCACCTACAAGGACGTCATCGGCGCCGGGGACATCGACGGCGACGGCAAGAACGACCTCGTCTCCCGCGACACCTCCGACAACCTCTGGCTCAACACGGGCACCGGCACGGGCACCTTCAAGAACCGCGTCCAGGCCGGAGACTCGACGTACTGGAAGACATGGGCATCACTCGCCTGATCCCGGTGAGCCCGGGCAGCCAGGACGAGCAGGAGTAGCAGGACAACCGGGACAGAGACCCCCAGCCGGTCCCGGCTGGGGGTCTTCGGCATCCGGTGCCGGGTACGCGTTTCCTGTCCGGCTCCACCTGGTGCCCGTGCTCGGCGCGAAGCAGCCGGAGTCACCGAGCGCCGGGGCCGGGTTCTGCCCGGCTGGTCCTGACCAGGGAGTCCGAGGGGTCGGGAACACGGGCGAATGCCCCTGACATGATCGATTCATGATCGGAACCTCTGCAGACTCACCAGGTCGCCCCGTCTCCCGCCGCTTAGTCCTCGGCGGTCTCACGGCCACGGCTGCCACCCTCGCGGTGACTTCTTCCGCGCGCGCCGCGACGAGCCCGGGTGGTGCGACGAGCCCGGGGGCGCGACGAACCCGGACAGCGGCCTCTTCCGCTGCGATCTCCCCGCTCCCACCGGGCCGCACCCGGTCAGCACCGTCGACCTGCACCTTGTCGACCCTCGGCGAAGTGACCCGTGGGTCGAGGGCGGCTCCCGGCCACGTGAGCTGATGATCACCGTCTGGTATCCCGCGCGCCGGAACGCCGGGGCACCGGCACGCCCTACGCCACCCCCGGCCTCGGTCCGGCCTTCGACGCCTTCGCGGGTTCCCTCGGCATCCCCGCCGGCTCCGTCGACTGGGCGCGCATCGGCACGCGTACGACCGTCGGCGCCCCGGTGGCGCACGCGGCCCGGCGGCTGCCGGTCGTGCTCTACACGCCCGGCCGGCTCAACCCGCGCTTCCTCGACACCACCGTCGCCGCCGAGCTGGCCAGTCACGGGTACGCCGTCGTGGCCGTCGACCACACCTACGAAGCGCTCGCCGTCGAGTTCCCCGACGGCCGTGTCATCACCCCCGCCCCCGCTCTGGCGGGCGAGCTGTCACCCCAGGTCATGAAGGCCGCCGTGGACTGCCGGGTGGCCGACCTGCGCTTCGTGCTGAACCAGCTGCGGCTGCTCGCTCGCGGCGGCAACCCCGACTCCGAGGGCCGCACCCTCCCGGCCGGACTCGGAGCCGCGCTCGGCCTCGCGTCGGTCGGCGTCTTCGGCCATTCCCTGGGCGGCACGGCCGCAGCCGAGGCGATGCGCCTGGACCGGGGCATCAGCGCCGGTGCGATCCTCGAGGGCCCGCTCGGCTACGGCCCGGACGACCCGGAACTGTTCGCACCTGTCACACGTACGGGACTGCGGCAGCCCTTCCTCCTCGCGGGCAGCTCGTACACACCCGCGCTCCCCTTCACTCACACCCACGTCGCCGCCTGGCAGGCTCTGTGGAAGAACTCCCCCGGGTGGAAACGCGACCTGTGGACAGCACGGGCACGTCACCAGTCCTACTGCGATTTCCAGATACTCCTCCCCGCACTCGCCGCCCGCTTCGGCACCCCACCGCCCGCTGTCGTGGCGGCCATGGTCGGAGACATCGACCCGGTCGGCGGCACCGGCGCCCGCCGCGCCTACCTCACCGCCTTCTTCGACCAGACCCTGAAGAACCGGCGGCGCCCGCTGCTCGACAACCCCACACCGCATCTCCCCGACGTCACCCGCATCGACTAGGACCGGCCGCCCACAGGGCACCTGCGTGCACGTGGTCCGGGTGCCGATACCGGACCCGGACGCCAAAGACCCCCAGCCGTGATCGACTGGGGGTCTTTCCCCTGGTGGGCGCGGACGGTTTCGAACCGCGGTGGCGCACTTCCGAGCACTGGATGAGGACGCCACCCAGCGGTACCACTTCCGCCACGCTGACGAGGACGGCGGCTTCTGGTACGTCGAGGCCGTACCCGACCGCGGCGAGTTGGTCGTCATCAAGCAAGCCGAGTTGACTTCGGCCGGCCAACTCCACCGGTACAGCTGGGAGCACCTGGAAGACGAACGCGGCGCTCTGACGGACCAGGCGATCGATCCTGAAGAGGATCCGGAACCACTTCCCCCTTCGGCTGCCGCGGACGGCACCACTCGATGACCCAGATGGACGGCGGCGCAAGAGGTTGCCGGACCGGTGCGCTCGGTACTGTCCCGGGAAGGGCATTCCGCAGTGTCCTGGGGATGAGGCTTGGAAAGGGAGACCGTGCTGATCCAGGCAATTGGAGCCGTCCTGCCGGCGGCGCTCGCGGTCGCCCTCAGCCCCTTCCCTCTGATCGGGATCGTGCTGATCCTGGCCGGCCGACACGGCCGCCGCAACGGCCTGCTGTTCACGGCCGGGTGGATCGCCGGGCTCGGGATCGCGGCAACGCTCGTTGTGTTCGTGTTCGGTGGAGCCGACGACCCCGAAAGCCCCTCGTCAGCGATCGCGGACTGGGGACGGGTGCTCGCCGGAGCGGCTCTCATCGTGCTGGGGGCGCGCACTTGGCGGCGGCGTCCAGGTGTCGGCAGCGAGACCGAGACGCCACGCTGGATGGCGTCACTCGATGACGTCTCGGCCCTGCGGGCACTGGTCCTCGGTGCGCTGCTGTCGGGTGCCAACCCGAAGAACCTCGTCCTGACGGCCTCGGCGGCCACGTCGATCGTCGAAACGGGGGCTCACAATGGCGATCTCACCGTGGCCGTCACCGTCTTCGTTCTCGTCGGATCCTGCACCGTCCTCGGTGCCGTCATCATCCATCTCCTCGGCGGACAGCGCGCGGCGTCGTTCCTGGACGGTGTCAGGCAATTCATGATCACCAACAGCGCCGTGATCACCGCGATCGTGCTCCTCCTTCTGGGCGCCGGCATCCTGGGCGACGGACTCACCGGACTTGGTCGGTGAGTCCTCCAAACGTCTGTCCCGCTGGGAAAACACGCTTGTGCAGGGTCGTCGCCCTCGGCGTCTCGGCCCGGAGTCCAGGAGGACTCATGAAGCTGCGTCCCATACGCGACTCATCGCATCGCATCGAAAGCTGGCTACGAGATCGCGAACGCATCCGGGAACCGGCTCCTCCTGCCACCCACCAGGACATCGCCCAGATTGCGGAACGTCTCGATGTGAACCTCCATCCAGACCACACGCAGCTTCTGCCCGGTCACGACGGCAGTGGCAGCTTCACCCTCCCTCCGTACTACGTAATCCTCAGCACCGGCGAGGTCGTGGACACCTGGCGGATCAAGACGGAAGTCTGGGCCGATCACCCCTACTCCCCCTAATACGGCCCGCAGTGGGTGCCCTTCGCCTCCGACCGGGCCGGCGGGGTGCTCTGCCAGAACCAGTGCGAAAGGCGGTGTTGAGCTGGTCGCTGCGAGACCGGTAGCTGCTCGCTCAGCCGTACCAGGCAGTCCGGCCTCGCATCATCCCTCCCCGGTGCCGGCCGATTCCCCGCCGTAGACATCGTCTCCGCGGTATACGACTACACAACGGCTCAGAGCCTCAGACGGATCTCTCTCTGGGGCTCTGAGCTGCGGTTCGGTGGACCTGTGGGGATTTGAACCCCAGGCCCCCTCGATGCGAACTATGGGCACGATGGTCGCTGAGGTCTCTCGACCCGGTCACGGGGGCGGTAGCGGCCCTGGCAAGTCGCCTGCGGTCGACGTGGTTGCTGTACATCGGTGCTGTATCGCACGGTCGCCGCGCGGACGCGGAGCTGTTCGCGATGTTCACCGAGGCGGACGTCATCAAGGCCGTCCGCTGGCGGTATGACTGGCTACTCCTCGGGCTCCCAGGCGATCAGCTGCTCGAACACCTGCTGGTCGCCCTCGATCTTCAGGTCGCTCAGCGTGAGGCGGCCCCAGACGAAGAGGAGCAACTGCTCGGCCGTGCCCGTGGCCGAAGCGGAGGCGGGCGCGGCGTCGTCCGTGAGGGGTGCGGGCCAGGCGCCGGTGCCGTCCAACGTGAGGAGCCAGGAGCGGCCCTCGGTGGCGTGGTAGTGGATGGTGGCGGCCTCGTGCGGCCAGGCCGCCGGGGTGGAGTTGCAGGTGTCGAGAAACTCGGCCACGCCGTCGATCGCGACGTCCGCCGGCATCGGCTGCACGGCGCCTGCGGCGAGCTGGGCGTCGTAGGTGTGCACCAGCACCTCGTGCACCCGGCGCCGGGCAACGCCCCAGGCATTCGCCGGCGACACGCCGGCGGCCCACCACGCCCAGCACTCGCGCTCCGGGCCAGCCTCGCGCAGCGCACTCAGCAGCAGCTCGTTCGACTCGGCGTACCAGGCCAGCAGCACCTCGAGCTCGCGCGGCACCTCCGCGGCATCCTTGGCCGGCGGAGCCTCGGCCGGGCCCGCCGCGACGATCGCGGCCCACCAGCGCTGGCCCGTACCCAGGTGCTGCACCAGATCGAACAACGTCCACTCGGGGCAGGACGGCACCGGCGCGTCAAGGCTGGGCGCGGCGGCAACCGCACTCCGGAGCGCGGCCGACCGCTCGTCGATCAGTTGCAGCAGGGCGGAAAACTCAAGACTCTCTGTCACATCGCTTACCTATCACCCCAGCTCAGCCGACCGCACCCTATTTTCCAGGCCGTCAGCTGCGGGAGTTGGAGCGCCTAATAGAAAGCCTGGTCGTAGCCCTGTCCCCTTCCTGGCTGGCTCGTTGACGAGTCATGGGGAAGGGGAACGGTCCTCCTTGGATGGTGCCGGATGACCTGTGGGGGCGGATCGAGCCGTTGCTGCCGGTCAGGCAGCGGCGTCCGCGCCATCCCGGTCGGCTACCACTGGACGACCGTGGTTGCCTGCAGGGCATCCTGTTCGTGCTGCACACCGGGATCCAGTGGGAGTGGCTGCCGCAAGGGCTCGGCTTCGGGTCCGGGATGACGTGCCGGCGCCGACTGCGGGACTGGCACGAGGCCGGGGTGTGGGACCGGCTGCACCAGGTGCTGCTGACCGAGCTGCACCGTGCCGGGAAGCTGGACTGGTCCCGGGCGGTGATCGACGGCTCCCACCACCAGGCCCGTCGGGGCGGCCCAAAACCGGGCCGAGCCCGGTCGACCGTGCCCGGCTCGAAGCACCACGTCATCACCGACGCAGGCGGCACCCCGCTCGCCATCACCCTGACCGGTGGCAACCGCCACGACATCACCCAGCTGCTGCCCCTGCTCGACGCGATCCCGCGGATCCGCGGAGTGACCGGTCGCCCCCGTCACCGGCCGCGGCAGTTGTTCGCCGACCGGGGTTACGACTTCGACAAGTACCGTCGGCTCCTGTGGAAGCGCGGCATCAAGCCGGTCATCGCCCGACGCGGAGTTCCGCACGGCTCCGCCCTGGGCTCGGTCCGCTGGGTAGTCGAGCGGACGAACGCGTGGATCCACGGCTTCCGACATCTACGGATCCGCTGGGAGATCCGCGACGACATCCACGGGGCGTTCCTGAAGCTCACCTGCTGTGTGATCACCTACAGGCGAGTCCAGGCATTGTGTCAGCTCCTCTAAGTCCCCTTGAGTCACCGCCCGTTCTGGCACCAGGGCGCGGCAGTGAGCGGGGACCGCGTCGGCGAGTGAGCTGGCCGCTCTCCAGCGCCGGGACATCGACCTCGAGGCCCGTACCGTCTCCGTCCGTCGCTCGTCCGCCGAGACCCGGACGGATGGCCTGACGGTCAAGGCGCCCAAAAGCGCGGCGGGTGCCCGCACCCTGGCGTTCCTGCCTCGCTCGTGCCCGAGCTGGCGCACCATCTGGCGGAGCACGCGGAGGCCGGCCGGACCGGGCTCGTCTTCGTCGGGGCCCGCGGTGGTGTCCTGCGGCGGAACAACCTCCGGCGGATCTGGCTTCGCACGCTCGCCTCGGCCGGTCTCGGTGACGTCCACTTCCACTTCCACGATCTCCGGCACACCGGGAACACCCTCGCCGCGACCGGCGGCGCCACCACCCGCGAGCTGATGCAGCGCATGGGCCACTCATCGGTGCGGGCCACGCTGGTCTACCAGCACCTCGTCAACGGGCGCGAGCACCAGATCGCCGACTACGTGGACGGTCAGATCAGAAAGGCGCGGCGGCCTCCCCGCGACCCATCTGGCACGTAAGTGGCACGACGGCCCCGAGCAGCCGAAAAAGATCAAGGCCCAGGCATCCGGATTCGCACCGGCTGACCTGGGCCTTGTTCGTGTCCTGAGACTGGTGGGCGCGGACGGTTTCGAACCGCCGACATCCGCCTTGTAAGGGCGGCGCTCTACCACTGAGCTACGCGCCCAGGACGAGTCGACAGCCTACATTGCCCGGGGGGATGCCCCGCAAACCCGTATCCGGCGAGTGGGGGGCCCGCCAGGACCACCCCCGGACCACGCCCGGGACGGGACAGTGCTGGTGGGACGACGCCGGGCCCGCGACAGGGTCGTCGCCGTACAGCGGGCAGCGGGCAGCAGGCAGCAGGCAGCAGGCAGCAGGCAGCCGATGCTGTCGTCGGGCCTCGGGTGGGTGGGGTCGGTGTGCTGTCGGGTGGGGCGGCCCGGGGCTGGTCGCCGGTGTCGGAGCCGTCGACGGTACGGCTGTGCCCCGGGCGGACCGGCCCGGGGGTTATCCCCACCCCACATTCGGGAGCGGCCCGGATCCCCCCGGGCTCCATGGGTGCCTAACGTCGAAGAAGCTTCGCGGACCGGCTCCGGCCGCAGTGCGAAGCGAATCGCAGACCGTCCCAGGGGGAGATCATCATGGCCCGCACACCCACCCGTAGCGGCACCCGGAACCGTACCCACACCGCCACGCGCACCTCGCGCACCCGTGCCGCCGCAGTCGGCGGTGCGGTGATCGCGATCGTCCTCGGCGCCACCGCGTGCGGCGCGTCCGCCGGGGACGACAAGGACCCGGAGCAGCGGACCTTCGCGCTGCAGGGCCGGACCCTGACCGTCGACTCGGACGACTCCGCGCTCGACCTGGTGGTGTCGGACTCCGCGAAGGCCGGCGAGGTCCAGGTCACCCGGTGGTTCCAGGGGCATGTCAGCATCGGCGGGGACCCGAAGGTCACCTGGGCGATGAAGGACGACGACCGGCTGGTGCTGCGGATGAAGTGCTCGGGCGTCATCGCCGACTGCTCGGCCCGGCACCGGATCGTCGTGCCGCGCGGGACGGCCGTCAAGGTGGAGGACGGGGACGGACACGTGACCGCCCGGGGCTTCGAGGAAGCGCTGAGCATTCGTACGGCGGACGGTTCGGTGCGGGTCACCGACTCCTCCGGACCGCTCGATCTGCGCAGCGGCGACGGCTCGATCCGGGCGGTCGGTGTGGACGCGCGGAGCGTGCGCGCCCGTACCGAGGACGGCTCGGTACGCCTCGAACTCGGCACCGTGCCGGACCTGGTGGACTCCCGCAGCCAGGACGGCTCCGTCTCGATCGTGCTGCCCCGGGCCACCTACCGGGTGACGACCGGAAGTGGCGACGGTTCGGTCGACGTGGACGTGCCCCGCGACGGGACGAGCGCCCACCATGTCTCCGCGCACACCGGCGACGGAAAGATCACAGTACGAACCGCGAACTGACCGGCCCGTGTGTTCGTCCTTAACCGGTGGGAGAATGACAGCCGGGCAAGGCGGATGACAGCACGGGAGAGGGATGTGACGGCGACACCTTCGCAGCCGTACTCGCCGTTCGCGCGACGCGCGCGGCCGGCACACCCTCTTCCCGCTCGGCGGGACGTCTCGCCGGGGCGGCCGGTGGGCCGTCCTCGTTCGCGCGTCGCCCGTGACGTGCTCACTCTCGTCGCGCTGCCCCTGCTCGCCGCCCTCGCGCTGCCCGCGGCCTTCGCGGGAGGCGGCACCCGGCGCTGGTTCGGCGGGCGGGCCGAGGGCCAGCGGGCCGAGGCACAGGCCGCCAAGGACGCCGCGGCGGCGGCGTTCTACGAACTGGACACCGCCCAGCGCGACCTGCGGATCTCGATCGAGACCATCACGGCCGTGGACGACTCCCCGGCCGCCCGGCGCGTGGTCTCCGATTTCGAGGCGCTGGGGCGGCGGATCGACGAGGCCAGCCAGAAGTACATCACCGCCGTCGACGCCCACGATCTTGACCGGGACGAGCTGGAGGCGTCGGTCGCGGCACGGGCCCGCGGGGAACTCACCGCCGCGAAGGACGAACTGGGCCGGGTGAAGGCCGAGCTGGACCGGTTCGAGCAGGGTCTGGGACCACTGCTCGGCAAGGCCGAGACACAGCTCGCCCGACTGGCCCCGGCCGTCGAGCGCGCCCGGCAGGCCCTGCTCGCCGCCTCGAACGCCCTCGATTCCGTACGCCAGTCGGGTCTCAGGGCCGACGACCTCGCCGCCCGGCTCGCCGCCCTCGGACCGGAGCTGACCAAGCTCAACCAGGGCGCCGGGCAGCACGGCGTGCCGGAGACGCTGGAGCGCGCCGAGCGGGTCTCAAGGGAGGCCGCGGCGGTGGGCGCCGAGGCGGAGCGGCTGCCGGAGCGGGCCGCCGAGATCGACCACCGGCTCGTTTCGCTGCGGACCCGCGCGCAGGCGCTGACGACCCGGTCGGGGCAGGTGGAGCCGGTGCTGAGCGAGTTGCGGCGGCGGTTCTCCGCGGCCTGCTGGCAGGACCTCCAGCATGTGCCGGACCAGGCCGCGGAGAACGTGCGGCAGGCCGAGCTGAAGCTGAAGGAGGCACGGGCCGCGCGTGAGGCGCAGCACTGGCCGGACGCGACCTCGCTGCTGGCGACGGTGCGCGCGCTGCTGAACAACACCGACGAGGCCGTGTCGGCGGCCGGAGACCGGCTGCGGCGGCTGAACGCCGTGCAGAAGGACCCCCAGCAGGAGATCGACCGCACCCGGTTCGCGATCCGGGACGCGCAGCGGCTGGCCATGGCGGGTCGCAGCACCCCCGACCCCCGGCAGGCCCGCCCGCTCGACGACTCCGTCGCCCGGCTCGACCGGGCCGTCGCCACGCTGGAGGGCCGGCATCCCGACTACTGGCACTTCCTGACCGAGACGGAGGCGGTGCGCCAGACGGTGGCAGGGGTGGTCACGCAGATCCGCGAGGAGCGCGGCGGCGCCTGAGGGGGATCCGGGGAAGCTCGGGGGAAGGCCGACGGGAGCCCCTGAGGAGACGCTGGGCCCGGGTCCGCCCGAGTGCCCGTCACTGCCTCGGCAGGGCCCGCGACGCTCGCGTCACTCGCGTCGCGGGGGCCCTGCCGAGGGTTTGGTCAGTCGCTGATCAGGTGCTGATCAGGTGCGGTACGCGTAGAACGCCGAGTTCGGGTACGACGCGATGAGGCTCGACACGGATCGCCGGTAGGTGTCGGCGTCGTGGTAGGTCAGATACGGCACACCGCCGGAGCTCCGGTACGACGTGATCATGGAGTGGTCCTTGGACCCGTCCTTGTCGAAGTCCATCTGCATCACGTCACCGATGTCCATCTGGTAGACGTTCGCCAGGGGGGTGGAACGCCCGGCCGTCTGGGTGAACCAGGACCACTCGTTGACGCCGACCCAGGTGTCGGTCTGCGAGGACGTCCCGTAGTTCCAGGTGCCGTACTCCTCGTCCGAGCTGGTGACCGTCTTCCAGCCGCCCGCCTTCAGGGTCTGGCTCAGGTAGTTGGTGCAGTCGCCGCCGACGGCGTTGAAGCTCCGGTAGGCGGGGTTGTAGTTCTTCCAGTACGTCTCGGCGTACGTCGCCATGGCCGCGTAGTCGTACGGGGCGCCGGTGAGCTTCTTGGCGTTGGCGGGCGCGGGATACGTGGTCGCTGCCCGGGGGGCGTCGACAGCGGCCATCGTGGTCCTGCGGGGCGTCGTGGTGACGGGCTCGTTGACCTGCCGGGGACCCTTGTCCGTCGAGCGCTCGCCCGTCAGCTTCCAGGTGCCGTCCGCCTGGGCGGCGAAGGTCAGGACATGGTGTGCGCGGAAGCCCGTGGTGGCGGGCTCGTCTCCGCGGATCCTGCGGTAGGTGAGGGTGGTGGTCTCGGTGACCCAGGCGGTGGCCCGCTTTCCCGTCACCCGGGTTCTGTTCACGGTGACGCGGGTGTCGCCGGCGCTGTAGGCCTCACCGAGGGCGGCGAGGCGGGACCGCGTGCCGTGCAGCGAGGAGACCGCGGTGCTCTCGGTGTGCGCGAGGGTGTCGGAGACCCGTATTCCCGCGGTGGTCGCCTTCAGGGCCGTACGGGCCGTCGGGGCCCCGTCCAGCAGGGCGGCCGTGCGGTCGGTGAACACGGCGTCGGCCACGCGGCCGAAGGCGTCGGCCGTCGACGCGGTCACCCGGGGAGTGGAAGTCGTCGCGTGGGCGGCGGACAGGGGCAGCAGGAGTGCGGAGAGGGTGATCGCCCCCACGGTCGAGCAACTGCGGCTCAACTTCTTCGATATCACTGATGATTCTCCTTGATCCCCGGTCGGACTCCGGGGAGGGGAATCTTTACATGTCCCACTCAACCGTGCTGAATCCGGGGGGAGTTCGCGCCGACTGCGACCAAGTCCCTTATGTCGGAGGTAAGTTGACGCTCACGGCGATGTCGCGGACATACCGGCCCCACCGCGACCACCGCTTCACCATGATCCGCGACCACTACTTCACCACGGTCGCCCAGTCCGGCGACTGGGCGGGGTCCAGGCTGCGCAGCCGCTCCAGGGTCTCGGGCTTCTGCACATCGAGCCAGTCGGTCAGTTCACGGAAGGACACACAGCGAACGCCCTTCTTCGTGCACACGTTCTTGATGACCTGGTCGATGGACTTCATGTAGATGCCGCCGTTCCAGTCCTCGAAGTGGTTGCCGATGAACAGCGGTGCCCTGCTGCCGTAGTAGACGCGGTCGAATCCGGCCATGTAGGACTTGACGGTCTCCTGCTCCCACTGCGGGTACTTGGCCGGATCTCCCTCGGTCTCACCGTCGGACTGGTTGTAGAGGAAGTTGAAGTCCATGGACAGGCCTTGGTACTTGCCGTCCTCGTAAGGGAGCATCTGGAGCGGGAAGTCCCAGATGCCCTCCTTCTTGACGGGCCATATCTGGAAGTCGCCCGCGGAGCTGGCGTCGTAGCGCCAGTCGTACTTCTTGGCCGTGGCCTTCATGGCCTTGAGCAGGTTCTTCTGGCCTTCGAGGCAGGGCGCGCGGCCGCCGCTGACGGCACGCGCGGGGTCGAAGGGCAGCGCCGGAAGGTCGCTGTAGCCGGTGTTGGTCTTCCACTTCTCGACGAAGGAGAAGAACTGGTCGATCTCGCTCTCCCACTCCGCCACGCTCCAGTCCCCGCCGCCCTTGTCGCCGCAGAAGTGGCCGTTGAAGTGGGTGCCGATCTCGTTGCCGTCCTTCCACGCCTTGCCGAGCTCCTCCAGCGTGGTGCGGATGTGCTCGTCGGTGGCGTAGCTGATGGCCGACGATCCCGGGGCGTGCATGGGCGGTTCGTAGAGCGTCTTCTTGTCCTTGGGCAGCAGATAGATGCCGGTCAGGAAGAACGTCATGTGGGCGTTGTACTCCTTCGCCAGCTCCCGGTAGTGCGAGAAGAGCTGGTCGTCGCCCTGGAGGGCGCCGTCCCAGGAGAAGACGACGAACTGGGGCGGCTTCTCACCGGGCTTGAGGGGTACGGCCTTCAACTCGCCCTGCTGCGGGCCGGTGTAGGACGTGGACCCGTCGCCCAGCACCTTGGTCCTGCCGTCCCACACCGGTTCCTTCTTCGCCTTGGCGGCGCCGGAACCGTGCGAGCGGGCGGAGGAGGCGGCCGGTGTGGTGCTGTCGGTGTTCAGGGCCAGATAGGTGGCGGCCATGGACGTGACGACGAGGAAGGCCGTCATGGCCGCGAAGCCCTGGCGTGCGGAGGCGGCGGCAGAACCGGGATCGGGCTCACGGCGACGGCGCCGGCTGTGCTTCGAGTTCATACGGGGCACATTCTGCGAGGGGGGGGGTGGAGGAAGCGTGGCGCGGCCACCGAGTGGCCGTCGCTGGGGGCCGAGCCGGGCGGTCGGCCGACGGGATCAGCGAAGCGGACTCATGGCACCGGACCAGATGCCGTACGGCACGTCGGCGACGGGTGTGCCGGCGATCCCCTCGAGCGGCAGCGGTTCGAGGCTCTTGGACAGATCGATGCGGTACAGGACCACCGCCGTCGACACGGAACGGTTCGTGCCCACGTACCAGGCGGCCTTGTCGTCCTGCGTGGTGCCCTTCTTGCCGGCCACCTGCGCCGAGAGGGGGGCCGCGCCGGGGTGACCGGTGCGGAAGGAGTCCGAGAGCGACTCGGTGACCTGGCGGGCCACCTCCGCGCGCATCGCGCGATGGGGTCCGGGGGTGTCCAGCCGGACGCGGGAGCCGTTGCGGGTGATGCGGCGCACGGAGTACGGCTCGACGTGCGTTCCGCCGGCGGCGAAGGTGGCGTAGGAACTGGCCATACGGATCGCGCTGGGCGTGGACGTGCCGAGGGACAGCCCGGGGACCTGCGGTCCGATGCTGGAGGAGAGCAGGCCCGAAGCCTCGGCGGTCCTGCGCACCTGATCCAGGCCCGTGTCCATGCCGAGCTGCATGAACACCGTGTTCACGTTCGAGGCGAGGGCCGAACGCAGCGTGATCTGGCCGTAGTTCTTGTTTCCGTCGTTGTGGGCGGCGACCTTCTTGCCGCTGCGGTCCCAGTAGGGGCCCTCGGGTGTGCTGACCGGGACACCGTCGTTGCCGTCGTAGAGGGAATCGGGGGTGACGGGTGTGGCCGCGCTGTCGCGGGTCTTGGTGACGCCGTGCTCCAGGGCGGCGGCGTAGACGAAGGGGAGGAAGGCCGAACCGGCCGGCACCGTGGTCGCGTTGGACTCGTTGTAGCCCTGTTCGCGGTGGTCGGGGCCGCCGTAGACGGCGAGGACCTGTCCGTTGGCGGCGATCGAGGCGGCTCCGTAGTGGGCGGTCTTCGCGCCGTCCGGGTCGTCCTTCTTCGCCTTGTTGCGGGCCTTGGTCACGGCGGCGGTGAGCGCGGTCTCGCGCTCGCGGTCGAAGGTCGTGTAGATCTGGTAGCCGCCCAGGTCGAACTCCCGGGCCGAGATGTGCCCGGCCTTCTTGGCGTACTGGGTCGCCAGCTCGACCAGGTAGTCGCTCTGCTTTCCGGTGTCGTACACCCCGCTCTGGTCGCGCGGCTCGGGGAACTTCGTGTACTTGGCCCGATCGGACTTCGACAGCGTGCCGGACTTGACCATGCGGTCGAGGATCCAGGACCAGCGCTCCACGGCCCGAGCGTGGTTGGCCTTGCTCAGGGTGGGGTCGTAGAGGCCCGCGCCCTTGAGGAGCGCGGCGAGGAGCGCGCCCTCGCTGGCGTTGAGTTTGCTCACGTCCTTGCCGTAGTAGGCCTGGGAGGCCCGCTGGAGGCCGTAGGTGCCGCGCCCGAACCAGCTGGTGTTGAGGTAGCCCTCGAGGATCTTGTCCTTGCTCATCTTGTTGTCGAGCTTGAGGGCGATCATGGCCTCGGTGAACTTGCGGGTCACCGAACGGTTCTGGGTCAGATAGACGTTCTTGACGTACTGCTGGGTGATGGTGGAGCCGCCCTGGGTGTCCCCCTGGCCGACCGTGCGCACCAGGGCGCGGGTCAGGCCCTTGACGGAGATCCCGGGGTCGGAGTAGAAACTCTCGTTCTCCGCCGCGAGGACCGCCGAGCGCACGTCCTCGGGTATGTCCTTCAGCGGCATGTCCTGGCGCCGCACCCAGCCTGTACGGGCCATCGGCTTTCCGTCCGCCCAGAAATAGACATTGTCCTGCTGGGTGGCATATGTGTTCAGGTTCTGGGGTATGTCCGTTGCGGCGTAGGCGATGACCAGGAGCGAACCACTCAGGCCGATGGACAGCGCGAAGGCACCGAGCCACTGCCGCCAGGAGGGCAGCCAGCGTCGCCAACCGGCCCGGCCGGGGCGCGGATAGGCGGGTCTGAGGCGGCGGGCGAGCGGCACGAGGCGTGCGGCCAGGCCGGACAGTCGGGTGGGCTGCGAGGGCTTGCGACGAGAGCCGCGACCGCGCTGCGGTCCGGATGTGCTAGCCACGGCACGCTCCTGCGCGTGGGCGGCCCAAAGACAGGGGATTCGGAGCATCGTTGCGATGCCACGTCTTGGTCACGACTGCGTCTCCCTCCGCACTTCGGAATTGCGCGCGCGGGTAGTTGCAGCGGCCGCCTGCGCGGCTGCGAGCCCCCCTCCCCGACCTTGCGGCTCGTCGCGGCCCTATTAAATTATCAGCGACCAATGCGATCTCTTCGATCAGCAACCAGACAAAAAAACTCAGAGGCCAACGGGGTTCACCAGTCAACCGGACCCGACTCGCTCACGCCGGCACTCCCGGCCCCCTTGTTCCGGCACGCCGGGAAAGGCCCCTGAGCCCTACGGACGTCGGCCGATTCCGGCTAACCTGTGCGCATGCCTCGCTACGAGTACCGCTGCCGGACCTGCGGTGACACCTTCGAACTGAGCCGTCCGATGGCGGAATCCGCCGCCCCCGCGGACTGTCCCGCCGGGCACGACGACACCGTCAAACTCCTGTCGACGGTCGCCGTCGCCAAGGGTGGATCGGCGTCCGCGCCGGCACCCGCGCCGCGCGCCGGTGGCGGCGGAGGCGGGTGCTGCGGCGGCGGCTGCTGCGGCTGAGCCCGGGGGATTTCTCAGGAACTCTTCAGCTATGCCCGAAACCGCTCCGGCGTGTCGCGGCGGAACCGCTCCGGTCGCCCCAACAGGACGGTAACGGGATCAAGTTCCGCATATCGCCCGGGCGACCCCGAGACGGGCGCGTCCGGGCGGAACGGTCCCCCGCGCCTCCACCGGGTGAGACCGAGGTCACGTCGACCGAACCGCCCGGGCCGTTCGGACACGTGCCCGTCACGGACCGAGCGGTCCCGGCCCCCCTGGCTCGGCGGGGCCGGAACCGAGGTCCCGTACGTCCGTCAGACCTGGCCGGGGCCGGTGCACGCGCCCAGGAACTCGCGGAGGATCCGCTCCCCCGCAGCGACACCCCGCTCCGGCAGCGCGGTGATCGCCGGTGCGGTCCAGTCGGCTTCGGCGAGTTCGCCGTGGCCCGGACGCCAGCCGCGGTCGGCGGCGAGCAGCAGGTCGGCGTCGAGCAGCGAGTCCCCGGCGCCGAGGGTGAGAACGGCTCCGGTACGGCGGGCGACCTCACGCACGGCCGCGCTCTTGGTGAGCGGCTTCGGCACGGCGTAGATCTTGCGGCCCTGCAGCGAGACCGTCCAGCCGCGGTTCTCCGCCCACACGGCCAGGTCCTTCACCCACTGCTCGGGGAGCAGTTCCCGCTCCACCACCAGATAGGCGAACAGGTCCTCGGCGACGCGGTGCTTGCGCACCCAGACCGGGTCCGCGGTGGCCGCCAGGTGCTCCCGCACCTCGTCGAGCGGCGCGCACTCGGAGGCGAGCCGCTCCGTCACACTCCGGTGCCAGTCGAGGTCGGAGACACCGTCGACCAGCAGATGTCCGCCGTTGGCGCAGATCACGTACTCCGGGGCCGGACCGGGCAGGTTGATGCGCTGGTACTGCTTGCGGGTGCGGGTCGTGGTGGGCACGAAGTGGGCGATGTCGCCGAGTTCGGTGAGCAGCGCGGCGGCCGTCTCCGTCATGTAGGACAGCGGCTTGCTCTCGTGCACCTCGACGCAGAGCAGCCGGGGCGCCCGGGCGTCCGGCATGGTCAGCGCGAGCGCGGCCGAGGAGTAGATGAGCGTGCGGTCGAGGTCGCTGGCGACGAGCACCCTGGGCGCGGACATCAGAGGGTCACCGCCTTGCCGTCGGCACCGGTCGCGCCGCGCGTGTACTTCGGGTGGATCAACCCCACGCAGGTGTACGGGAGTTCCTCGACCTCCTCGACAGGCACCCCGCGCTGTTCGGCGAGCAGCCGGACATGGTCGAGGTCGGCGCCCGCTCCGGCGCGCGCGAGGATCTTCCAGGGGACCCGGCGCAGCAGCACCCGGGTGGTCTCACCGACGCCCGGCTTGACGAGGTTGACGTCGTGTATCCCGTACTCCTCGCTGATCCGCTCGACCGCCGCCCAGCCCTCCCAGGTGGGGTCGCGGTCGGCGGCGAGCAGTTCCTTCGCCCGGTCGCGGGCCGCTTCGGCGACGTCAGGGAAGTGGGCGGCGACGACGTCCAGGAACTCGACGGAGACGTCGGAGCCGGCGAGCTCACGGTAGAACTTCGCGCCGTGGAAGTCGTGTTCGCCCACCAGGTCGGAGCGCAGCACGGTGCGTGAAATCAGCCCGGAGACGGTGGAGTTGAGGCAGGCGGAGGGGATCAGGAAGTCCTCGCGGGTGCCGTACGTCCGCACGCACGAGCCCGGGTCGGCGAGCACCGCGATCTCCGGATCGAAGCCGGTGATGCCCTCGGCTTCCTCGAATTCCTTGACCGCGTCGGCGAGTTCGCGGGTGATGGCGCCCTTGCCGGTCCAGCCGTCGACGAAGACGACGTCGGCCGGGTCGTGGTGGGCGGCGAGCCAGCGCAGCGCGTTGGCGTCGATGCCGCGGCCGCGGACGATGGAGACGGCGTAGTGCGGCAGTTCGATGCCGTGCTGGTGCTCGGCCCAGCGGCGCATCAGGACGCCGACGGGGGTGCCCGCCCGGGCCAGGGACACCAGGACGGGGCGGGGAGACCGTTCGGCGAGCACCAGTTCGGTGACGGCGCCGACGGCCTCGGCGATCCGGGCGGCCGAGGTGGCGAGGGCCGCGCGGAAGAGTTCCTGGTACTGGGGGCTCGGCTGGTACTCGACCGGCAGCGACTCCGCGTAGTGGGCGCCGCCGCTCTGGATCGCCTCCTCGCGCTCCTCGGTCGGCGCCTCCAGCGTCACGTCCGACAGGTCCTGCAGCAGCCAGCCGACCTCGTCGGGGGCGTACGAGGAGAAGGCGGGGCCGCGGAGGGGCTCGGGCAGCATGGATGGCCTTTCGATGGACGACCGTGCGGGGAGGTACGACGGGACGACGGCGAGCAGGACACGCGGGGTGTGCGCCGCCAGCTGGGCCAACAGGCCGTCGGACGCGTGCAGTTCAGGGGTGTCGGCCGTGGAGTCGACGACCGCCACGACGGCGTCGAAACCGGCACCCGCGACGTTGTAGGCGTAGCGCTCGCCGGGGCCGTCGTCCGGGTCGTCGTGGGCCGGGAAGACGATGCGGCTGCGGATCGCGTAGCCGGGGTCGTCGAGGGCGAGCACCGGGGACCGGGTCGTCGTGGAGAAGCGCACCTCGGCGGGCACCACCTGCTCCAGCTCGCGGGCCAGGCGGAGCGGCGCGTACATCAGTTCCTCGAAGCCGAGCACCAGCACACGGCGCGCGCCCTCGGGCAGGGCTTCGGCGAGCCGTGCGGCCATGGCGGGCAGGGCACCGTCCAGGCGTATTCGGTGTCCGGGCGTGAACCCGTGCCGCCCGCCGTCGGGGAGGCCGCGGGGCCAGCCGAGCTCGACACGGACGGCCCGGCCCGCGCTCCCGGGGGCGGGTGCGGCGGGCGCCGCTGGTTCGTGCCGGGCGACCAGTGCCATCCCCTTGGCCAGGACGTCCTCGGGGAGGCGCACGGTGCCCGACGCGGCCGAGACCAGGTCGACGCGGGCGCCGATCTCCCCGGCGAACTTCTCGAAGCGCACCAGGTCGGGCTCCGACCGCATGTCGACCAGCGCCACGACGACGTACCGCTCGCGCGGGTAGCGCTCGTGCAGGTCGCGGATGGTGTTGAGGACGGTGTTGCCGGTGGAGAACTCGTCGTCGACGAGGATCAGCGGGCCGGAGCCCGCCAGCAGATCCGGGTCCTCGGGGAGGAGGAGATGCGAGGTGGCGTGCGAGTGGGACTCCTCGAAGCCGCCCGCCCGCCGGACGCCGCGGACCGGGCGGCGGGTGGAGTGGAGGTAGGGCGCGACGCCCACCCCGTCGGCGACCGAGTGGCCGAGTCCGGTGGCCGTCTCGGCGTACCCGAGGACCACGGCGGCGCGGGCGTCGTCGGTGCCCAGCAGCGCGCGCACCCGCCGGCCGAGCGCGAACCCGTACCCGTGGACGACGGACGGGGACTGCGGCACATGCTTGCCCAGCACGTTCGAGACGAGCAGGTGGGCGCGCTTGGGGTTGCGCCGCAGCGCGAGCCCCAGCAGGTCGTTCAGCCCCTCGTCGCCGACGAGTTCGACACCGAGCCGCTCGGCGACCCAGGTACCCGTCCACACCGCGTCGTCCACGGCGTCCGGGGTGTTCCTGTCGTCGGGGTCGTTCGGGTCGTGCGCTGGGGTGTTCATCGGTTCCTTGCTGTCGGGGTTGCGCGTCGCTCGGCCGGTCCGGCTCACACCGGGAGCCCGGCGGTGAGCAGTTCGACGAAGCCGATGTCCTCGTGGGCGACCCCGAAGACCTCGGCGCGCAGCAGGGTGCGCTCGGCCCAGGCGCGATGCGGCTTCACCTCGTTCATTTTGTTCGTGTACGCCGACCTCAGTACACCCCCGCCGCCGCGCTCCGGCCTGAGGATGTCCTGGGCGTCACTGAACTCCTCGTGGCTGACCACGGACAGTGCGTGCACGGGCAGCACGTGCGAGGGGTGGATGCAGGTCTTGCCCATCAGGCCGTTGGCCTGGTCGAGGGTGATCTCGCGCAGCAGCCCGTCCATGGCGTGCTCGATCAGCGTCGCGCGCAGTTCCTCCGCCTGCCCCTCCAGGAAGGGGCTGCGGCGCAGCTGTGGCTTGAACATGCGCTCCTGGACGCGGAAGTACTCCCACACCGGCCCGGTGACGGTGAAGCCGGTGCCGTCGGCCCGCCCCAGCATGTTGACCACGTCGGCGATCACGGAGGCGACCACCTGGACGTCGTACGCCGTCATGTCGGGGGCCCGGCGCAGCGCGTACGAGGAGCAGAAGTCCGTCACGCCGAGGCGCAGCGCGAGCACCCGGTCGCGGTACTTGTCGACGGCGCGGGAGATGCCTTCCAGGGTGTCCACGCGCGATTCCCGGTAGAGCAGCTCGGGCGACTCGAGGACGGGCATGGCGAAGAGCCGTCGGCCGCTCGCCGCCTCCGCGGAGGCGAGGGCCTCCAGGAAGGGCGTGCCGCGTTCCTCCGTGAACTTCGGCATCACGAATCCGGACAGCAGCCGGACGGCGGGGCCGAGGCGCCGCACGAGGTCGGGGATCTGCTCGGGGAAACGGACCCGCACGAACAGCAGCGGCAGCTCACCGCTGTCCGGGCGTTCCGCGAGGTCGGTGAACTGGCGGACCAGGTTCTCCTCGGCTCCCACGACCTCTGAGTCGTCGATCGAGTCCTCCAGGCACAGCACCATCGAGACCACGCCCCGCGCGGTCTGCTTGACGATGTCGTCGGCGAGCTGCGGCCGGGTGGCCGGGCTGTACAGCGTCGCGCCGAGGGCCGCGGCGAGCACTCTGGCCGGGGAGTCGGACGTGAAGACGCCCGGTTCCCGGTGGAAGAGGCGCTGCCGCTGTTCCGGGGTGATGTGACCGAAATGACGCATGAAACTCCCCCGTGGCGGCTAGGGCGGCCGGATGTGATGTGGCCGGTAATAGTACGTATGGATCCATGTCACAGGTTCCCACCAGGCATGAAGTTCAGGTAACTCCACCGTGTCCAACACTCGCCGGTTCCGGGACGACCCCGCATTGTCGTGACCAGGACCGACAGGGCAGGATGACCGCATGACGCACGCGATGCTGAAAGGGTCGAACGTCCCGCTGGACGCCACAGCGGTGCGCGCCGTCCTGCGCTGGGCGCCCGGGCAGGGTGTCCCCGATGTCGATGCCTCGGCGCTGCTCCTCGGTCCCGACGGTCGTGTGCGATCCGACGAGGACTTCGTCTTCTACAACCAGCCCCGCCATCCGTCCGGCAAGGTGTGGCGACTCGGCAAGAAGCGGGTCACCGAGGGCCTCACCGACACGATCCAGACAGATCTGACGGGTGTCGAGTCCGGTGTCGGACAGATTCTCCTGGTCGCTTCGGCGGATGACGTCACCTTCGATCACGTACGTGATCTGCGCATTCTGCTGTACGACGCCGCCGTCACGGACGGTGAACCGCTGGCGTACTTCGACATCAAGCCGGAGACCGGTGCGGAGACCGCGCTGATCTGCGGCGAGCTGTACCGGCGCGGTGACGGCTGGAAGTTCCGGGCGCTCGGCGAGGGCTACTCCAATGGCCTGGTGGGGCTCGCGACCGACTTCGGGATCTCGGTGGACGAGTCCGAGGCCGCCGCGGCGGCCGGATCCGCACCGGAGGCCACCGCCTGGGCCGCGCCCGCCACGGCTCCCGAGACCTCGGTGCCGCTGCCGCCGGAGCAGTCCGCCCCGGTGACGCAGCAGCCCGCCCCGGTCCCTCAGCAGCCCGCGTACGGCTATCCGCAGCCGGCCGCCGCCGTGACCGAGCCGGCGTACGGCTACCCCCAGCCGGCCCAGCAGGGCGGCCAGTCCGCCTACGGTTACCCGCAGCCCCAGACGGCGCCGGCCACGCAGCCGGCGTACGGCTTCCCGCAGGCGGTGGGCGCGGGGCCGGACCCGGACTTCAGGCTGCCGCCGCAGGGACCGCAGTTCATCGGCCGCTGAGCGCGACCGCCGGCCGTCCGGTGGGCGTGAGCGCTGTCCGGCCGATGGACGCGACCGCCGGCTAACGGTCGGCCTTCGACTTGTACCCGCGCCCCCACTGGAGCCCCCAGCCGTAGAGGCGGTCGAGCTCGGCCTGGAAGCCGTACACGAACCTCACCTCGCGGCGTACGGTCACCTCGCCCTTGTTGCACTCGATCATGACGACGGCGCAGGAGCGGGCCTGCGGATGGCGTTCGTCGAGGCCGATCTCGATGCGCGGGCCGTTGCTCGGATAGAGCGTGATGATGGCGTGTGTGCGGTCGAAGGCCGGGGTCTGGTCGTAGATGTAGACGAAGACCAGCAGCCGTTTGATGTCGTCGCGGTGGTCGAGGTTGACGTAGGCCGTCTCGCCCGAGGCCGAGCCGAAGCGGTCGTCGCCGCTGAGCTTGACGAACGGCGGGGCGTTGAGTTCGCCGAGGAAGCTGCCGAGCGGCTGGACGACGCCCTTGGTGCCGTCCGTCAGCTCGTACATGACGCCGAGGTCGAGGTCGACGTTGACCATGCTCTGGGTGTGCCCCTGGACAACCTCCGGCTTGAAGGTGCGGAAGGGGTGGCGCAGCAGGCTGCCGCGCTGCGGCCCGCCGAAGTCGGAGGTACGCATCCGCCAGGACAGGTTGATGCGGAGGTTGCCGGTGGCCGCGCCCTGTCTGGTGAGCGAGACCGTGTGGTTGCGCTTGGTCAGTTCGATGGAGTTGGAAGCCGCGCTGCCGGAGTCGAAGTCCGCCGAGCGCCCGCGCCACAGGTCCTGCCAGATGCCCATTCCGCCCCCCACGTTCCTCGATGTGCGGCGGGGCGGTCGCCGAGGACTCGTCCTCCACGACCGCCCCGCTCAGAGCGTTCCTCAACCAGAGGGGTGTCACACCCCGGACGAGACCTCAGCCTTCTCGTCCGAGGTCGGGCCTTTTCCCTCGGCCTCGGCGATGGCCTTGTTGCGGCGCACCGAGGACCAGAAGGACCAGCCGATCAGGACGACGCCGACGAGGCCGGTGATGACCTCGTTGATCTCGTACTGGATGGTCACGAGGAGGATCGCGGCGAGGGCGCCGATCGCGTAGTGCGCGCCGTGCTCCAGGTAGACGTAGTCGTCGAGGGTGCCCTGGCGGACCAGGTAGACCGTGAGCGACCGGACGTACATGGCGCCGATGCCGAGGCCGAGCGCCATCAGCACGATGTCGTTGGTGATGGCGAAGGCGCCGATGACGCCGTCGAAGGAGAAGGAGGCGTCCAGCACTTCCAGGTAGAGGAACATGAAGAACGCGGCCTGGCCGGCGAGGACGACGGCCGGCTTCTTCTTACCGCTCCGCTCGGCCTTCTCCTCTTCCTCGTGTTCGCGCTCCTCCTCCTCTTCGAGCTTGTCCTCGAAGTAACCGGAGAGTCCGCCGACGATCATGTACGTGATCAGGCCGGCGACGCCGGAGATCAGCACCGTCTGCGCCTTGTCGACGTGTCCGCCGCCGTGCTGGTGGGCGTGGACCGCGAAGGTCATGGAGGTGATCAGCAGGATGATCAGGGCGATGCAGACCGAGAGCATGTCGACCTTGCCGAGCTTGGCCAGCGGCCGCTCGATCCAGCGCAGCCACTGAATGTCCCGGTCCTCGAAGATGAAGTCGAGGAAGATCATCAGCAGGAACATGCCACCGAAGGCTGCGATCGACGGGTGGGCGTCGGTCACCAGCTGCTGGTACTGGTCCTTGTCGTTGAGCGCGAGATCGACCGCGTCGATCGGGCCGATCTTGGCGCTGATGGCGACGATCACGACGGGGAAGACCAGGCGCATGCCGAAGACGGCGATCAGCACACCGATGGTGAGGAAGATCTTCTGCCAGAAGGCATTCATCTTCTTCAGGATTCCGGCGTTGACCACCGCGTTGTCGAAGGACAGCGAGATCTCCAGGACGGCCAGGATCGCCACGATGCCGAAGGCGGTCCACCCCCCGTAGAAGGCCGCTGCGACCAGACCGAGCGCGGTAATCGCGAACGACCAGCCGAAGGTTTTCAGAAGCACTGGCTACCCAATCATCGTGTGGTGGGGGCACCCCCAAGCGGTAGCTTGGGGGAGGGTCGCCCCCGCGCCGTACTCGGCTTTACCTACTGTTGACCACGAAGTCTAAGGGTCGGCCTTCGACCGGTGCAGGTGGGCCTAGGAAACGTTGACGCCGAAGTCGAGCGCGATGCCCCGCAGTCCCGACGCGTACCCCTGGCCGACCGCGCGGAACTTCCACTCGCTGTTGTAGCGGTAGACCTCGCCGAAGATCATCGCGGTCTCGGTGGAGGCGTCCTCGGAGAGGTCGTAGCGGGCGAGCTCCTGGCCGTCGGCCTGGTTGACGACGCGGATGAAGGCATTGCTGACCTGGCCGAAGGTCTGGCCGCGATTGTCGGCGTCGTGGATGGAGACCGGGAAGACGATCTTGTCGACGTTGGCCGGGACCTTGGAGAGGTCGATCAGGATCGACTCGTCGTCGCCCTCGCCCTCACCCGTGAGGTTGTCACCGGTGTGTTCCACCGATCCGTCCGGGCTCTTGAGCTGGTTGTAGAAGATGAACCACTCGTCCCCGAGCACACGGCCGCTGTTGCACAGCAGGGCGCTGGCGTCGAGGTCGAAGTCTGCTCCGGTGGTGGAACGTGCGTCCCAGCCGAGCCCGATCATCACCTGTGTGAGGTTCGGTGCGGCCTTCGAGAGGGAGACATTGCCCCCCTTGGCGAGCGTGACGCCCATGATGCTGGTCCTCCCCGAGGTCGATCTTCACTTGGTACGGCTGATCCGGTGCCGCACCGGGAAGGTGCGGCACCGGACCGAAGTGCCTGAGGCCCTGAGACTCAGACGTTGACGCCGAAGTCCTGCGCGATACCGCGCAGGCCCGAGGCGTAGCCCTGGCCGATGGCGCGGAACTTCCACTCGGCGCCGTTGCGGTAGAGCTCGCCGAAGACCATCGCGGTCTCCGTCGAGGCGTCCTCGGAGAGGTCGTAACGCGCGATCTCGGCCTCGCCGGCCTGGTTCACCACGCGGATGAACGCGTTGCGGACCTGGCCGAAGGACTGCTGGCGGTTCTCGGCGTCGTAGATGGACACCGGGAACACGATCTTCGTGACGTCGGCGGGAACGGCGGCGAGATTGACCTTGATCTGCTCGTCGTCGCCCTCGCCCTCACCGGTGATGTTGTCGCCGGTGTGCTCCACCGATCCGTCCGGGCTCTTCAGGTTGTTGAAGAACACGAAGTTCTGGTCGGTGCTGACCTTGCCGTCCGCGTTCGTGAGGATGGCACTGGCATCGAGGTCGAAGTCCACGCCGGTCGTGGTCCGGGCGTCCCATCCCAGACCGACGATGACCGCGGTCAGTCCCGGGGCCTCCTTCGACAGCGATACGTTGCCGCCCTTGCTGAGGCTGACTCCCACGAGTCCTCCCAATGGTGTTCAGGGGCGGGGAGCCCCGTAGGTGCGTTGGTATCGGATCAACGGTTCGATCCTAGTGACGGGTTCCCGTGCCTTGCAGGGCTTGGAACCGACCAATCACAGGGTGTCGAGCGCCTTGACGTACTCGTTCAGGTCACGCGCGTCCGGCAGAGCGTTGACGACGGTCCAGCGGACGACACCCTCCTTGTCGATGATGAACGTGCCGCGCACTGCGCAGCCCTTGTCCTCGTCAAAGACGCCGTACGCGCGCGAAATGTTGCCGTGCGGCCAGAAATCGGAGAGAAGCGGGTACTCCAGGCCCTCCTGCTCGGCGAAGACGCGCAGGGTGTGGATGGAGTCGTTGGACACCGCCAGCAGCTGGGTGTCGCGGTCGGTGAACTGCGGCAGGTTGTCGCGCAGGGAGCACAGTTCGCCCGTGCACACACCCGTGAAGGCGAACGGGTAGAAGAGCAGCACCACGTTCTTGTCGCCACGGAAGTCGGACAGTTTCACGGTGGCGCCGTGGTTGTCCTTCAGCTCGAAGTCCGGGGCCTTGGTGCCGACCTCGATGGCCATAGTCACTCGCTTCCCTTCCAAAGGTCTGTTCGGGTGACGACCAGCGTACGCAGTGATCGACACCGGGCCCCGGCGCGGCCCCGCCGGAGCGGTTCGGGCGTATGCGTGAGGCCCCCGCCGAGGTGGCTCGGCGGGGGCCTCACGGATGCTCTGCTTGCAGACGGGGCTGCAGCTCAGCGCTTCGACTTGGGGGTGGCCAGGCGGGTACCCGACCATTCCTTGCCGACGGAGATGCTCTTCGTCTGGGAGAGGCCGGCTGTCTGTGCGGCATCGCTGATGTCGCTGGGCTCGACGTAACCGTCCCTGCCGGTCTTCGGGGTCAGCAGCCAGATCATGCCGCCGTCCTCAAGGAGACCGATGACGTCCACCAGTGCGTCCGTGAGATCGCCGTCCTCGTCCCGGAACCACAACAGCACCACGTCAGCGACGTCGTCGTAGTCCTCGTCGACCAGATCCTGGCCGATCAGCGATTCGATGCCTTCACGGAGCTCGTGGTCAACGTCGTCGTCGAAGCCGATCTCCTGGACCACCTGTCCGGGCTCGAACCCCAGCCTGGCGGCCGGGTTGGTCCGCTCCTCCGCGTGGTCCGCGGTCGCGCTCACGGCTTGCCTCCTGATCATGTTTCGGAATTAGGGTCTCCCTCTGCTCGTCCAGAGTCAGGGGGAGTCTCAGCCACGCGCGTGCGCGAAGCGTTGGCCGTAGTCCACACGGGCGGAGCGGATCGCGCAAGTACCCGGCCGTCGAGACCGCCGAAACGGTGACGATCCTGGCAGTGCCGACGCAACTCCCGGCGGGCCATCATGAGACCACGTGACGGGCACCACACCCTTCTGCCCCATTTGCGGGCTTCGGAACCCTTGGGCCGTACGACAGCCGAACGGCTTTGCGGAACGCGTCACGTACTGAGCGTATCGTTACGTTTTGGTCGGGCCCGTCCCAACGGTCTGTACGAACGTCTCGGTTACCCCCTAGTAGAGATGACGTACGTGTTCCCGAGGTACACGATGGGGAACGGTGCAGATACAGGGAAAACCCACCGTAGACAGCCCTCTGACAGCGAAGGAACAGCGTGGCTTCCGGATCCGATCGCAACCCGATCATCATTGGCGGCCTTCCCAGCCAGGTCCCGGACTTCGACCCTGAGGAGACTCAGGAGTGGCTCGACTCCCTCGACGCCGCCGTCGACCAGCGCGGCCGTGAGCGGGCCCGCTACCTGATGCTGCGGCTGATCGAGCGGGCGCGCGAGAAGCGCGTGGCCGTGCCCGAGATGCGCAGCACGGACTACGTCAACACGATCGCGACCAGGGACGAGCCGTTCTTCCCGGGCAACGAGGAGATCGAGCGCAAGGTCCTCAACGCCACCCGCTGGAACGCGGCGGTGATGGTCTCCAGGGCGCAGCGCCCCGGCATCGGCGTCGGCGGCCACATCGCGACCTTCGCCTCCTCCGCCTCGCTCTACGACGTCGGCTTCAACCACTTCTTCCGCGGCAAGGACGAGGGCGACGGCGGCGACCAGATCTTCTTCCAGGGGCACGCCTCGCCGGGCATCTACGCTCGCGCGTTCCTCCTCGACCGGCTCTCCGAGGAGCAGCTCGACGCGTTCCGGCAGGAGAAGTCGAAGGCGCCCCACGGGCTGTCCTCGTACCCGCACCCGCGGCTGATGCCGGGCTTCTGGGAGTTCCCGACGGTGTCGATGGGCCTCGGCCCGCTCGGCGCGATCTTCCAGGCGCGGATGAACCGCTACATGGAGGCGCGCGGCATCGCGGACACCTCCAAGTCCCACGTCTGGGCGTTCCTCGGTGACGGCGAGATGGACGAACCGGAGTCGCTCGGCCAGCTGTCGATCGCCGCGCGCGAGGGCCTGGACAACCTGACCTTCGTCGTGAACTGCAACCTCCAGCGCCTCGACGGCCCGGTGCGCGGCAACGGAAAGATCATCCAGGAGCTGGAGTCGCAGTTCCGGGGCGCCGGCTGGAACGTCATCAAGCTGGTCTGGGACCGCACCTGGGACCCGCTGCTCGCGCAGGACCGCGACGGGGTGCTGGTGAACCGGCTGAACACCACGCCGGACGGCCAGTTCCAGACGTACGCCACGGAGACGGGCGCGTACATCCGCCAGCACTTCTTCGGCGACGACCACCGGCTGCGGGCGATGGTCGAGGGCATGACCGACGACCAGATCCTGCACCTCGGGCGCGGCGGTCACGACCACAAGAAGATCTACGCGGCGTTCTCGGCGGCCAAGGAGCACAAGGGCCAGCCGACGGTGATCCTGGCGCAGACGGTCAAGGGCTGGACGCTCGGCCCGAACTTCGAGGGCCGCAACGCCACGCACCAGATGAAGAAGCTGACGGTCGCCGACCTCAAGGGCTTCCGCGACCGGCTGCACCTGCCGATCACCGACAAGGAGCTGGAGGACGGCGCGCCGCCGTACTACCACCCGGGCCGGAACTCGGAGGAGATCCAGTACATGCACGACCGCCGCAAGGGGCTCGGCGGGTACGTCCCGACGCGCGTCGTGCGGTCGCAGCCGCTGGCTCTGCCCGAGGAGAAGACGTACGCGAGCGTGAAGAAGGGGTCGGGTCAGCAGTCCATCGCCACGACCATGGCCTTTGTGCGACTCCTCAAGGACCTCATGCGGGACAAGGAGATCGGCAAGCGGTTCGTGCTGATCGCGCCCGACGAGTACCGCACCTTCGGCATGGACTCGTTCTTCCCGAGTGCGAAGATCTACAACCCGCTCGGCCAGCAGTACGAGTCGGTGGACCGCGAACTGCTCCTCGCCTACAAGGAGTCGCCGACCGGCCAGATGCTGCACGACGGCATCTCGGAGGCGGGCTGCACGGCCTCGCTGATCGCGGCGGGTTCGGCGTACGCCACCCACGGCGAGCCGCTCATCCCGGTCTACGTCTTCTACTCGATGTTCGGTTTCCAGCGAACGGGTGACCAGTTCTGGCAGATGGCCGACCAGCTGGCGCGCGGTTTCGTCCTGGGCGCGACGGCGGGACGCACGACGCTGACCGGTGAGGGCCTCCAGCACGCGGACGGCCACTCGCAGCTGCTCGCGTCGACGAACCCGGGCTGTGTCGCCTACGACCCGGCGTTCGGCTTCGAGATCGCGCACATCGTGCAGGACGGTCTGCGCCGTATGTACGGCTCGTCCGACGAGCACCCGCACGGTGAGGACGTCTTCTACTACCTCACCGTCTACAACGAGCCGATCCGGCACCCGGCCGAGCCGGAGAACGTGGACGCCGAGGGCATCCTGAAGGGCCTGTACCGCTTCAGCGAGGGCACCTCGGGCACCATCCCCGCGCAGATCATGGCCTCCGGTGTCGCCGTCCCCTGGGCGATCGAGGCGCAGCGGATCCTCTCCGAGGAGTGGAACGTCAGGGCGGACGTCTGGTCGGCGACGTCCTGGAACGAGCTGCGGCGCGAGGCGGTCGACGTGGAGCGGCACAATCTGCTGCACCCCGAGGAGGAGCAGCGCGTCCCGTACGTGACGCAGAAGCTGTCCGCCGTCCAGGGTCCGTTCGTGGCCGTCTCCGACTGGATGCGCTCGGTTCCGGACCAGATCTCGCGGTGGGTGCCCGGCACCTATCAGTCCCTCGGCGCGGACGGCTTCGGATTCGCGGACACGCGCGGCGCGGCCAGGCGTTTCTTCCACATCGACGCGGAGTCGATCGTGGTGGCCGTGCTGACCGAGCTGGCCCGTGAGGGCAAGGTGGACCGGTCGGTGCTGAAGCAGGCGGTCGACCGCTATCAGCTGCTCGACGTCACGGCGGCCGATCCGGGCGCAGCGGGCGGCGACGCGTAGCCGTCGGTACGGCGGAGCGGGGGCGGCGGGCCACGGGGCACTCGGCC
>NZ_JBSFYW010000047.1:35736-69071 GCF_053599975.1 Streptomyces sp. NPDC005141 | reverse complement strand
GGCTGAGGAGGCTCAGCCCGCCCGGCGCCCGAGGACAAGGCCGTTCAGGTCGAAGCGGACGACCGGGGCGGCAGTCCCGGACGGGGGCCCGGCGGGGACGGAGCAGCCCCCGTCTCACCCCCGCTCAAGGTCATCGCCCGGTCCAGCGCCTGAAGGAACCGGTTGACCGTCGTGCGGTCCCGCACCGCGATCCGCAGCCACTCGTCCCCGAGCCCGGGAAACGTGTCCCCGCGCCGCACCGCGAACCCGAGACCGCGAAGAGCCCGCCGCACACCGGCCGCCCGCGGCAGCCGGACCAGGACGAAGGGGCCCTCCGCGGGCTCCACCACGCGCAGCCCGTCGGAGCAGGTGAACTCCCTCAGCCCCGCCACCAGATGGGCCCGGTCCGTGGCGATCCGGTGCGCCGCGTGCGCCGCCTCCGCGAGCGCCCGCGAGGACATACAGGCCTCGGCCGCCGCGAGCGCGGGCGTGGAGACCGGCCAGAGCGGCTGGGCGCGCTCCAGCTCGGCGATCGTGCCGGGGTCGGCGAGCACATAGCCGATCCGCAGCCCGGCGAGACCCCATGTCTTCGTGAGGCTGCGCAGCACGACGAGGCCGGGCACGTCCGTCCGCCCGGCCAGGGTCTCGCGCTCACCCGGCACCGCGTCCATGAACGCCTCGTCGACCACCAGCACCCGCCCGGGACGGGCCAGGGCGGCGACGGCCGCCGCCGGATGCAGGACCGACGTCGGATTGGTCGGGTTGCCGATCACGACGAGGTCGGCGTCCTCGGGGACGGCGGCCGCGTCGAGCCGGAAGCCGTCCTCCTCGCGGAGCAGCACGCGGCCCACCGTGTGGCCGGCATCCCGCAGCGCGGCCTCCGGCTCCGTGAACTGCGGGTGCACGACGACCGGTCGCCGCACCCGCAGGGCGCGCGCGAGCAGCACGAAGGCCTCCGCGGCGCCCGCCGTGAGCAGCACCCGCTCCACCGGCAGCCCGTGCCGCGCCGCCACCGCGGCCCGCGCGGCCCGCCCGTCCGGATAGGCGGCGAGCCCGGTCAGCGACGCGGCGATCCGCTCGCGCAGCCACGCGGGCGGTGTGTCCGCGCGGACGTTCACGGCGAGATCGGTGAGCGCCGAACCGCCGTCGCGCACCTCGGCGTCCCCGTGGTGCCGCAGATCGTGCCCGCCCTCGGCGGCCTCTTCAGTGCGCATGGGAGTGGGTGTGTCCCCCGTGATGGTGGTGACCGTGTCCGTCGTGGTGGCCGTCGTCGTCCGGGTGGAAGTGCGGCTGCTGGGGGAGCCCCACCTTGTCCTCGAAGCCGGGCAGCGCGATCCGGTAGACGCAGGAGTCGCAGTTCATCCGCAGGTCACCCTGGACGGCCTCCCGGTAGCGCTCCATGACCAGGTCGAGCAGCTCGGGCTCGGGGCCGATGACGCCGGCGGAGCGCACCTCGGCCTCCGGGTGCGCGGCGGCCCAGCCCTCCGTCTGCCGCCGTACCCGGTCCGGGAGGATGCCGGTGAACAGGAAGTAGGGCAGGACCACGATCCGGCGCGCGCCCAGCTTGACGCAGCGGTCGAGGCCGGACGGCACGTCCGGGGCGGCCAGCGACACGAACGCCGTCTCGACGCCCGCGTACCCCCGGCCCTCCCACAGCAGCCGGGCCGCCTTGTGCACCTCGGCGTTGGCGTCCGGGTCGGTGGACCCGCGGCCGACGAGCAGCACCGTCACATCGGCCCGGTCCTCGGGCGTCCGGGTGCTGCCGCCGAGGGCCTCGTCCAGCCGGCGCTCCAGCACGGCGAGCAGCGACGGATGCGGGCCCAGCGGACGCCCGTACGTGTACGAGATCCCGGGGTGCCGCTCCTTCTCGCGGGTCAGCGCCGCCGGGATGTCGCCCTTGGCGTGCCCGGCGGACACCAGCATCAGCGGCACGGCGGCGAAACGCCGTACCCCCTGCCCGACGAGTTCGCCGACGGCGTCGCCCAGCGGTGGCGGCGACAGCTCGATGAACCCTCCGGCGACGGGCAGTTCGGGGTGGCGGCGCCCCAACTCCGCTACGAAGGAGCGGAAGGCCTCGGCGCCGGCCTCGTCCCGGGTGCCGTGTCCGGCGATGAGCAGCGCGGGGGGCGGGGTGGTCACGATGTCTCCTTGGCGGCCGAGTTGGCCTCAGCGGTCGTCGAGGCCTGGGCGGCATGGGGAACGGGGTGGTACAGCAGGGCGTTGAGCGCGGCGGCCGCGACCGCCGAACCGCCCTTCTCGGACACGTTGCTGACGGCGGGAAGACCGCTCTCGCGGAGGGCGGCCTTGGACTCGGCCGCGCCGACGAAACCGACCGGCAGACCGATGACGAGCGCCGGATCGGCGTCCAGCCGCAGCAACTCCTCCAGGGCGGTGGGCGCACAGCCGATCACCCAGAGCGCGCCGGGCCCGACCTCCTCGTACGCGAGCCGGACGGCGTGCGCCGAACGCGTCAGGCCGGGGCCCGACACGGCGTCCTTGAGGCGGCAGACGGTGGCGCGGCGCGTGATGCCGGCCGCGACCATCTCGACGTCCACCACGACGGGCGCGCCCGCGTGCAGCGCCGCGTGCGCCCGGCGCAGGGCGCCTTCGTCGGTGACGAGGTCGTCCGCGTACTCCAGGTCGGCGGCGGAGTGGATCACCCGCTCCACCACCGCACGTGTCAACGGCGGAAAGTGCGAGGTGTCCAGGCGGGCGCGCAGCCGCCGGAAGGACTCCCGCTCGATGGGGTGCACGATCCGGGTCTCCGGGAACACCTGGCTCATTCGGCCTCCTCCTGCCAGCGGTAGCCGCGCGGCGTCACCATGCGCCCGGCGATCTCACGGGTCGCCGTGTTGCCCACGGTCACCACCGTCATCATGTCGACGATCGCCGGATCCAGGGACCCCAGCGTCGTGACCCGGCTCGACTCGTCCGGGCGGGAGGCGTTGCGCACCACACCGACCGGCGTCGTCGGCTCCCGGTGCTCCGCGAGGATCGCGAGCGCCTTGGGCAGCTGCCAATTCCGGCCCCGGCTGCGCGGGTTGTAGAAGGTCACGACGATGTCGGCCTCGGCCGCCGCGCGCACCCGGCGCTCGATGACCTCCCACGGCGTGTGCAGGTCGGACAGGCTGATCGACACATGGTCGTGGCCGAGCGGGGCGCCCAGGATCGCCCCGGCCGCGAGCGCCGCGGTCACGCCCGGCACCCCCACGACGTCGATGTCGTCGGACGCCTCGGCCAGCGCGGGCGACGCCATCGCGTACACCCCCGCGTCACCGCTGCCGATCAGTGCCACGGCCTGCCCGCGCCGCGCCTCGGCCACCGCCGTGCGCGCCCGCTCCTCCTCGGCGCCGAGACCCGACTCCAGGATCAGGGTGCCGGGCCGGAGCAGATCACGGATCTGGTCGACGTACTGGTCGAGCCCGACGAGCACCGCGGCCCGCCGCAGCTCAGCCGTCGCGCGCGGTGTGAGCAGGTCGCGGGCCCCGGGGCCGAGGCCCACGACCGCGAGCCGCCCGCGGGCAGGCCGGCGCACCACGGCACAGGTCGCCATCGCGGGCTGTCCGTCCGGCCGCACCGACTTCCGCTTGGGGACGAGGAGTTCACCTCCGCCCATGAGCGCGGCGGCCTCCGCGACGGAGGGGGTCCCCACGGCGGTGAGCGGCGCGTCGGACGGGTTCGGGACGGCCACCGCCGCCAGCTCCCCGGCGGTGTACGTGACGACCGGGACCCCGAGCCGCGCGGCGGCCCCGACGATGCCGGGCTCCTTGGACTTGGCGTCGACGGTGGCGAGTTCGGCGACCGACTTCACGGAGAGCCCCGCCTCCCGCAGGGCCTCCTCCACGAGCCCGAGGACCTCCTCCACGGGCGCGCCCCGGGAGGTGCCGACCCCGACGACGAGCGACGGCGGGCGCAGGACGACCTCGCGCGCGGCCGGTTCCCGGTCGCGGTCGGAGATACGAAGGACGGCGGCGCCCGACTCCGCCGGGCTCCCCACGTTCGGCGGCAGCGCGGGCAGCGGCCAGGGCGACTCCGTCTCCAGCACCACCGGTTCACCGTCCAGCATGGCCCGCGAGACCGCGGCGACATCGCCTTCCACGGGGAAGCCCAGCGTGTCGAGGCCGGGCACCCCGACCGCGTCGGTCGCCGTCGTCACCACCGGCTCGGCGCCGAGCAACTCACCCACCTCGCGGGCGAGTTCGTTCGCGCCGCCCGCGTGGCCGCCGACCAGCGACACGGCGAACCGTCCGGCCTCGTCGACACACACCACCCCGGGGTCCGACCCCTTGTCCGAGAGGAGCGGCGCGACGAGCCGTACGACCGCGCCCGTGGCGAGGAAGCACACCAGCTGGTCGCACTCCGCGAAGGCCCGCCGCACGGCGTCCGCCACGGGCCCGTCGTACACCCGGGCACGCGTGGACCACGCGGCGGCCAGCCGGTCGCGGGCCGCCGCGCCCGCCGCCGTGGCGGAAATCAGGCCGATCACTGGGGGACTCCTTCGGTACGGGCCGGAGGCCGGACGCCCCACAGCACAAAAACGGGATTGGTGGCCGCGAGCCGGGAGACGTCACCCGGCAGCGGGGCGAGCCGCGACGACTGCAGCAGGACGCCGTCGCAGGCGAACCCCGCCGCGGTGAGCGCGTCCCGCGCGGCCGGCACCCGGTCGAGCGAGGCCATGGCGATCACGACGGCCCGCCGGGCCCGGCGCGCGCACACCGTGACGATGGCGGGCAGTTCGCGTCCGCCGCCGCCGATGAACACCGCGTCCGGATCGTCCAGGTCGGACAGCACCGTGGGCGCGGCCCCGTGCACGACCCGCACGTCAACCCCGTGCGCGGCGGCGTTGGCGCGGATGCGGTCGCAGCCGTCCCGGGTCTTCTCGACCGCGGTCACCGCGGCGCCGAACCGCGCGCACTCGACGGCGACGGAACCGGAGCCCGCGCCGACGTCCCAGACCAGCTCGCCGAGCCGCGGTCCGATCCGGGCCAGCGCCAGCGCCCGTACCTCGAACTTGCTGATCATCGAGTCGCGATGGGCGAACTCGTCCTCGTCCAGGGCCCATCGGTCGGGCCCGGGACGCGGTCCGGCGACGGTCCGCACCGGAGCGAGGGCACGGGACTCGTCCAGGCACAGCACGACGCTGACCGCCGTGCCCCAGTCGCGTGCGGCGGCCTCGGCGGGCGTGACCCGTTCGACGCGCTCGCGCTCCGGGTCGCCCAGGGCGCTCGCCACGACGAGGACGCGGTCCGCGCCGCGGTGGACGAGGGCGGCGCCCAGCTCGGCGGGCCCGGACCCCGGACCGGTCAGCACGGCCACCTTGGGTTGCGACCGGCAGATCTGGACGGCCGTACGCAGCTCACGCCCGTGCGCGCTGACCACCACCGCGTCGTCCCAGGGCAGCCCGAGCCGGGCGAAGGCGGTCGCCACGGACGAGACGCCGGGGCGCACGTCCAGCCGCTCCGCCCCGAACCGCTCGGCCAGCGCCCGCACGATCCCGAAGAACCCGGGGTCGCCCGAGGCGAGCACGACGACCGGGCCCCCGCGCGCCCCGTCGTCCGCGTACCGCCCGATGCGGTCGAGAGCCGGGGACAGCGGCCCGAGCACCACCTGCTCGGCCCGCTCGGGCAGCCCGGCCGCCGCCAGATGCCGCGCGCCACCCACGACCAGCCCGGCCCCGGCGAGTACCCCCCTGACGTCCGGGGACAGCGGCGCCCCCGTGCCCGTACCGACGACGGTGATCACCGCGGAGCGGTCCGCCGGGGCGGCGGGCTCTCCCTCGGCACCGACGACGTCCACGCTCACGACGCGGGACCCTGCGCACTGCCCCGGCGCGCCGCGCGCAGCTCGGCGCGTGCCTGCGGGTCGGCCTTGCGGAAGCCGTGGAAGTGGCCGGGGTGGTAGAGGTGCGAGCGGGTGCCGCTCGCGTCGAGCGCCGGTCCGACCAGGAAGAGGGTGTGCTTCCAGAGCTTGTGCTCCTTGACGGTCTCCTCCAGCGTGCCGATCGTGCACTTCACGATCAGTTCCTCCGGCCAGGTCGCCTGGTAGGCGACCACGACCGGTGTGGTCGTCGGATAGCCGCCCTCCAGCAGCTCCCGCACGAGCTGGCCGCTGCGGGCCGCCGACAGGAACAGCGCCATCGTCGTGCCGTGCTTCGCGAACTCCCGTACGTCCTCACCGGGCGGCATCGGCGTCTTGCCGCCGCCGAGCCGGGTGAGGATCACGGACTGCGCGACCTCGGGGATCGTCAGCTCGCGCTGGACGAGCGCGGCCACCGCCGAGAAGGACGAGACGCCGGGCACGATCTCGGTCTCGATGCCGAGTTCGGTGCACCGGTCGACCTGCTCCTGCGTACCGCCCCACAGGGCCGGGTCGCCAGAGTGGATCCGCGCCACCCGCAGGCCCTCGGCCCGGGCCCGCTCGTACACGGCGACGACGTCCTCCAGCGACATCGTCGCGGAGTCCAGGATCTCGGCGCCCTCGCGCGCGTGGTCGAGGACCTCGGCCTGCACCAGGCTCGCCGCCCAGATCACGACGTCGGCGTCGGCGATGGCGCGCGCGGCGCGGAACGTCAGCAGGTCGGCGGCGCCGGGGCCGGCACCGACGAAGGTCACTTTGCCGGTGGGGGCATCGGCCATGGGAATCGGTCCTCTCCTACGAAAGATCTCGGGTGCTGCGACAGGTTCAGTGGGCGCGGGGCCGTCGCCGGAGGTGCGCGAACGGGGGTTGATCGGATAGCAAGGGCCTATGGCGGTCCTCGTCGCGCTCGGCGCGTTCCTGATGACGCTGGCCGGCGGCTGGACGGCACAGCGGGTGACCGACCGTCGCCATCTGGTCCTCGGCCTGGCCGGCGGCCTGATGCTGGGCGTGGTCGGCCTCGACCTGCTCCCCGAGGCGCTGGACGCGGCGGGCACCGAGGTGTTCGGTGTACCGGCCGCGCTGCTCCTCTTCGTGGGCGGCTTTCTGCTGGCCCATCTGGTCGAACGCCTGCTGGCCCACCGTCAGGCCGCGCACGGTGGCGAGGAGAACGACGGACGCGCGCCCGAGGTGGGCCTCACGGCGGCCGGTGCCATGGTCGGCCACAGCGCGATGGACGGTGTCGCGATCGGCGCCGCCTTCCAGGTCGGCGGCGGCATGGGGCTGGCGGTGTCCCTCGCGGTGATCGCCCACGACTTCGCGGACGGCTTCAACACGTACACGATCACGAGCCTGTACGGGAACGCCCGCCGCAAGGCCCTGCTCATGCTGTACGCCGACGCGGCGGCACCCGTGGTCGGTGCCGCGTCCACGCTCTTCGTCACCATCCCCGAGCCGCTGCTCGGCGGCTATCTCGGCCTGTTCGGCGGCGCGCTCCTCTACCTCGCCGCTGCCGAGATCCTCCCGGAGGCGCACCACGAGCACCCCGCCCGCTCGACCCTGCTCTGCACGGTCGCGGGCGTGGCCTTCATCTGGCTGGTGGTGGGCATCGCGGCCTGAGCCCCCGCGGGCCGCCGGGTGCGCCGGGCGCGCCGAGCCCGTGCGGGACGCCGTGCGGGCCGCGACAGCTGTGCGGGCCGCGACGGCCGGGTGGGTGCGGGTCACAGTTTGCCGCCGCGTTTTCCGTCGCGGCGCGCGGGCGCGATGAGCGTCGAGAGGTAGGGGAGCGGCTCCCCGTCGAGCTCGCCCGCCGGCCGGATCGACTCGTCCTCGAGGCCGAGCGCCGAACCCCAGACGGCGTCGTCGAGCCGCCCGCTGTCCCGCAGCGCCTCGGCGACCTCCCGGGCCTGCCGCCCGAACTTGTACGCCACCACGGTGCCCGGCCCGTTCAGCGCGTCCTTGAGCACGGCGGCCCCCGCGGTCACCGGGACGAGCGTGAGCGGCTCGGTCCCCTCGGTGAGAACGGCCCCCGAACGCGCGGCGAGGTCCTGCATGGCGGTGATGCCGGGCACGGTCTCCACGACCGTGCCGGGAACCAGCTCCCCGATGGTGTGGGCGAGATAGGTGAACGTCGAGTACACGTTGGGGTCGCCGATGGTGGCGAAGGCGACCGTGGCGTGCCGGCCGAGCAGGTCCGCGACCCGCGCGCCGGCGGCGTCCCAGGCGGCCTCGCGCCGGCCCCGGTCGCTCCGCTCGTTGAGCGCGAACACGACCCGCAGGACCTTCTCCTCGGGCACGTAGTGCAGGACGGTCGCCTCGGCCCGCCCCCGCTCGCCGCCGTCCTTCCCGTCCGGCGCAGCCATCACGGGGACGACGACGACCTCCGCGGCGCGCAGAGCGTTGACCCCCTTGACGGTCACCAGCTCCGGGTCGCCGGGGCCCACCCCGACTCCGATCAGCTTGCTGCTCATGACGTCAGGCACCTCTCCACGAACCGACGGGCCACGCCGGGCTCGGACGCCCAGTGCGTGTGCAGATAACTCGCGTGCACGCCTTGCTGCACGAAACCTTCGACCCGCCTCTCGGGGGCGCGCACCCCCCAGGCGGGAGCCGCCCCGGCGCCGGGCTCCACGACGGTCCGGTGGAACTCGTGCCCGCGCATCCGGGTGCCGGCCGCGGCGAGCACGCTGTCGCTGACGGCCACGGCGTCCCGGTAGCCGAGGGTGAGCCGCTCGTGCATCCGGGCCTCGGCGTCGACGACCCCGCACATCGGCCGGCCGTCGAGTTCCCGGGCCAGATAGAGCAGTCCGGCGCACTCGGCCGCGACCGGTGCCCCGCCGAACGCCAGCTCGGCCACGGCCTTGCGCAGCGGCTCGTTGGCCGACAGCTCGGGCGCGTACACCTCGGGGAACCCGCCGCCGATGACCAACCCGCCGGTCCCTTCGGGCAGTTGCTCGTCCCGGAGCGGATCGAAGGTGACGACCTCGGCCCCGGCCGCGGTGAGCAGCTCGGCGTGTTCGGCGTAGGAGAAGGTGAACGCCTGCCCCCCGGCGACAGCCACCACGGGCGCCCGCTTCCCAGCCGGCCGAGTCGGTTGGCCGTGGGTGGCCGGGGCGACGGCCCCAGCCGCGTCCCAGGCCGCACCCGGCAACGCTCCGGCACTCCGCGCCAGCGCCGTCAGCGCATCCAGATCACACCCGTCGGAGACCTGCGCGGCCATCGCCGCAACAGCCTCCACCGCCGCCGCCCGCCGTTCGGCGACCGGCACCAGCCCGAGGTGTCGCGACGGCGTGTCCACCTGCGGCGCCCGCCGCAGCACGCCGAGCACCGGTACCCCGGACGCGTCCAGCGCCTCCCGCAGCATGGCCTCGTGCCGCTCGGACCCCACCTTGTTGAGGATCACCCCCGCGACCCGCACCTCGGGATCCCAGGAGGCGAACCCGTGCACCAGCGCGGCGACCGACCGCGACTGCGAGGACGCGTCGACGACCAGTACCACCGGCGCCCGCAGCAGCTTCGCCACGTGGGCCGTGGACGCGAGCTCCCCCTCGCCCGCGGCCCCGTCGTACAGCCCCATCACGCCTTCGACGACCGCGAGATCGCACCCGCGCGCCCCGTGCGCGAACAACGGCCCGATCAGCTCCGCGCCGCACAGGTACGCGTCGAGATTCCGCCCCACCCGCCCGGTGGCGAGCGCGTGGTACCCGGGGTCGATGTAGTCCGGCCCCACCTTGTGCGGGGAGACGGCGAGCCCCCGCGAGGCGAAGGCCGCCATCAGGCCCGTGGCGACGGTGGTCTTGCCGCTGCCCGAGGAGGGCGCGGCGATGACCAGCCGGGGAACGGAGGACGTCACCACTCGATGCCCCTCTGACCCTTCTGGCCGGCGTCCATCGGATGCTTGACCTTGGACATGTCGGTCACGAGATCGGCGAGGTCGACCAGCTTCCCGGGGGCGTTGCGCCCGGTGATCACCACGTGCTGGGTGCCCGGCCGGTCCCGCAGCACCGCGACGACCTCGTCGGTGTCGATCCATCCCCAGTGCATCGGGTACGCGAACTCGTCGAGCACGTACAGCTTGTACGTCTCGGCGGCGAGGTCTCGCTTGACCTGCTCCCAGCCCTCCCGGGCCTTCTCCTCGTTGTCCATCTGGGCGTCGCGCTGGACCCAGGACCAGCCCTCGCCCATCTTGTGCCAGTCGACGGTCCCGCCCTCGCCGGAGGCGCCGAGCACACGCAGCGCGTTCTCCTCGCCGACCTTCCACTTCGCCGACTTGACGAACTGGAACACCCCGATGGGCCACCCCTGGTTCCAGGCGCGCAGCGCGAGCCCGAACGCGGCGGTGGACTTGCCCTTGCCGATCCCCGTGTGCACGACGACCAGCGGCCGGTTACGACGCTGACGGGTCGTCAGACCGTCGTCCGGTACGACACTCGGCTGCCCCTGCGGCACTACGCGGCCCTCCTGGAAGTCCCCTGCACATCCCGCACGAGCCCGGCGATGGAATCCGCCCGCAGCGCGTCCAGCGTCACCGGCGTGCCGCCCAGTTCCCCCGCGAGCCGGCCGGCGAGCCCGAGCCGTACCGGCCCCGTCTCGCAGTCGACGACCACCGAGGCGACACCGTCGGCCGCGAACAGCCGCGCCGCGCGTTCGGCCGTGGCGACCGGCTCGGCCCCGCCCGTGGCGCGCCCGTCGGTCACGACGACGACCAGCGGACGCCGGGCGGCGTCCCGCAGCCGCTCCACCCGCAGCACCTCGTGGGCCCGCAGCAGCCCGGCCGCGAGCGGCGTCCGCCCGCCCGTCGGCAGGGACTCCAGCCGGACCGCGGCGGCGTCCACCGAGGAGGTGGGCGGCAGCGCGACCTCGGCGGCCGACCCGCGGAAGGTCACCAGGCCCACCTTGTCGCGCCGCTGGTAGGCGTCGAGCAGCAGCGACAGCACGGCGCCCTTGACCGCGCTCATCCGCTGCCGCGCCGCCATCGACCCGGAGGCGTCCACGACGAAGAGCACGAGGTTGCCCTCACGGCCCTCGCGCGTCGCCTGCCGCAGGTCGTCCCGCCGCACCACGAGACCGCGGCCGGACCGGCCGCGCGCCCGCTGATGCGGGGCGGCGGCCTGGACGGTCGCCGCCAGGTGCAGCTTGGTGAGCGCCCCCGGGGGCCGCCGCGACCCGGTCGTCCGGCCGTGCTCGGTCCGCGCGCGCGAACGCCGCCCGGCCGCGCCCTCACCGAGTCCGGGCACGCTCAGCATCTTCGTACGAAAGGGTTCGGCGGCCCGTACGGGCGACTGCTCGCCGGCGCCCTGCCCGGCCGGAGCCTGCCCGTCGTCCGACGGCTCGCCCTGCGCGGGGACGTCACCGGCGGGGGAGCCGTCGTCCGGCCCGTCCTGCGGGGGCTGACCGCCACCCCCGGGCCCGTCCGGGTCGGGGTCCGGTTCGTCGTCGGATCCGCCGTCGCCGTCCGAGCCGCCGAACTCCTCCAGCGTCTCGTCGAGCTTGTCCTCGTCGAGTCCCGGCGCGTCGAAGGGGTTGCGCCGCCGCCGGTGCGGCAGCGCGAGCAGCGCCGCCTGCCGCACGTCCTCGGCGATCACCTCGGTCCGCCCCGCCCACGCGGCGAGCGCGGTCGCGGTCCGGGCCATCACGATGTCGGCGCGCATGCCGTCCACCTCGAAGGCCGCGCAGGTCGCCGCGATCTGCCGCAGCGGCCCGTCGCCGAGCCGGACGGAGGGCAGCAGCGCGCGGGCCGCCACGATCCGGGCCCGCACGGCGGACTCCTCGTCGGCCCAGCGCGCCGCGAAGGCCGCCGGGTCGTCGTCGTGGGCCAGCCTGCGCCGGACCACCTCGACCCGCTGGTCGGGCTCCCGCGAGGCCGCGACCTCGACCGTCAGGCCGAACCGGTCGAGCAACTGCGGCCGCAGCTCGCCCTCTTCGGGGTTCATCGTCCCGACGAGCAGGAACCGCGCGGCATGCCGTACGGAGACACCCTCGCGTTCGACGTACGAGGCGCCCATCGCGGCCGCGTCCAGCAGCAGGTCGACCAGGTGGTCGTGGAGGAGGTTGACCTCGTCCACGTACAGGATGCCGCGGTGCGCGTCGGCCAGCAGTCCGGGCTCGAAGGCCTTCACGCCCTCCGCGAGCGCCCGCTCGATGTCCAGGGCGCCGACCAGCCGGTCCTCGGAGGCGCCGACGGGCAGTTCGACCATGCGGGCCGGACGGGTCGTGGACGCCTCCACCTCGTGCGGTCCGTCGGGACAGGCGGGATCCGGGGCGGCCGGGTCGCACGAGAACCGGCAGCCGGTGACCACGTCGACGGCCGGCAGCAGCGCCGAAAGGGCGCGTACGGCCGTCGACTTGGCGGTGCCCTTCTCGCCGCGGACCAGCACGCCGCCGACGGCGGGCGACACGGCGTTCAGCAGCAGCGCGAGCCGAAGATCGTCCTGGCCGACCACCGCCGTGAACGGGAACGGGGTACTCACTGGTCGTCGCCCTCCAAGTCGCCTTCGAGCTCCAGATAGGTGGCGCGCAGCCGCTCCAGCGTGTCCGCGTCCGGCTCGGCCCACAGCCCGCGGTCGGCCGCCTCCAGGAGGCGCTCGGTGATACCGCGCAGCGCCCACGGGTTGGACTTCTTCATGAAGTCCCGGTTCTCCACGTCGAAGACGTACTCCGCGCTGAGCTTCTCGTACATCCAGTCGTCCACGACCCCGGCCGTGGCGTCGTACCCGAAGAGGTAGTCGACGGTCGCCGCCATCTCGAAGGCGCCCTTGTAGCCGTGTCGGCGCATCGCCGCCATCCAGCGCGGGTTGACCACCCGGGCGCGGAAGACACGGTGCGTCTCCTCGCCGAGCGTGCGGGTCTTCACCTGGTCGGGCACGGCCGAGTCGCCGACGTACGCTTCGGGGCTCGCGCCGGTCAGATGGCGCACCATCGCGACCATGCCGCCGTGGTACTGGAAGTAGTCGTCGGCGTCGACGAGGTCGTGCTCACGGGTGTCGACGTTCTTCGCCGCGACCGCGATGCGCTTGAACGCGGTCTCCATGTCGCCGCGCGCCGCGCGCCCGTCGAGGCCGCGCCCGTAGGCGTAGCCGCCCCACACCGCGTACACCTCGGCGAGGTCGGCGTCCGAGCGCCAGTTGCGGGCGTCGATCAGCGGCAGCAGACCGGCGCCGTACGCGCCCGGCTTGGAGCCGAAGATACGGGCGGTCGCCCGCCGCCGGTCGCCGTGCTCGGCGGTGTCCTCGTCGGCGTGCCGGCGCACGTAGTTGCGGTCGGCGGGCTCGTCCAGTTCGGCGACCGTGCGCACCGCGTCGTCGATGAGTCCGACGACGTGCGGGAACGCGTCCCGGAAGAAGCCCGAGATGCGCACCGTGACGTCGATGCGCGGGCGGCCCAGCTCGTCGAGCGGGACGACCTCGAAGCCGGTGACGCGCCGCGACGCGTCGTCCCACACCGGGCGGCAGCCGAGCAGGGCGAGGATCTCCGCGATGTCGTCGCCCTGCGTGCGCATGGCGGACGTGCCCCAGACCGTCAGGCCGACGGACGTCGGGTAGTCGCCGGTGTCCTGGAGGTAGCGCTGCACGAGCGAGTCCGCGAGGGACTGGCCGACCTCCCAACTCAGCCGGGACGGAATGGCCTTGGGATCGACGGAGTAGAAGTTCCGGCCGGTCGGCAGAACGTTGACGAGCCCGCGCGTCGGCGAACCCGACGGACCCGCCGGGACGTAACCGCCGTTCAGCGCCTTGAGGATGTGCCCGATCTCGTCCGTCGTCCGGGCTAGCCGCGGCACGACCTCGCGGCACGCGAACTCCAGCACCGCCACGGCGTCGGGGAGTTCGGTGCCGAGGACATCACGCACCAGCGCCGGCACGGCGGCCACGTCCCAGCCGCGCTCCTCCATGCCCTCCGCCGCCCGGCGGCACAGCTGTTCCAGGAGGTCGATCGCGTCGGCCGCCGTCCGGGCCGCGCCCTCGACCAGGTCCGTCAGTTCGACGGGCACCTTCAGCGGAGCGCCCGGCTCGGCGAGCAGTTCCTTCTCCACCAGGCCGAAGTACTCGGCGAGACAGGCCCTCAGACCCGGCAGCGCGTTCGCCGCGCCGCCCCACACCTGCGAGGCGCGCAGCACGGCGAGGACGAGGTTCACCCGCGGCTCGGCCTCCGGACCTCCGCCCAGAATGTGCAGCCCGTCGCGGATCTGCACGTCCTTGATCTCGCACAGATAGCCGTCGATGTGCATCACGAACCCGTCGAAGTCGCCGTCGTCCGGCTGCTCGTCGACGTGCAGGTCGTGATGGAGCTCGGCGGCCTTGACGAGGGTCCAGATCTGCGCGCGGACCGCGGGGGCCTTCGTCGGGTCCAGGTCGGACACGAGCGCGTACTCGTCCAGGAGCTGCTCGAGCTTGGCGAGGTCCCCGTAGGTGTCGGCGCGCGCCATCGGCGGTACGAGATGGTCGACGACGGTGGCGTGCCCGCGGCGCTTGGCCTGCGTGCCCTCACCGGGGTCGTTGACGATGAACGGGTAGACCAGGGGGAGTTCGCCGAGGACGGCGTCGGGCGCGCAGCCGCCGCTGAGCCCGAGTCCCTTGCCCGGCAGCCACTCCATCGTGCCGTGCTTGCCCATGTGCACGACGGCGTCGGCGCCGAAACTGTTCTCCAGCCAGCGGTAGGCCGCCATGTAGTGGTGCGACGGCGGCATGTCCGGGTCGTGGTAGATCGCGATCGGGTTCTCGCCGAAGCCGCGCGGCGGCTGGATCATCACCACGACGTTCCCGAACTGCAGGCACGCGAGCACGATGTCGTCGCCGTCGACGTAGAGCGAGCCCGGCGGCTCGCCCCATGCTTCCAGCATGCCCTCGCGCAGAGCGGGGTCGAGCGTCTCGAACCACGCCCGGTAGTCCGCGAGCGGCACGCGCGCCGGGGCGACGGCGAGCTGCTCCTCGGTCAGCCACTCGACGTCGTGACCGCCGGCCGCGATGAGCCGGTGGATCAACTCGTCGCCGTTGTCGGGGTATTCGGTCAGGGCGTAGCCCGCGTCCCGGAGCGCGTCGAGGACCCGTACGGCGGAGGCGGGCGTGTCGAGACCGACCGCGTTGCCGACCCGGGAGTGCTTGGTCGGGTAGGCGGTGAAGACGATCCCGAGCTTCTTCTCCGCGTTCGGCTTGTGCTTCAACAGGGCGTGCCGAAGGGCGATTCCGGCGACCCGCGCGGCCCGCTCGGGGTCGGCGACATACACCGGGACGTCGTCCGGACCCTGCTCCTTGAAGGAGAACGGCACGGTGATGAGACGGCCGTCGAACTCCGGGATCGCGACCTGCATCGCCGCGTCCATGGGGGACAGGGCCGCGTCCGACGCGTCCCAGGCGCTCTTCGACGAGGTCAGGCAGAGCCCCTGGAGGACCGGGATGTCGAGGTCGGCGAGCGCCCCGATGTCCCAGGCCTCCTCGTCGCCGCCCGCGGACGCCTGCGAGGCGTGGGTGCCGCCCGCCGCGAGGACGGTGGCGACGAGCACGTCGGCACGGCCGAGGATCTCGTACAGGGCCGGGTCGGCATCGCGCAGCGAACCGCAGTACACCGCGAGGGCGTTGGCGCCCCGTGCCTCGATCGCGTCGCACAGCGTGTCGACGAACGCGGTGTTCCCGGACAGCTCGTGCGCCCGGTAGAACAGCACGCCGACGGTCGGCCTGCCCTCGACGAAGGCACGCTCGCCGTGGACGCCGAACTCCGCCGACTTCCGCGGCTCCTCGAAGCCCTCACCCGTGAGGAGCACGGTGTCCGAGAGGAACCGGGCCAGCTCGGCCAGGTTGGCCGGGCCGCCCTCGACGAGGTAGCGCAGCGCCTCCGCGACCACACCCGCGGGCACCGACGACTCGGCCATCAGCTCGGCGTCCGGGACCGACTCGCCGCCGAGCAGCACCGTCGGGATGCCGGAAGCCTTCAGAAAGGCCAGCCCGTCCTCCCAGGCCCGCTTGCCACCGAGCAGCCGTACGACGGCGAGGTCCGCGCCCTCGACGAGCGCGGGGAGTTCGTCCGTGACGTCCACCCGGGTCGGATTGCCGATCCGGTAGGCGGCGCCGGAGGCGCGGGCCGCCAGCAGATCCGTGTCGGCGGTCGACAACAACAACACTGTGCTCATGCGGGCGCTCCCGGTGGAATGAAGGGCAGTCCTTGCGGCGCGCCGGACTCGATGAGCCGCCACAGCGCGTCCGTGTCCGCGTGTTCCTCGATCAGATCGCCGAGCCGGTCCAGCTGCTCCTCGCGCAGCGCCGCGAACGACGTGTCGGCCGCCGGCACGAAACGACGGCCCGCGGCGGCCGCCACTTCGCGCAGGAAGGCCCGCCGGAAACCGTCCGACTCCAGCGAGCCGTGCCAGTGCGTGCCCCAGACGGCGCCGACCCGGCATCCGTCCAGGCCGCGTCCCTCGGCATCGCGGAGGAACGGCTCCCCGCCCAGGACTTCGGCGACGCCGTGATGGATCTCGTACCCCTCGACGTGCTCGCCGAGGGCCTCGCCGACCGGCCGTGTCAGGGTCTTCTCCCGCGCGAACCGCACGCGTACGGGGAGGAGTCCGAGCCCGTCGACCTGACCGGCGCGCGACTCGACCTCGTCCTCGATGTGTTCTCCGAGGAGCTGGTAGCCGCCGCAGATGCCGAGCACGGGCCGTCCCTCGGCGGCCCGGCGTGCGATCGCGTCCGCGAGGCCGCGCTCGCGCAGCCACTGAAGCGCCCTCACCGTGCCCCGGGTCCCGGGCACGACGACCAGATCCGCGTCGGCCAGTTCCTCGGCCCGGTCCACGAACCGCACGACGATGCCCGGTTCGGCGGCCAGCGCGTCCACGTCGGTGAAGTTGGACATCAGCGGGATCGCGCAGACGGCGACCCGCAGGATGTCCTCGCCGACGGGGGAGGAGACGGCCGACTCGCGGACGGCCCCGCGCAGCGAGACCCGCAGCCCGTCCTCCTCGTCGATGCCGAGGCCGTGCTGGAAGGGCAGAACGCCGTAGGAGCGGCGCCCGGTGAGGCCGTGCAGCATGTCGAGCCCGGGCTCCAGCAGGGTGACGTCACCGCGGAACTTGTTGACGAGGAACCCGGCGACGAGCGCCTGGTCCTCGGGCGACAGCAACGCGACCGTCCCGAAGAACGACGCGAACACACCGCCCCGGTCGATGTCACCGACGACGAGCACGGGAAGCCCCGCGTTCCGTGCCACCCCCATGTTCACGATGTCGGTGCGCCGCAGATTGATCTCGGCCGGACTGCCGGCTCCCTCACAGATCACCGCGTCATACGTGCCCCGCAACTGGGCCAGACAGTCGAGGACGGTCCCGAGGAGTGCTTCCTGCCGCCCGCCGTGCAGCCTTTCCCCGGGAGACACGACGGCCGACGGCGCCTCCGCCGCGTGCCCGGGTCCCCCGAAGAACCCGCGGGCGCTCATCTCGCCCACCGGCTTGCCCATCAGCACGACCTGGCTGCTGCGGTCGCTGCCCGGCTTGAGCAGCACGGGATTCATCAGCGCGGTCGGCTCCACCCGGGCGGCCTGCGCCTGCATGGCCTGCGCCCGCCCGATCTCGGCGCCCTCGCGCGTCACGAACGAGTTCAGGGACATGTTCTGCGCCTTGAAGGGCGCGACCTTGACGCCCTGCCGCACCAGCCACCGGCAGATCCCGGCGGTCACGACGCTCTTGCCCGCGTCGGAGGTGGTTCCGGCGATCAGCAGCCCGCCGCTCATGCGGTGCGCCCCTTCCTGGTGAGCAGGACCCGTCCGGCGGTGCTCACGCCGAGCGCGAGCCAGCCGACGCGGCGGGAGAGCCGTACGGATCGTTCGATGTCGTGGACGTGGACGGCGCGTCCGGCGTCGTTGAGCACGGGACGGTGCTCGACCCGGCCCCCGTACGACAGGGTGCCGCCGAGCCGCACGCCAAGCGCTCCGGCGAACGAGGCCTCCACGGGCCCGGCGTTGGGACTCGGATGTCTGCGGGCGTCCGCGCGCCAGGCGCGCACTGCGCCGCGCGGGTCGCCCCCCGCCGCGGCGGCGAGGACGGCGGTCAGCCGGGCTCCCGGCCAGCCGGCGACATCGTCGAGCCGGGCGGAGGCCCAGCCGTAGCGCCGGTACCGGGGGGACTTGTGCCCGACCATGGCGTCGAGAGTGTTCGCGGCGCGGAAGGCGACGAGGCCCGGCACACCGCCGAGGGCGCCCCAGACCAGAGCGCCGACCACGGCGTCGGAGGTGTTCTCGGCGACGGACTCGACGACGGCACGCGCGATGCCGTCGGCGTCCAGCGCCTGCGGGTCACGCCCGCACAGATGCGGCAGCCGTTCCCGGGCGACCTCGATGTCACCGGCCGCGAGCGCGCCGGCGACGGCCCGAGCCTCACGGCCGAGGGAGGTCCCCCCGACGACGGCCCAGGTGGTGGCGGCGGTCAGCGCGACGGAGGCGGTACGCGAGGTGCGGACGGAATGACGCGCGAGCGCGGCCAGTCCGGTGGCACCGCCCACGCAGACGGCCGTGTGCAGCGCGCCCCACCCGCGGTGGTCCCGCCACAGCGCCCGCTCCACGGACGCGGCGGCCCGCCCGAACGCGGCGACCGGATGCCCCCGGCGGGGATCGCCGAGCAGCAGGTCGCCGAGGAGGCCGGCGGCGGCGCCGTACGCGAAGACGCGATCGGCACGCACGGGGTCAGCCGGCCGTGGGGTGGAGCGGAACCCTCGTACTCAGCGAAATGGGCAACGGGCAGCCGCGCATGGCGATATGTCCTCACTCAGGGTGTCCACGCCCTGGTTCGACGAGACCGGCGGTGAGAGTTCCTGGCTCCCGGGGAGTTTCTTCCCCGATGACAGTGGCGGGACCGCGCCGGATTCGCACCGGCTTCCTCTCATGCCGCCGTACTTGGCTCCGGCAGTCCACCACGGGGCGAGAACGGCCGTCAACTGGCTGTTGACCTGCGGAGGGAGAGTGTGCGAAGGCCCACATACGCGTGGGGTGCGGGACGGTGATCCGTCCCGCACCCCACGCGAAGTGCCGCTCGGCGCAACCCCTGTTCGGGCCGCTCGATCCGGGTTACTTGGTCATGATCAGAGAGATGCCGTACACCACCGCCGCGGCGCAGGCCGCGAAGCAGACGTACGCGCCCGTGGCGGCCGCGACCGCGGAACCGCCCTGGGCCGACTCCTTCTTGGAGAGGCCGGCGACACCCAGGGTGAAGAGGGCGACGAGGGCCACGGTCACTCCGAGGCTGACCCCGAAGACGGACCCGAGGGCTGACCAGTCGATGTGCATGCTGTTTCTTCCTTCGGTTCTCAGGCCACGGGGGACGGCGCCGACGGGGCCGCCGCGGGCTCGGCGGGAGCCGGGATGGTGGCCGTGAGGTCCTCGGCCACGGTGCCGGCCGGGGGCGGGGTGACGGCGGCGATGGCCTGGGTCACCACACCGGCGGGCTCCTCGGCGTCGTTCACGTTGGTGTGGTCGATCACCTCGCGGCGCGAGCGGCGCCAGATCGCGAAGCTGGACCCGACCAGGAAGACCGCGACGAGCGTGGTGCCCCAGGCGCCGAAGCCGGTGACCCACTCGGCGAGCGCGCCGACCAGGGCGGCGGCGGGCAGTGTGAGGATCCAGGCGACGACCATACGGGTGGCGGTGGACCAGCGGACCACGCCGCCCTTGCGGCCGAGGCCCGCACCCATCACGGAACCGGAGACCGAGTGCGTGGTGGAGAGGGAGAAGCCGATGTGCGAAGACGCCAGGATGACCGTGGCCGCGCTGGTCTGGGCGGCGAAGCCCTGCTGCGGCTGGAGGTCGGTCAGGCCCTTGCCCATCGTGCGGATGATGCGCCAGCCGCCCAGGTAGGTGCCGAGCGCGATGGCGAGACCGGCGCAGAGGATGACCCAGACCGGCGGGTCGGAGTCGGGAGCGACGGCGCCACCGGCGACCAGGGCCAGGGTGATGATGCCCATCGTCTTCTGCGCGTCGTTGGTGCCGTGGGCCAGCGAGACCAGGCCCGCGGAGGCTATCTGGCCGGCGCGGTACCCCTTCTTGGTGGCCTTGGTGTCGGCGTTGCCACTGAGCTTGTACGACAGCCGGGTGGCGAACATCGCGGCCAGACCGGCGACGATCGGGGCCGCGACGGCGGGGAGGAGCACCTTGCCGACCAGGACGTCCCCGTGCACCGCGCCGGTACCGGCGGAGGCGATGGTGGCGCCGACCAGGCCGCCCATGAGGGCGTGCGAGGAGCTGGACGGGAGACCGACGAGCCACGTCACCAGGTTCCAGAGGATCGCGCCGACGAGGGCGGCGAAGATCACTTCTGGCTGGATGCCGGATTCATCGACGAGGCCTTTGGAGATCGTGTTGGCGACCTCCACCGAGAGGAAGGCGCCGACAAGGTTGAGGGCGGCGGACATGGCCACCGCGACCTTGGGCTTGAGTGCGCCGGTCGAGATGGTGGTGGCCATCGCGTTGGCGGTGTCGTGGAAACCGTTCGTGAAATCGAACACGAGAGCGGTGACGATCACGATTCCGAGGAGGAGCGTGATGTGTTCCATTTACCCAGGCTTCTGTTGGACGTCAGTGGCAGGGGGACCGTAAGCAACCTGGGTGAACGGAAGATGAACTGGGGCGGGCTGCGCGGTGACCCGAACGGCGAATCGCCCCTCCGCTTGTGCTGAAGGGGCGAAGCCGCGGGTCGAACGGATGCGGAATTTCTGGCTCCGGTCCGGGTCGCCACCCCGGGTGAGCCGCTCGAGCTGAGCCCGGGATCCATGGAAGGGATTCTGGTCACCCGGCAGGCTGCCGCCGTTGTCGTACTGTCAGAAGGTCCACACGGACCAGCCGGCGGCAGTCGGCCGGCGTCCGCCGGGTCGTAACGGGTCGGCCACAGGGCGTGATTCGCGGCAAAAGCCCTGCTGGAGCCGGTGCAGGCGTTCCACCAATGCGTTGTGGTGTAAATCACAGGACGTCGATCGGTCTCCCGCCGGACCTCGTCGCTGAAAGCCTTGATCCAGTTCGCGCCCTTTCGGAGGCTCTGCTTCCGTCCTGCAGCGCGTCCGCCCGAGGTGCGCCCACGGGCGCGCCTGGCAGGATCGCGGCATGGCTGAGCGGCACCGGGACGCACGGGACGGGCGGGAGGACCCAGCGATGGCGGACGAGTGCGACGAGCGGGACGAGGCGGCTGCGAGGGACACGGGGGACGCCGTCCGGCGGGCCTGGGACGAGCTCGTCACGACGGCCCGCCGGACCGTGACCGACGGGCTGGTCGTCGGTACGTCGGGCAACGTCTCCGTCCGCGTCGGCGACACCGTCCTGGTCACACCCACGGGCGTGCCCTACGACCGGCTGACGCACGACGACATCGTCGGTGTCGGCCTCGACGGCCGGCAGCTGCTCGGTTCGCTCCGTCCGACGAGCGAACTGCCGATGCACCTCGCCGTCTACCGGGAGACCGACGCCCGGGCCGTCGTCCACACCCACGCCCCCCACGCGACGGCCGTCTCGACCCTCGTCCCCGGTCTCCCGCCGATCCACTACATGACCGGCGCCCTCGGCGGCCCGGTCCGCGTCGCCCCCTACGCGACGTACGGCACGCCGGAGTTGGCCGAGAACATGCTGCGGGCCCTGACCGAGCGCAGCGCCTGCCTCCTCCAGAACCACGGCACCGTCGCCTACGGAGCCTCGCTGGACCAGGCGTACGACCGCACGGCCCAGCTCGAATGGATGTGCCGCGTCTGGCTCCTGGCCTCCTCGGTCCCGGGCCTGACGCCCGCCCTGATCTCACCGGACCGACTCCAGGAGGCGGCCGAGAGCCTGCGGGGGTACGGCCAGAAGGGATAGGGCCGGGAAGGGGCACGGCCGGAAGGGGCACGGGCGGGACGGGCGCGGGCGGGACGGGCGCGGGCGGGAGGTGCCTGGGCGGAAGTGGACAGGACCTGAAGGGGCCAGGACCTGAAGGGGCAGGACCGGGAAGGGGCAGGACCGGAACGCCAGGACCGGGAAGGGGCAGGACCGGAACGCCAGGACCGGGAAGGGGTACGGCCCGAACGAGGTGTGGCCCGGCCGTCGCCGGGCGTCGTGCTCCGGCCGCCGGCACGCCGCGCACGCCGCGCACGCGGGGTCCGATGCACCGCGCCCGTCACCCCTTGTGCCCTTCCCGCTGGCCGATGACGGGATCCGCCGGGAAACTGGTCGAGTGCGCACCCTAAGAGCCACGGCAGCGGCCGTCACCGTAGCCATAGCCGCGGGCGCGGCCTCCGTGGCGGCAGGCCGGTTCGCCAGCGACGCCGCGCTGAAGACGAGGCCCGGCAAGCCGCTGCCCAGCGAACCCCGCCTCACCGTGCACGCCACGACGGCGGGCGGAATCACCCTGACCCGGGCCCTGGCCTCCCGGCGCCCGGGAACCTACGGCCTCTCGGGAGACGGCTCCCACGCGGTCGTCGGCCCCCTCATGAACTCCGTCCCCCACACCGCCGACACCGTCGTCCGCCGGCTGGAAGGCGTCACGCACGGTTCCCTGGAACCCGGCGACAAGGTGTGGCTCACCCCGAACCTGTACGTCGGCGACCCCGGGTCCGCCCTCGGACTCGAACACGCCGACGTCGACGTGCCCGGCGAACTCGGTGCCCTGCCCGCATGGTTCCTGCCCGCCGTCCGCGACACCTGGGTCATCACCGTGCACGGCCTGGGCGCCACCCGGGAACACCCCATGAACGTGATGGGGTTCCTGAACAGCCGGCACTTCCCCGTCCTCGACCTCGCCTACCGCGGAGACCTCGGCGCACCCCGCCCGCCGGACGGGCTGAACCACCTCGGCGAGACCGAGTGGCGCGACCTCGACGCCGCCATCCGGTACGCCGTGCGGTACGGCGCCGAGCGGGTCGTCCTGTACGGCTGGTCCACCGGCGCCACCATGGCGCTGCGCGCCGCCGCCCACTCCGCGCTGCGCGAGCGGATCTCCGGGCTCGTCCTGGACTCGCCGGTCCTCGACTGGGAGACCACCCTGCGCGCCCTCGCGGGCGCCCGCCACACCCCGCGCGTCCTGCTGCCGCTCGCGGTGCGCGCCGCCCAGGGCCGCACCGGGGTACGCGGAGACCGCATCGCGAACGCCGCGCATCCCGACCAGCTCAAGGTGCCGACGCTGCTGGTGCACGGCCCGGACGACACCATCGCCCCCTGGGGACCCTCGCGCCGCCTGGCCGCGAGCCGCCCCGACCTGGTCACCCTGCACACCGTCCCGAACGCCCCGCACGGCGCCATGTGGAACGCCGACCCGGCGAGCTACGAAGAAGCCCTGCGCCGATTCCTCACCCCCCTGATGTAGGCCACCCCCTGAGCGAAGCCGCCTCGCGCCCCCGGCGTGGGCGGGGCGGAGGGCGGGCCGGGGCTCCGCGCGAGACATCCCGGCGGGCGCGAAGGCGCGCTTCCGGTTCGGTCCCGAACAACTCCGCGCGCCCCTTTTCCCCGCGTGTCGAATGCCCCGAGAAGCCCCCGCTCGTGCCACTTCCGCAGCCCGCGACGGCATTCCGTTTGGGTTTTCGGACCGTCAACCGGAAGACTGCACCCGTGACGTCCCGTAACCCGCGCGACTCCAGGCTCCGACTCGTCAGCCCGCGGCCCCTCGCGGCCGCTCCCCGAGCGGTGACCCAGCGCCGCACGCGCCGCCCCGCACCGCGACCGCCGGAGGGCACACCGCCTCCCGCGGAACTCGCGCGCATGGCGCGCACCGGCCTGTCCGACGCGGCCCGGGTCGCGCGCTGGGCCGACGCCGCCCTGCGCCCGGGGCGCGACGGCGCGAACCCCGGCGACAAGGGCGCCCTCTCCGACGCCACCGCGGAACGGGCCGCCGCGGACCTCGGGCTGACCCCCGTTCAGGCCCGCGCCGACTGGGACACCGCCCGCCTCGCCGGCCTCATCGAGGTGCACGGCGACAGCGCCCGCCCGGGCTGGCGGCTGCGCGCCTGGAGCCGCGACGACAGCGCCGTCCTGCGCGGCTGGGTCGCCCTCTTCGACGCCTGGTCCCTCGCGTACCCCGAACCCCTGGACCGCGAGCCCGCGGCCGTCGCCGAGGTCGTCTCCGCGATGCCCCAGGTGCTCTCCTTCCTCCAGCTCTCCGCCGGGCCCGTCCCCGTGGATCAGCTCCTCGACCTCCTCGGGCAGCGCGTCACGGAACTGCGCACCGAGCGCTGCGAAATCCCCTACGGCCCGGACCCCGAGCCCGCCCCGGAGCCCGCCGAGGTCCCGGACGCCCCTCTCGCCCCCCTCCTCGACTGGGCCCTGAACGCCCTCGCCTCGGTCGGCGCGCTGACCTACGGCGCGGGACAGGCCACCCTCACCCCGCTCGGCAGCTGGGCGGTCTGGGTCAAGCTGGAGCAGATCTGCGTCGCCGCGCAGAGCCCCGCCGGGAACATCGAGCAGTCCGCCGAGGACATGCTCCGCGGCTGTGCCCAGCTCCGCCCCAACGCCGCCCGCGCCGAGTACCGCGCCTGGCTCGCCGCCCGTACGGTCGGCAGTGCCGTCACCGAACTCATCGCCGCCGCCCGCGGCGAGGACGCCCTCACCCGGGGCCTCGCGTTCGAGGCGCTGCGCGTGGTCGGCGCCCCCGCCGAGCCCGATGTGCGCGCCGTGGTCGAGGAGACCTCGCTGCGCCCCTACGCCCTGCTGTGGCTCGCCGAACACGACGGCCACGACCCCGAGGACGCCCACGAGGTCCTCACCCGCGCCGAGTCCACCTGGCTGTGGGTCGACACGGCGGCGGCCGTCGCCGACCACGGTGAGGCCCCGCTCCTCGTCCGCCATCTGGAGGCCGCGGTACAGCCCACCGTGCCCGCGCTCCTCGACGAGGTGCGCGCGGTCGGGCACCCGCGCACGGTGCAGGTGCTGGTCGCGCTCGCCGCCGCCCACCCGGACCCGGCACTCGCCAAAGCCGTACGCCGGGCCGCCTTCCAGGTGCACACCGGGGGGAGCTGACCGGGGAACAGGCCGGGGGAAGCCGGCCGGGGGCCGACGCGCGGCCGCCGACCGGCAGGGGCCCGCGCAGCTGCCCGGCGGGCGTCCTACGCGCCTATCTCCGGGGCGTAGGTGCCGAAGCTCCAGATGTTGCCCTCGATGTCACGGGCCATGTAATCCCGCGAGCCGTAGTCCTGGTCGGTCGGGGTCATCAGGATCTCCGCGCCGTGGTCCACGGCCCGCTGGTGGTGTGCGTCGACGTCGTCCACGACGATGTACACCCCGCACGGGCCCGCACTCTTCATCGCCTCGTCGAAGCGGCCGCCGCGGCCTTTGGAGCCGAGCATCACCGCGCCGTTGCCCTGCACCAGCTCGGCGTGCATCACCGAGCCGTCCTCACCCTCGTAGACGGACAGCTCGGTGAAGCCGAAGGCCTCCGTGAGCTGCCTGATCGCCGCCTTCGCGTCCGAGTACAGGAGCGAGGGATAGATGCTCGGGCGCCCGCCGTTCATGCCAGCCATGCCGATCACTCCGTCTCGTCGCACTGCCGGATTCCGATCCGCTGCCCAGTCTGGCACCGGCCACTGACAACGCCCCGGCCACCGGAGTCCGGCCCCGTCGGGGGACCGGGCCGGGTGCCGCGGCACACAGCCCGGCTCCCGCTCACCGGAACGTGTTGCACTGCGCCATGTCGCCGCTGCTGAAGCCCTGGTAGAACCACTGCTGCCGCTGCTGGGCCGACCCGTGCGTCCAGGTCTCCGGGGTCACCCGGCCCTGGTACCTCGCCTGGATCCGGTCGTCGCCGACGGCCGCCGCCGCGTCGAGGCCGTCACGGATGTCGGCGTCCGTCAACGAGGTCAGCAGCGGCTTGCCCGTGGACGAGGCCGCCGTGGTGGTCGCGTGGCGCGCCCACACCCCGGCGTAGCAGTCGGCCTGGAGTTCCACCCGCACCGCGTTGCTGTTCGCGCCGGTCACCCCGTCCTGCGAGCGGGCCAGCGTGCCCATCAGGTCCTGCACGTGATGCCCGTACTCGTGCGCCACCACGTACGCCTGCGCGAACGGTCCGCCGGCGGCGCCGAACCCGGTGCGCAGTTCGTCGAAGAAGCCCAGGTCCAGATAGACCTTGCGGTCGCCGGGACAGTAGAAGGGCCCGACGGCGGAGGACGCGGTGCCGCACGCGGTGCCGACCCGGCCGCTGAAGAACACCGTGGGGGAGCGGGTGTAGGTGCCGGCCCTGCGCGCGAACTCCCGGGTCCAGAAGGCCTGGACGCTGTTGACCACCGCCACGGTGCGGCAGTCCTCCTGGGCGTTCGCGTCCCGCCCCTTCTTGCAGGTCTGCTGCACCTGCGCGAGGGAGGAGGCGGTCGCCACGGGCTGGTCGCCGCCGGAGGAGAGGCCGAGCTGGTCGGGACCCACCCCGAGGAGCAGCCCGATGACCAGAGCGATCAGCCCCGCGAGGCCGCCGCCGATGGTCGCCCTGCCGCCGGGGATTCGACTGCCGCGCACATCCTGCACCTCGGAGGTGTCCAGGTCGGCGTCGTCGTCGAACTGCATGGGCGCACCACTCTCTGCCGTACGTCGCTCCGTGCCGCCATCCTCGTACGCTCCGTGATCGGCGGCCCCGGCCCGGGGTCCGAACGGGCGACGCCCCTGTCCGGCCACCGTGTCCCGGCGTGGCGGTGCGGCAGGGCGCGGTGGTGCCAGGCCGCCGGTCACGCGGCTCCGGGCCGCGTCCGGCAGCCGGACCGGCGAGATCATCCCCGTGGAGGACCGGGCAGGACCGCCCCGGACCGCGCCCCTCGGCGACGTACGGACGGGGCGAGCGTCACAGTGCCGGACGTCCGCACACCGGAAATGTGGTTGCACGGCCCCGTTAGACTTGGCCCATGGCCATTCTCCTCGCGCATTAGACGGCGGGAACGTCCTCAGCCGTCCACCCCGCCAACGACCCTGCCCTGGAGTCTGTCCGTGATTTCCGCCTCCGGTATCGAGCTGCGCGCCGGCGCCCGCATCCTCATCGAGTCCGCCACCTTCCGCATCACGAAGGGTGACCGCATCGGCCTGGTCGGCCGCAACGGCGCGGGCAAGACGACCCTCACCAAGGTCCTCGCGGGTGAAGGCCAGCCCGCCGCGGGCACCGTCGCCCGCTCCGGCGAGGTCGGCTACCTGCCGCAGGACCCGCGCACCGGCGACCTCGACATACTCGCCCGCGACCGCGTCCTGTCGGCCCGCGGCCTGGACGTCCTGATCCGCAAGATGCGCGAGAACGAACAGCGCATCGCCAACGGCTCGGGCGCCACCCGCGAGAAGGCCATGCGGCAGTACGAGCGCCAGGAGACGGAGTTCCTCACCAAGGGCGGATACTCCGCCGAGGCCGAGGCCGCCACCATCGCCGCCGCGCTCAACCTGCCCGACCGGGTGCTCGGCCAGCCCCTGCACACGCTCTCCGGTGGTCAGCGCCGCCGTATCGAGCTGGCCCGCATCCTCTTCTCGGACGCCGACACCCTGCTGCTCGACGAGCCGACGAACCACCTCGACGCCGACTCGATCGTCTGGCTGCGCGACTACCTGAAGACGTACCGCGGCGGCTTCATCGTGATCTCCCACGACGTCGACCTCGTCGAGACGGTTGTCAACAAGGTCTTCTACCTGGACGCCAACCGCGCCCAGATCGACGTCTACAACATGGGCTGGAAGCTCTACCAGCAGCAGCGCGAGGCCGACGAGAAGCGCCGCAAGCGTGAGCGGCAGAACGCCGAGAAGAAGGCCGCCGCGCTGAACTCGCAGGCGGACAAGATGCGGGCCAAGGCCACCAAGACGGTGGCAGCGCAGAACATGGCCAAGCGCGCCGACAAACTGCTGGCCGGTCTCGAGGCGGTCCGCGTCTCGGACAAGGTCGCCAAGCTGCGCTTCCCCGAGCCCGCGTCCTGCGGCAAGACCCCGCTCATGGCGGAGGGACTGTCGAAGTCGTACGGCTCCCTGGAGATCTTCACCGACGTCGACCTGGCCATCGACAAGGGCTCCCGCGTCGTCATCCTCGGCCTGAACGGCGCCGGCAAGACGACCCTCCTGCGCCTGCTCGGCGGCGCCGAGAAGCCCGACACCGGAGAGGTCATCGAGGGCCACGGCCTCAAGCTCGGCTACTACGCGCAGGAGCACGAGACCCTCGACCCCGAGCGCACGGTCCTGGAGAACATGCGCTCCGCCGCCCCCGACCTGGACCTGGTCGAGGTCCGCAAGACGCTCGGTTCGTTCCTGTTCTCCGGAGACGACGTGGACAAGCCGGCGGGCGTGCTCTCCGGCGGTGAGAAGACCCGGCTCGCGCTCGCGACGCTTGTCGTCTCGTCCGCGAACGTCCTGCTGCTCGACGAGCCGACGAACAACCTCGACCCGGCCAGCCGCGAGGAGATCCTCGGCGCGCTGCGCACCTACAAGGGCGCCGTCGTCCTCGTCACCCACGACGAGGGCGCCGTCGAGGCGCTCCAGCCGGAGCGGATCATCCTGCTGCCGGACGGCGTCGAGGACCTGTGGGGCTCCGACTACGCCGACCTGGTGGCCCTCGCCTGACCCGTGCGCGGCCTCCGGGAGAGGGCCGACGCCGCTTGATCGAATGACTGATCCACTGTGTATGGATCATTCGGCCGATCCGTGATCCATCATCTGTGTGAGATCTCCTCGTACCGAGGTGTGTCCTACATCGATTTCACGGCCGAGTCCTTTGTTCCCAAGGGCTCGGCCGTCTTGCGTCGCTGACCAGGCACTTCGCGGAAGAACCCGTTCGGCTGTACGGACGGCACCGGCCGGAACCACAGATTCCACTCGTGGGGACGGACTCCTGTCGTCAAAACCTTGTCTTACGGACCTTGCCGAATGGGTGGCCATGACGCCCGGAAGGGGTGATCATGAGAGTCCAGAGCGCACTTCCCATGAGGAGGACCGGGTGGCCGAGACTCTGAAGAAGGGCAGCCGGGTAACCGGCGCCGCGCGCGACAAGCTCGCGGCAGACCTGAAGAAGAAGTACGACTCCGGTGCGAGCATCCGAGCGCTGGCCGAAGAGACCGGCCGCTCGTATGGCTTTGTGCACCGGATGCTCAGTGAGTCGGGTGTCACGCTCCGAGGGCGTGGCGGAGCGACGCGGGGCAAGAAGGCCGCCTCGGCCTGAGGCCGGGCGTCCCCATCGGCTTCGGTGGTGACCACCCGGTCGGTCGGGTGACCGACCGGGTGGTTACTGTGCAGTCACTTAGGTGCGTTCCTCGTGTCTTCGCGAGGTGCGCGTCTGATCCGACCGCACCCATCGGAGGCGCCCCATGGCTTCGCTCGACAAGGATCTCGAACCGGTACTCGACAAGGACGGCGTACGGCTCACCGTCGACGACGCGATCGCCACGGTGACGCTGACCAATCCGGCCAAGCGCAATGCCCAGAGTCCCGCGCTGTGGCGGGCGTTGACGCAGGCCGGCCGGTCACTGCCGGGCTCCGTCCGGGTGGTTGTCCTGCGTGCCGAGGGCCAGTCCTTCTCCGCTGGGCTCGACCGGAAGGCGTTCACGCCCGAGGGCTTCGACGGGGAACCGTCTTTCATCGACCTCGCGCGCGGCTCCGACGCCGAGCTCGACGCGACCATCGCCGAGTACCAGGAGGCTTTCACCTGGTGGCGGCGAAGCGACATCGTGTCCATCGCCGCTGTGCAGGGGCATGCCATCGGTGCGGGGTTCCAGCTCGCGCTCGCCTGTGACCTGCGCGTCGTCGCGGACGACGTGCAGTTCGCCATGCGCGAGACCAGCCTCGGTCTCGTACCCGACCTCACGGGGACGCACCCGCTGGTGAGCCTGGTGGGCTACGCCCGCGCGCTCGAGATCTGCGCCACGGGCCGCTTCGTGTCGGCCGAGGAGGCCGAGCGCACCGGGCTCGCCAACCTCGCGGTGCCCGCCGGGCACCTCGAGGACGCGGTCCGCGACCTGACCGCCGCGCTGCTGGCCGCGCCGCGGGACGCCGTGATCGAGACGAAGGCCCTGCTGCGCGGCGCGCAGGAGCGGTCCTACGAGGAGCAGCGCGCCGCCGAACGGGCGTCCCAGGCGCGCAGGCTCCGCGACCTCGCCGGTGTGGGGGACTAGACACCTCCTGGACGGGTGCGGGGACGGGACACTCCTAGGCGTGCGCGGGGACTGGACCCTCCTGTGCGCGTGAAGGGAACTGGACACCGCTAGGCGTGGACGTCCCGGCTCACCGCGGTCACCAGTACCGCCACGGACGGGGTGTCTCCGGCGGTCCGCGTGATCGCCGTTCTGACCGCCCGTGCCACGTCCACCGCCCGCTCGTCGGGCGAGACCGCCAGTTCGACGCGGATGTGGCGGCGCGGCAGGGCCGGTTCCGGGGCGGGCGCGGTCCCGATGTGGACCGGTTGGCCCAGGACCTCCGTCAGACGGGTGACGCCCGGGACGGCCAGGGCGACCGCCGCGATCCGGGCCTCCTCGGGGTCCTTCGGCGCGAGTGCCCTCCGTACACCGTCCGCGGGGGCGTCGGTGGGCGCCTCCCCCGCGTCCTCCGCCTCCTCCGCCGGGGCGTCGGACGACTCACCCTCCTCCAGCAGATCCGTCACCTGCAGGTCCACCTCGGCGACGTCGAGACCCAGCCGCTGCGTCGCGGTGGTGGCCAACGTCAGGCGCAGCCGGGCCGCGACGGCCGGGAGGGGTTCGACGCCCGGGGACGTGGGATCCACCGAGGCCCGGAACTCCGCGGTGACGCGCAGCGGGCCGGGCGGCAGCGCACTGGGCGGGGGCGGTACGGCGGGCGTGCCGGTCCGCTCCGGGTCGGCGAGCGCGATCCGGAGCGCGCCGAGGCGTACACCGTCCACAGCCGCCGTCTCGCGCCGCAGCGCCGACTCGGCCGCCTCCTCCGTGATCCACGCGCCGTCGAGCGCGAGGCCCAGCGGCAGGAGTCTGCCGAGGCCGAGCTGATGCCGTACCACTTGCGTCCATCGGTCCGCCGTCATTGCTCCAGCGTGCCCCATCCATGGCGCGCGACCGCGCGACCCGACCTACTGTGAGCAGAGGAGGACGACCGAAAGGGACGTACGGCGATGACCGACATGACCGAGCGGAACCGGACGGACAGCCCCGACACGGAGAAGGAGCACCAGCAGACGCGTAAGCCCGTCAAGCGGGGCGGTGGAGATCCCGCCACGCGGGGACGGACCACGATCGCCGACGGAGTCGTGGAGAAGATCGCCGGGCTCGCCGCCCGTGACGTGCTCGGTGTCCACACCATGGGCAGCGGGCTGAGCCGGACCTTCGGAGCGGTACGAGACCGGGTGCCGGGCGGGTCCACCAAATCCGTGACACGGGGTGTGAAGGCCGAGGTCGGCGAACTGCAGACGGCGCTCGACCTGGAGATCGTCGTCGACTACGGCGTGTCGATCGCCGACGTGGCCCGCGACGTACGCGAGAACGTCGTCGCGGCCGTCGAGCGCATGACCGGTCTCGAAGTGGTGGAAGTCAACATCGCGGTGAGTGATGTGAAGCTTCCCGAGGAAGAAGACGAGGAGCCTGAGTCCCGGCTCCAGTGACCCTCGGGCCACCGGAACGCCCCCGGACACTCCGGCCACCGCACCATGAGTGATCACGCGGCCACCGACTGCTGAGGAGCGCATCATGAGCTTGGCCGTGATCGGCATGATCGCCGGAATGGCGCTGGCCTTCGCCGGATACTTCGGCGGTTTCGGCGCCTTCCTCCTGGTGGCCGCCCTGGGGGCCGTCGGGTTCGTCGTCGGACGGCTCCTGGAGGGGGACCTGGACATCGGCGACTTCTTCCGCGCCCGTGACGACCGGCGGCGGTGACGCGTGCCAGGTCATGTCGACCGGCTCGGTGAGACACGGCCGGGCCTGACGACCGTCGCGGCCCCCGAGCGGGGCGCCACCCGGATCGCCGACCGTGTCGTCGCGAAGATCGCGTCGCAGGCGGCGCGCGAGGCGCTGCCCCCGCCGTCGCCCGACGCCGTGCCGCCGCACGCGACGGTCGTCGTGCGACGGCAGTCGGCCGGCTCCGGCGGACCGGGGGACGCGCCGACGCACAGTGCCCAGGTCCGGGTCAGCCTCGAACTCGGCTACCCCTCCGACATCGGTGCCCAGTGCAGTGCGGTGCGTCGTCATGTCTCCGAGCGGGTAAGGGCGTTGGCGGGAATGGAAGTGCCGGAGGTGGCCGTCCAGGTGGAGCGGCTGCACCTGGCGCACGGGCCCGGCACGGCACAGGGGAGGACGCAATGAGCGAGCCCCAGGGCTCCGAGAGCACCCGGAAGCCACCCGTACTGGAGAAGGCGGACGACGCGGGGGCGCTCGGTCAGTCCGCCTCCGCGGCCGCCTACGAACCGCTGGACACCGCGGACGGGGAGGACGGCCGCAAGGGCCGGTTCTGGTCCGCTCGCCGCGTCCCGGCGGGCGTCCTCGCGTTCCTGCTCCTCGTCGCCACGGGCGCGTTCCTGTACGACGTCGCCGCCGTGCGCGCCGGCAGGTCGGCCCTGCGCTGGCGCACCTGGCTGGCCGAGCAGCTCGCCGAACGGCCGCTCGACGACACCGCGGTCCTCGTCGGTGCCGGAGTCGCCGCCGCGGTGGGACTCTGGCTGATCGTCCTCGCGGCCACACCCGGACTGCGGGACGTGCTGCCGATGCGCCGCACCCACGCCGATGTCCGGGCCGGGCTGTACCGTACGGCCGCCGCGATGGCGCTCCGCGACCGGGCCATGGAGGTCGCCGGCGTGCAGTCGGTCCGCGTGCGCGTGAAGCGCCGCAGGGTCGACGTCCGGGCGGTGTCGCACTTCCGTGAACTCGACGACGTGCGCGCCGACCTCGACACCACGCTCGCCGACGGCATCAAGGGTCTGGGGCTGGCCCGCTCGCCCGCCCTGTCGGTGCGGGTCGCGCGCCCCGGACGGAAGGGGTGAGGTCCGTGCTCCGGATCGTCAACCGCGTACTGATCGGCTTCGTCGGGCTCGTGCTGCTCGCCCTCGGGGGCTCCGTGCTCGCCATCGGACTCGGCGTACGGCCGCCGTCGTGGTGGATCCACGACGGGCGGCACGACGTGCTGCTCAGCGACGCCGAACGGACCCGGTGGCGGGACGAGGGCTGGTGGTGGCCCGCCGTCATCGCGGGGCTCGCGGTGCTCCTGCTGCTCGCCCTGTGGTGGCTGGTCGCCGACGTACGGCGCCGACGGCTGGCGGATGTGCTCGTCGACACCGGCGACGGCGCGGGCGCGCTGCTGCGCGGGCGCGCACTCGAGAGCGTGCTGGCCGCCGAAGCGGCCCGGTTGGGCGGCGTCGACCAGGCGCACGTCCATCTGACCGGCCGGCGCGGTCTGCCCGAGGCACGCGTACGGCTCCTGCTGGAACCGCATGTGGACCCCGGGCACGCGCTGCATCTGCTGACCGCGGAGGCGCTCGCCCACGCGCGGGACTCGGCCGGCCTCGCCGCGCTCCCGGCGGAAGTGCGACTGCGCGGCGTCAAGCACCGCGCCGAACGCGTGAACTGACCGGCTCTCGCGTCCGGGAGGGCTCTCGCCCCGGACCGGCTCTCGCGTCCGGGAGGGCTCTCGCCCCGGAC
>NZ_JBSFYW010000047.1:0-35637 GCF_053599975.1 Streptomyces sp. NPDC005141 | reverse complement strand
CCGGCTCTCGCGTCCGGGAGGGCTCTCGCCCCCGACCGGCTCTCGCGTCCGGGAGGGCTCTCGCCCCCGACCGGCTCTCGCGTCCGGGAGGGCTCTCGCCCCCGACCGGCTCTCGCGTCCGGGAGGGCTCCCGCCCCCGACCGGCTCCCGCGTCCGGACGGCTCTCGCCCCGGACGGTTCTCGCCTCCGGGGCTGCGCCGTCTCCCGGACGGCCGGTCAGGCGGGCGGGGCTAGAAGCCGCTCCGCATACCGCCGTCCACCGGCACCATGATGCCGGTGAGGTACGACGCCGCGGGGGAGAGCAGGAACGCGGCCGTGCGGCCGAACTCCTCCGGGGTGCCGTAGCGGCGCAGCGGGATGCGGGACTCGTTGGCCGCCCGGGTGGCCTCGGGGTCGGCCGACAGGCCGTCCAGCTCGCGGACGCGGTCCGTGTCGATGCGGGACGGCAGCAGGCCGACGACGCGGATGCCGCGCGGACCCAGCTCGTCCGCGAGGGACTTGGCGAAGCCCGCGAGGCCCGGCCGCAGACCGTTCGAGATGGTCAGCCCGGGGATCGGCTCGTACACCGAGCCGGAGAGCACGAAGCCGACGACACCGCCCTCGCCGAGCTCCGCGGCGGCCGCGCGGGCCAGCCGCACCGCGCCCAGGAAGACCGACTCGAACGCCGTCGTCCACTGCTCGTCGGTGTTGTCCGCGACGAACCCGGGCGCCGGTCCGCCGACGCTGATCAGGATGCCGTCGAAGCCGCCGAAGTGGTCACGGGCGGCCGCGATCAGCCGGGCCGGGGCATCGGGGGCGGCGTTGTCGGCCGCGACCCCGACCGCGTTCCCGCCGAGCGCGGCGGCGGCGCCGGCCGCGCTCTTCTCGTCGCGTCCGGTGACGATCACCTTCGCGCCGTCGGCGACGAGTTCACGCGCGGCGGCGTTGCCCAGGCCCCGGGTGGCTCCCGTGACGACGTACACACGATCCTTCAGTCCAAGATCCATGGCCCCATCCTTCCCTATCCCGGTGGCATGCCCCCTTCCGCTTCTCCCTCCTCGTCGACGCCGAACAGGCTGATGGCGGACACCACCAGGCCGATGTGGCTGAAGGCCTGCGGGAAGTTGCCGAGCTGGCGGCCCGCGACGGGGTCGTACTCCTCGGACAGCAGCCCCACGTCGTTGGTGAGGCCGACCAGTCGTTCGAACAGCTCACGCGCCTCCCGCGTACGGCCCGTCAGGTGCAGCGCGTCCACGAGCCAGAACGAGCAGACGACGAACGTGCCCTCACCGCCCGGGAGCCCGTCGACGCCGGTCGTCGCGGCGCTGTAGCGGCGCAGCAGGAAGCCGTCGGGGGCGAGTTCCGCGCGGACCGCGTCGATCGTGCCGACCACCCGGGGGTCGTCGGGGGGCAGGAAACCGACGCGCGGGATGAGCAGCAGGGCGGCGTCCAGTTCGGGCGAACCGTAGGACTGCGTGAAGGTGTTGCGCCCGGCGTCGAAACCGCGCTCGCACACCTCCCGGTGCACCTCGTCGCGCATCGCCCGCCAGCCCTCCAGATCGCCGTCGAGCGACGGGTCGTCCTCCAGGGTGCGCACGGCGCGGTCGGCGGCCACCCAGGCCATCACCTTGGAGTACACGAAGTGCCGGCGTGGGCCGCGCACCTCCCAGATCCCCTCGTCCGGCTGCCGCCACGCGACCCGCAGGAATTCCATCATGGCGCACTGCACCCGCCACATGTGCGGCCTGGACGGCAGACCCGAACGCCGGGCGAGCGACAGCGAGTCGATGACCTCGCCGTACACGTCGAGCTGCAACTGGTCGACGGCGCTGTTGCCGACCCGGACGGGCGAGGAGCCGGCGTAGCCGGACAGCCACGGGACCTCGTACTCCGGGAGCCGGCGTTCTCCCGAGAGGCCGTACATGATCTGCAGGGCGGCCGGGTCGCCCGCGACCGCGCGCAGCAGCCAGTCGCGCCAGGCCTCGGCCTCCTCGTGGTAGCCGGCCGAGAGGAGCGCGCCGAGGGTGAGCGTGGAGTCGCGCAGCCAGCAGTAGCGGTAGTCCCAGTTGCGGACCCCGCCCACCTCCTCGGGCAGCGAGGTGGTGGGCGCGGCCACGATGCCGCCGGTCGGCGCGTAGGTGAGGGCCTTGAGGGTGATCAGGGAGCGCACGACGGCATCCCGGTGCGGACCGTCGTAACGGCAGCGCGCCGCCCATGCCTGCCAGTCCTGGACGCTGGTCTCCAGCGCCTCGAAGGGGTCGCAGAGCGGCGGCCGCGGCCGGTGCGAGGGGTGCCAGGTCAGGACGAAGGCGACCTTCTCGCCCGCCGCCACGGTGAACTCCGAGTGCGTGCGGAAGTCCTTGCCCCAGGTGTGCACGGGCGGCTCGCTGCGCAGCCACACCGAGTCCGGCCCCGCGACCGCCACCCGGTGACCGTCGGCGCGGCGCATCCACGGCACGACCGAGCCGTAGTCGAACCGCAGCCGGAGCAGACTGCGCATCCGAACCCGGCCGCTGAGACCTTCGACGACGCGTACGACGTCGGGGGCGTGCTCGCGCTGCGGCATCAGGTCGGTCACCCGGACGGACCCCTCGGGGGTGTCCCACTCGGTGTCGAGCACCAGCGTGTCCGGGCGGTAGGAGCGCCGGGTGCACGCGTCCGCCCCCTCGGGCGCGATCCGCCAGTGGCCGTTGTCCTCGTCGCCCAGCAGGGCCGCGAAACAGGCCGCCGAGTCGAAGCGGGGCAGACACAGCCAGTCGACGGAGCCGTCGCGGCCCACCAGAGCGGCGGTCTGTTCGTCCCCGATGAGCGCGTAGTCCTCGATGCGTCGGTGCACGGTGGACGGGTTCCCGACCTGGGCGTCGGCCAATCGGGCCGCCAGAGTGGCGCGAGCGGCGACGGAACCGATGCTCCGTGCCCGCGGGGCCCGTTCCCCGGGGTCAGACCCCCGCGGGTTCCGCCTCCGGCACGGTCTGCGCGGCCGCGGCCTCCGCCCGGTCACGGCGCTCGCGGCGGACCAGGATCACCCAGCCGACGGGGATGCCCGCGGAGAACAGCCACCACTGGATCGCGTAGGCCATGTGGGGGCCGATGTCGCCGTGCTCGGGGTCGGGGATCAGTTCGGGGGAGCCGCCCGCGGACTCCGGCGCGGTCTGCTCGATGTAGCCGCCGAGGACCTGCTTGCCCAGCCGCCGCGCCTGCTGCTCGCTGCTGATCAGCATGACCTGACGGTCGGGCAGGCCCTGGACGTTCTTGATGCCGCTGTCGGCGGTCGTCTGGTCGGCCATCAGCCGGCCGGTGACGGTGATCTCGCCCCGGGCGGGGGCCGGGATCTTCGGGAAGGCGGTCTGCGCGCCGTCCGCCGGCACCCAGCCCCGGTTGACCATGAGCACGCGGCCGTCGGTCAGGACGAACGGGGTCAGGACGTGGTAGCCGACCTCGCCGTCGGAGTTGGTGCGGCGGCGGACGACCTCTTCGTGCGCGGTGTCGAAGTGCCCCTTCGCGGTCACCCGGCGGTACAGGTCGTCGTGCCGGATCCGCTGTCCCGGCGCGGTGAGCGTCTCCGCGGGCACCGGCTCCGCGCCGAGCGAGTCGGAGATCACCTTGTTCAGGGCGACCTTGTGCTCATGCCGGTGCAGTTGCCAGAAGCCCAGCTCGATCATCGTCGGGATGAGCGCGAGGGCCACCAGGGTGAGGATCACCCACTGCCGGGACAAGAGGAAGCGGTACACCCCATTGACGTTACTCGGCACGGTTCGGTCCTCGACGGGAGGGTCCCGCCGAGGACCGGATCGATGCCCTGTCCCGGGCCCGGCCGGGTCAGACCTTGTCGATGATCCCCGCCTTCCCCTCCGCGCGGGCGCAGTGCGCGCCGCAGTACCAGTGGCCCTCGACCTCGACGCCCTGGCCGATGACCTGCACCCGACAGTGCTCGCAGATCGGGGCCATCCGGTGGATCGCGCAGGAGAAGCAGTCGAAGACGTGCACCGCGCCCTGCGCGTGCACCTCGAAGGTCATTCCGTAGTTATTGCCGCATACTTCGCATCTCGCCATGCGCCACAGGGTGGGGTGCCGGGGCGGTGCGGGCGAGCGGATGACGGGCGAGTCGCCCGTCAATCACCCGTACGTCGGTCACCCCTCCGACGCGGGTTCGACGTCCCGCAGCAGTTGTCCGAACGCCGCTTCGTCGATCACCGGTGTCCCGAACTGCTTGGCCTTGACCACTTTCGACGTGCTGGAGTCCGGGTCGTTCGTCACCAGGAGGCTGGTGAGCCGGGACACGCTCGTCGCGACGTGCAGCCCGGCCTCGATGGCCCGGTCCTCCAGCAGTTCGCGATCGACGGAGGTGTCCCCGGAGAACGCGACCCGCATGCCCTGCTTGAGCGGTTTGTCCGCGTCGTACCGCCCTGGGTTGGGGTGGGGGCAGGCGGGGCGTTTGCGGGAGGGGCGCCAACTCCCCGACGGGTAACCGCCGGACGCGTAGCTTCCGGAGGACTGCCGTCCGATCCGAGGCGCCGCGGCGCTGTCGGACCACTCCTTGAGCGGCCGGCACTCGAGGAGCGGCAGGCGCACCCCGTCGCGCGCGGCGGCCCGCAGGCTCGGCCGGAACGCCTCGGCCAGCACGCGTGCGTCGTCCAGCGCGTGGTGCGCCCGCTGCTGCACGACACCGAAGTGCGCGGCCAGCGACTCCAGCTTGTGGTTGGGCAGCGGCAGGCCCAGCTCCTTGGAGAGCGCGATCGTGCACAGGCGCTGGCGTACCGGCGCCTCGCGCTCCGCGCGCGCGTACTCCCGCGCGATCATCGACCAGTCGAAGACCGCGTTGTGCGCGACCAGCACGCGGCCGTCGAGCCGCGCGGCGAATTCCTCGGCGACGTCCTGGAAGAGCGGTGCCCCTTCGAGCATGTCGCTCGTCAGTCCGTGGATCCACACCGGTCCCGGGTCCCGCTCGGGATTGACCATCGTGTACCAGTGGTCCTCGACCTCGCCGCGCGCGTCCAGCCGGTAGACGGCGGCGGAGATTATCCGGTCGTCGCGGGCCAGTCCTGTGGTCTCCACGTCAACGACCGCGTATCCCTGCGGATACGCGGCCGGCCAGGAGGCTGGGGACGCTGCGGTCGTGAGGTCTTCGAGCATGGTCAATGAGGATACGGGCCACGACTGACACTCCCGCTGCCGCCTTCCCGGTTCGAGGAGCCGGCCGGCGCCGCCACCGGGGCACGCGCGCGTGGACTGCCCAACCGCTCCGCCGGTGGTCGAGTTGACGCCGGGGGCGCGCGGACACCGGCCTCCGCTCCCCGTTCCGCCGGTGCGCCTCCTTCCGCCCGCGTGGCCGCTGGTGCCCCGAGGGCCGGTGCCCCGAGGGCCGGCGGCCACGGTCAGCGTGCGAGCAGGGCGTCCACCAAGGCCCGCACCGAGGTCGTGAACAGCCTCTCCGGGTCGACCGGCCGGGCCAGCGCCCGCGCGAGGCCCGGATCGTCCTCCGCGGTCCGCGCGTCCCACAGGTCCTCCTCGGCGGGCCGCTGCAGGGGCGCGCGCTCCCGGTTGCGTTCGACGAGAACGAAGCCGACGACCTGGAACTGCACCGCGCGGACGACCTCGGCGGCCCGCGCACCGCGCAGTCCCGCCGCGTGCACCTCGCGCACCAGCGCCTGCCGCGCGGGCAGGAACATGCGCTCGGTCAGACCGCGTTCGTGGACCATCGCGACGAGATGCGGGTGGTCGAGCAGCTGCCGGCGCAGGGCGCGGGCGACCGAGACGACGCGCAGGGCGGGTGTGCGCCCGGTGGGGCGGATCTCGCCGAGGTCGGCGACCGTGCGCTCGACGAGGGCGTCGAGCAGCGACTCCCGATTGCCGACATGCCAGTAGATCGAGGTGACAGCGGTGCCCAGCTGGGCGGCGAGCGCGCGCATCGTCAGGGCGTCCGGGCCGTGCCGCTTCACCAGTCCGGCGGCGGTCTCCAGGACTTCGTCGCGCGTGAGTGCCGGTCTCCCCATGGTGCTCCCAAGTCCGTGTCCGCACGCGTATTTACCCTTCGCCGACTGTGCTGTAACTCTGTTACAGGCGCCAGTGACGGACCATCAGAAACCTGTTGTGTCTCCGGTGAAGGGCGGTACGGCATGGCACGAGTGAGGTACGGCGCGCGGACCGAGGCGGAGATCGCCACCGCGCGTACCGCGAGCTCCAAGCTCCCCGACATCTGGTCCACCGGTGTGGTGGCCGTCTGGGAGAGCGACCCGGACGCGGTCGCGGCGGTCCTGCCGCCCCCGCTGAAACCCACCGCCCGGCCCCTGGTGCGGGTCAACATCAGCAAGGTCGATCTGCCCGGATACCCGCTGGGGGCCGGCTCGTTCGCCGTCGCCGCCGCGCACGACGACGTCGAGGGCTGGTATCCGCTGGTCATGCCGATGACCCACGAGCGCGCCCTGATCGGCGGCCGCGAGGTCTTCGGGGAGCCCAAGAAGCTCGGCGAGGTGACGGTCGAGCGCGACGGTCTCGTGGTGCGCGCCGCGCTCGCCCGGCACGGTATCGCCTTCGTCGAGGTGCGCGGCGCGGTGAGCGGGGCCCTGCCGCTGCCCGAACCCGCGCGGAAGACCGACTTCTACTTCAAGTTCCTTCCCGCGGTGGACGGTTCGGGCTTCGACGCTGACCCGGTCCTCGTGCACTGCGTGCGCAACGAGAAGGTCCGCAAACTGGAGCGCGTCACCGGGGACGTCGTCCTGCGCGAGTCGATGTACGACCCGGTCGCCGATCTGCCCGTACTCCGGCTGCTGGAGATCACCCTCGGTGAGAAGACCACCGACCAGAAGGGCAGGGTCGCCGAACGCGTCAGCGGCCGGGCCCTGCTGCCGTACATCCACCAGCGCTACGACGATCCGCGGCAGATCCTGGACGGGCCGCCGGAGGGGAGCGTCTGATGGAGCTCCGCGCAGGGCAGGTCGCCGTCGTCACCGGCGCGGCGAGCGGCATCGGGCTCGCGATGGCCCGGCGGTTCGCGGCGGACGGCCTGAAGGTGGTCCTCGCCGACGTTGAAGAGGGCGCCCTGGAGAAGGCAGCCGGGGAACTGCGCGAGGACGGCGCCGACGTCCACGCCCGCGTGGTGGACGTCGGCGAGCGCTCCGAGGTCGTGGCGCTCGCCGAGGACGTGTACGGCACGTACGGCGCGGTGCACGTCCTGTGCAACAACGCCGGTGTCGGCTCCGGAGCCGAGGGCCGTATGTGGGAGCACGACCCGAACGACTGGAAATGGGCCTTCGCCGTCAATGTGTGGGGCGTCTTCCACGGCATCCAGGCGTTCGTGCCCCGGATGATCGCCGGGGGCGAGCCGGGCCACGTCGTCAACACCTCGTCCGGCGACGGCGGGATCGCCCCGCTGCCCACCGCCTCCGTGTACGCCGTCACCAAGGCGGCCGTGGTGACGATGACCGAGTCGCTGTACGCGCATCTGAAGGCGGAGCACGCGTGCCTGGGCGCCTCCGTGCTGTTCCCCGGACCCCACATGCTCCGCACGGGTCTGTGGGAGTCGCACCGCAACCGGCCCTCGCGGTACGCGAAGGCGCGGCCCCGGAAGACCCCGTACCGCAGCCTCGCCCAGTGGGAGGCCGCGATGGAGCGGGCGGGCCACGACGTGCGGTTCACCCCCGTCGAACAGGTCGCCGACCTCGTCGCCGAGGGGATCCGCGAGGACCGCTTCTGGCTGCTGCCCGAGAGCGAGCACAGCGACCGGCAGATCCGGGCGCGGTCGCAGTCGATGCTCGACCGGGCGAATCCGTCGTACCTGGAAAGTTTCATCCTCGACTGAGGGGGCGCGGTGACCGAACAGGACCCGTATCTGATCATCTCCTCCGACTGCCACGCCGGACTCCCCACCGAGGAGTACCGGCCCTATCTGGACCCCCGGTTCCACCGGGACTTCGACGAGTTCCTCGCGGGCCGTGAGCGGCGCCGCGAGGAGATGACCCGCCTCGGCATCCGCAACGAGGCGTTCGCGGACAAGTGGTTCCACGACAACGAGGAGGGCCTGCGCGGCGGTTGGGACACCGCCCAGCGTCTCAAGGAGCTGGACGGCGACGGTGTGGCCGGCGAGGTCGTCTTCCCCGACGCGGACGCCGTGGACAGCCGGACCGCCGCGCCGTTCGGCGTGGGCCTCGGCCTCTCCGGCGACCAGGACCCGGAACTCGGCATGGCGGGCGCCCGGGCCCACAACCGCTGGCTCGCCGACTTCGTCTCCGAGAACCCCGAACGGCACTGCGGAGTGGCGCTGTTGCCGGTGACCGGCGAGACCGGGCGCGTCGTCGCCGAGGTGTACCGTGCGAAGGAGTCGGGCCTCGGCGCACTGATGATCCCCTCCATGTGGGTCGACAAGGAGCCCTACCACGACCGCCGTTACGACCCCGTGTGGGCGGCGGCGGCCGAGTGCGGGATGCCCGTCGTCACGCACTCCGGCGCGGCACCGCGGCACGAGTACGGCGACCACCTGGGGATCTACGTCTCCGAAGTCACCTGGTGGCCCGCGCGCCCCCTCTGGTTCCTGCTCTGGTCGGGGGTCTTCGAGCGCCACCCCGGACTCCGGTTCGGCGTGGCGGAGTCCGGCTGCTGGTGGCTGCCCAACCTGCTGTGGTTCATGGACCGGCTCTACCTCGGCGCGCACGGCGGCAAGAAGCTGTCACCCTTCGCGGAGCTGAAACGGCCCCCGCACGAGTACCTCGACCGGCAGGTCTTCATCTGCGCGACCAACACCAAGCGTCGCGAACTCGCCCAGCGCTACGAGATCGGCGTCGACAACATCCTCTGGGGCAGCGACTTCCCGCACCCCGAGGGCACCTGGCCCGACACCCGCGCCTGGCTGGCGAGGACCTTCCACGACATCCCGGTGGCGGAGACGCGCCGCATGCTGGGCCTCGCGGCGGCCGAGGTCTTCGGCTTCGACCTCGGCAAACTGGCCCCGCTCGCCCGGCGGATCGGCCCCACACCGGCCGAACTGGGCCAGCAGCGGGACCAGTCGGCGGTCGAGGCGTCCTGGGCGCGCTCGCGCGAGGTGGGCCGCCACTGGCTGACGGACCACGACTTCCCCGTGCTGGGGGTGAACCCATGACCGCCGAGGACCGCTACACCGTCATCTCCGCCGACTGCCATGCGGGCGCCGATCTCCTCGACTACAAGCCGTACTTGGAGCGCCGGTACCACGAGGACTTCGACGCCTGGGCGGCCGGCTACGTCAACCCGTACGCGGACCTGCTCGCCGACACCGCCGACCGGAACTGGAACTCCGGGCGGCGCGTCGCGGAGCTGGAGGAGGACGGCATCGTCGCCGAGGTGGTCTTCCCGAACACCATCCCGCCGTTCTTCCCGTCGGCCTCCCTGATGGCGCCGGCCCCGACGGCGCAGGAGTTCGAGCGGCGCTGGGCGGGTCTGCGGGCCCACAACCGCTGGCTGGCGGACTTCTGCGCGGCGGCGCCCGGCCGACGCGCGGGCGTCTTCCAGATCCTCCTGAACGACGTCGACGAAGCGGTCGAGGAGATCCGCCGGTCGGCGGACGCCGGCCTCAGAGGCGGTCTGCTGCTGCCCGGCACACCCCCCGGATCGGGCCTGCCCGAGCTGTACTCGTCGGCGTACGACCCGATCTGGGCGGTCTGCGCCGAGCTGGGCGTCCCGGTGAACCACCACGCGGGCTCGGCCTCGCCGCCGCTCGGGGACGAACCGGCGGCCCGCGCGGTCTTCATGGTGGAGACGACCTGGTTCTCGCACCGGGCACTGTGGCACCTGGTGTTCGGCGGCGCGTTCCGCCGGCATCCCGGTCTGCGGCTGGTGCTGACCGAGCAGGGGTCGGGCTGGATCCCCGGCGTGCTCGACATGCTGGACTACTACCACGGGCGGCTGGTCGCGGCGGCCGGCAAGGCGTCCACGGCCGAGTCGAAGTTCGGCGCGGGGCTGGCCGCGGCGATGGGTGAGAGGCCCTCGCGGGTCTGGCGCGACAACTGCTTCGTCGGCGCCAGCTTCATGCGCCCCCACGAGGTACCGCTGCGCGACCGCATCGGCCTCGACAAGATCATGTGGGGCAGCGACTACCCGCACGACGAAGGCACCCACCCCTACACCCGCGAGGGCCTGCGCATCTCCTACGCGGGACTGCCCCGCGCGGAGATCGCGGACATGGTCGGCGGCAACGCGGCCCGCGTCTACGGTTTCGACCTGGCGTACCTCGACGAGATCGCCGCGAAGGTCGGCCCCACGGTGGCCGAGATCGACGAACCGCTGGGCACCCCGCCCGCCGACGCGACGAGCCCGGTGTTCGCGAGAGGAGGCTCGGTGCGCGTGTGGTGAGCGCCGGGTCGGTGCGGCGTCGGCCGTGCCCCGGGTGCGATCCTCCCCGTGTGACGGAACCGACGCACGACGAGGCCCACGGCGGCACGCTCGGCTCGCGGCTGAACTGGCTGCGGGCCGCCGTCCTGGGCGCCAACGACGGCATCGTCTCCACCGCGGGGCTCGTCGTCGGGGTGGCCGGGGCCACGAGCGACCGTGCGGCGCTGTTCACCGCGGGCCTCGCGGGACTGCTCGCGGGGTCGATGTCCATGGCGGCGGGCGAGTACGTGTCCGTCTCCACCCAGCGGGACTCCGAGCTGGCGGCCCTGGCCACGGAGCGGCGGGAGCTCAAGGAGCAGCCGGAGGCCGAACTGGAGGAGCTGACCGAGCTCCTTGAGCAGCGCGGCCTGTCCCGGGAGGTCGCCCGCGAGGCGGCCGGACAGCTCACCGAACGGGACGCTCTGAAGGCCCACGCGTCCGTGGAACTGGGCATCAACCCCGACGACCTGACCAATCCGTGGCACGCGGCCTGGGCGAGCTTCCTCGCGTTCACCGCCGGAGCGCTGCTGCCGCTGCTGGCGATCGTGCTGCCGCCGGCGGCATGGCGCCTCGGTGTCACCGTGGTGTCGGTGCTGGCCACGCTCGCCCTCACCGGCTGGAGCAGCGCACGGCTGGGCTCGGCGGACCCGCGGCGCGCGGTGCTGCGGAACATGGCCGGGGGAGCGCTTGCCATGGCGGTGACGTACGCGGCCGGAGCCCTGCTCGGAGCGGCGGGGGTGTGAGGGCGGGGCCGGCCGCCGGACGCCTCTTGGCGGAGATCACCAAGAAGCAAGCGCGTACCGGCGGTAATACTTGTCGGTAACAGCCCCTGGTCGCAGCCGACCAGCGCATCTACGGTTCACCCATGCCGAACCTGCCCGATGTCGTGCTGTGGTCGATACCCGCCTTCATACTGCTCGCCGTGATCGAGATGGTGAGCGTCCGGATCCATCCGGACGACGATGCCGCGGGATACGAGACGAAGGACGCCGCGACGAGCGTCGGCATGGGACTCGGCAGCCTCGTCTTCGACCTCCTGTGGAGGATCCCGATCCTCGCGGTCTACACGGCGGTCTACGAACTGACGCCCCTGCGGGTCCCCGTCCTGTGGTGGACGATCCCGCTGATGCTGCTCGCGCAGGACTTCTTCTACTACTGGTCGCACCGCGGCCACCACGTGATCCGCGTCCTGTGGGCCTGCCACGTCGTCCACCACTCCAGCAGGAAGTTCAACCTCACCACCGCGCTGCGCCAGCCCTGGACGGGCTGGACGTCCTGGCCCTTCTACGTCCCGATGGTCGCCCTCGGCGTCCACCCGGCCGCCCTCGCGTTCTGCTCGTCGGTGAACCTCGTCTACCAGTTCTGGATCCACACCGAGCGCATCGACAGGATGCCGCGCTGGTTCGAGTTCGTCCTCAACACCCCGTCGCACCACCGCGTCCACCACGCCTCCCAGGGCGGCTACCTCGACCGCAACTTCGGCGGCATCCTCATCCTCTGGGACCGGCTCTTCGGATCGTGGGTCGCCGAGACCGAGCGGCCCGTGTACGGGCTCACCAAGAACATCACCACGTACAACCCCCTGCGCGTGGCCACCCACGAGTACACCGCCATCGCCCGGGACGTGCGGGCGGCGGCGAGCTGGCGCGAGCGCGCCGGGCGGGTCCTCGGCGGGCCCGGCTGGCAGCCCGCGCCGCCCGCCGGGGCGCAGGCCCCGGTCACGGAGCCCGCCCCGCCGGCCGTCACACGGGCCCCGGCCACGGAGTCCGTCGCGTGACCCCACGCCTCGCGCGCGTCCTTCTCGTCGCCTTCGCGCTCACCACAGCGGTGGACGTCCTCTCCCTGGCCGCCGGGTACGACGCCGGGCACCGGATCGCCAAGCCGCTCCTGATGCCGCTGCTCGCCGCCCACACAGGGGTACGCGGCGGACCCCGGCTGCTCGTCGCGGCCCTGCTCCTCGGCTGGGGCGGCGACCTGGCGCTCCTCTCCGACGCCGACCCCGCCTTCCTCGCCGGGATGGCCTCCTTCGCGGCGGGTCACGTCTGCTACCTCGTGCTCTTCCGGAGAACGGCGCGCGTGCGGAGCACCTGGCTCCTCGGCGCGTACGCCACCGCCCTCGTCGCCCTGGTCGTGCTCCTGTGGCCCGGTCTGCCGGCCGGCCTCCGCGGTCCCGTCGCGGGCTACAGCCTGCTGCTGACGGCGATGGCGTACGCGGCCACGCGGCTCGGTCCCGTCGCGGGACTCGGCGGCGCCCTCTTCATGCTCTCGGACACGCTCATCGCCACCGGAGTCGCCGACTGGCCGCAACTGCCGAAGGCGGACTTCTGGATCATGCTCACGTACGCCGCGGCCCAGTTCCTGCTGGTCCGGGGCGTGCTCGGACCCCTCGGCGCGCGACACGCGCCCGTGGCGGCGTACGGTGAGATGCGCTCAACCACCCCCTGAGCGCATCTCATCCACGCCCCGCACGAGAAGGATCCTCGCCATGCGCGCCACCACCATCCACGCCCCGTACGACATGCGCGTGGAGGACGTCCCCGAGCCCATGGTGCAGCGGCCCACCGACGCGATCGTGCGGGTGCTGCGCTCCTGCATCTGCGGCAGCGACCTGTGGGCGTACCGCGGCGAGGCGGCCCGGCAGCCGGGGCAGCGGATCGGGCACGAGTTCCTCGGCATCGTCGAGGAGACCGGCTCCGCGGTGAGCGGCGTCCGGCGCGGCGACCTGGTGGTCGCGCCCTTCATGTGGTCCGACGGTGTGTGCGAGTACTGCCGCGACGGACTCACCACGTCGTGCCGGCACGGCGGCTTCTGGGGCTCCGTCGGCTACGACGGCGGCCAGGGCGAGGCCGTGCGCGTTCCCTTCGCCGACGGCACCCTCGTACAGCTGCCCAAGGAGGCGGCCTCCGACGACCACCTGCTGTCCGCGCTGCTGACGCTCTCCGACGTCCTCGGCACCGGCCACCACGCGGCCCTCGGTGCCGGCGTCCGCAAGGGCTCGACCGTCGCCGTCGTGGGCGACGGGGCCGTCGGACTGTGCGCCGTCCTCGCCGCCAAGCGGCTCGGCGCGGAGCGGATCATCGCGCTCGGCCGCCACCAGGTGCGCACCGACATCGCGCGCCGCTTCGGCGCCACGGACGTCGTCGCCGAGCGCGGCGAGGCCGCCGTCGAGGCCGTCCGCGAGCTGACCGGGGGCCAGGGCGCGCACTGCGTCGTCGAGGCGGTCGGCACGGAGCAGTCCATGAGTACGGCCGTGAACATCACCCGCGACGGCGGCGCCGTCGGCTTCGTCGGAGTGCCCCACGGCAGCGGTACGGGCCTCGACCTGGGCGTCATGTTCGACCGGAACATCGCCCTGCGCGGCGGAGTCGCCCCCGTGCGCGCGTACATCCCCGAGCTGCTGCCCGACGTCCTGGACGGGACCATCGACCCTTCGCCGGTCTTCGACATGACCATCGGCCTGGAGAGCGTGCCCGAGGGCTACAAGGCGATGGACGAGCGGACCGCGCTGAAGGTCCTCGTCGCCCACTGACGCCGGGGGCCGGACCCCGCAGGCTCGCCGTCCGTGGTGGGACGCCGTCGGCGGCCCACCACGGACGGGCGGCGCACGTGCCACCGGAGGTACGGCGGACGCACCACCGGACGGCTGGCGGACGTGCCACCGGGCGTGCGGTGGCCTCACCACCGGATGGGCAGCGGCAGCGCCGTCAGCAGGCCCGACACCGCGACGACCACGCCCAGCGCCACGACCTCCGCGCGCGCGGGGGAGCAGGCGCTGAGCGGGTCCCTCGCGCGGCGCAGCCGCAGCCGCGCCCAGAGGGCCAGGACGGCGACGGCGGCCACGAGGAGGACCTTCGCGAGCAGGGCGCGCCCGTACGCCGTCGACGTCAGCTGGTCCACGAGCGTGCCGGGCGGCATCCGGCGCAGCGCGCTCCAGACGCCCGTGACCGTGATCGCCGCCAACAGAATGGCCGCCACGCGCGCGTAGAGGCCGAGCAGCGCGGGACCGGCCGGTGAACTCCCGTCCGCGTCCGGTCCGTTGGCCCCGCCCGGTGCGGCCCGCCATCGGCGCAGCAGCCGCAGGACGTGCAGCAGACCGCCCGCCCACAGCGCGGCGCACGTCACATGAACGAGCGTCAGGGCCGAGCCGACCGGCGCACCGTGCTCCGTCGCAGGATGCGCGCGCAGCGCCTCCGCCAGCACCACCGCGGCCAACGGCCACACCTGGGCGGCCGGCCGTCGTGAGCGGGCGCAGAGCCAGGCCACCGCGAACGCGTTGACCTCCAGGAGCGCCAGTCTGCCGTCCCGCGTCTGGTAGAGGCCGCCCACGTCCATGTCGGAGAGATGACGCGGCAGCAGATTGCCCGTCGCCACGACCGAGGCCAGCCCCAGTGCGACGACGAACCCGGCGGCTGACGCGTACGCCGCCCAGCTGCGCGGCGCCTCCACCCGCGGTGCTCCGGGCACCCGGCGTGCCAGCCGGGCCGCGAACAGTTCCCCCGCGGGGACGCAGAGCGCCGCGAACAGCACCGTCCGCAGCAGGGCGATGCCACCGGTGGCGGGCGCCGCGGCCTCTCCGGTGTCCGTGAGCGCGGCGCTCGGGCCGAGCAGCGGGATCAGGGCCGCGACGGCCACCAGGGCGAGCACGGCGACGGCCCGGCGGGTGGCGTGCCGTCGCGCCGCCCCGCTCGCGTCCGCCGCCTCGGCCGTCGGTCGTATCAACGTCACCCCACGATCCTCGCCAGCCGTCACGGATCCGGGCAAGTCACCGTAGCCCGTCGGGCGTTCGAGGACGAGTGGGCGAGGAAACGGGGTCTTGGCGCGGCCCGACGCGGCCCGACGCGGCCCGACGCGGTGCGCGGGAGCGGTGCCGTGGCTCCCGCACTCCCCGCACCGCCCCACACCGTCCGGCCCGGCGTCCGGTCCGGCGTCCGGTCCGCCCGGTTCGGCCCGGCAACGTCGGCCGGCGCCGGGATGCCCGGTCCGGCGTCGTGGTGTGCGGCTCGGCGCCAGGGCGGGTGGCCCTGTGCCAGGGCGTGCGGCTCGGGCAACGCCCCGGCTCACCACCAGCGGGCCGCGTCCGTCCCCCAAGGTCCCGGTGGGCGCGACCAGTCGGCGGGGCCGCCCGCGAAGGAGACCGGGGGCAGGGCGTGGCCGAGGTGGCCGATGCGGCTGTCCCGCTCGGACAGCCAGGCGTCCGGGCGGTCGTACGGCGCCCATGCCGCGGGGTCCGTCGCCGCGCCGGGCGCAGCCCCCCGCTCGATCCCGTCCGTCAGCCACGCCGCCGTCCGCGTCAGCGCCAGCCGTACGAGGCTCCCGCGGCCGTCCTCCGCCCGCTCGGTCAGCGCGCGCAGGACGGCCGCCGCCAGCAGATACCCGGTGCCGTGGTCGAGGGCCTGCGCGGGCAGCGCACCGGGGCGTTCCGGCGATCCCTCCGTCACGGCGATCCCGGTGGCCACCTGCACCAGACTGTCGAAGCCCCGCCGCTCGCCCCAGGGCCCGTACGTCCCCCACGCCGACAACTGCGCCACGATCAGTCCGGGGCTGCGCTCGGCCAGCGCCTCGGGGGAGAGCCCGAAGCGGTCCAGGGCGCCGGGCCGGTACCCGGTGACGACGACGTCCGCCGCCGCCAGCAGTCCGTCGAAGGTGGGCCGGTCGGCCGCCAGGTCCAGCACCGTCGAGCGCTTTCCGAAGCCCGTGTCCGCGTGCGCGTCCGGGTCCTCCGGCAGCCCCGGCGTGTCCACGCGCAGTACGTCGGCGCCCAGCAGGGCGAGCGTGCGGGTGGCGACCGGGCCCGCGATGACCCGGGTCAGGTCCAGGACGCGAACCCCGGCGGCGGGCAGCGGCGCGCCTCCGTCGAGCGGGGCGAGGGCACGCGCGCCCGCGGTGCCCGACCGGCCGCGCTCGATCAACGGCCGCCGCGCCACGGCGAGGCCCTGTTCGTGCGCGGCCCACTCCTTCGCCGTGCGCAGCGCGACGGCGAGTCCACCCGCGGCGTACACCGTCTCCTCGACCTCCCGCGCGGACCGCCCGGCGAGCGCACCGGCCACGTCCTCCACGGTCGCGTCCTGCGCCGCGCCCAACGCGTCCAGCAGCCGCGCCCGGTGATGCGGATAGTTGGCGTGCGTCCGCACCCAGCCGTCCGCGGTCGGCCAGAACCGGGACAGCGGTGCGAAGGAGACAGGTGTGCGCCCGTCGATCGTCAGATGCCGTTCGCTGACGAACGCCGTGGCGACGGCGCCGTCGTCCACGCCGACCCGCGGCACCTGTGCGAGCCCGGCCCGGCGGGCCCCCAACTCGGCGGCGGCCAGCGCGCACACGCCCACGCAGGCGCGCGCCAACTCACGTACGGGCAGCCGGGCTTCCAGCCCACCCGCACGCACCACGGTCGAAACCCCGGGGAGCAGCGCGGGGTCCCCGCCCAGCTCCTCCCATGCGGCGGCCATCGGTGAATGCGTCATACCGGCACTATGCAGCGTGGACTCGATCAACAGGGGAGGTGCCCTGGGACGACACGGCCCCGGCCGCCGCGGGGGCGGGCCGGGGCCATGGGACATCGGCAGGTGTTACTTGACCGCCCGCAGGGCGTTGACGATGCCGAATCCGTAGAAACCGTTCACGCGCTTGCCGCCCACGCAGGTCGCGTCGACGACGCCGTCGCCGTTCCCGTCGTACGGGGCCGTCGGGCAACCCGGGTTGTCCGCCTGGGCCTTGAGGAGGACCTGGAGCTGAGCGGGCGTCGCCCAGGGGTACTTGGACTTCAGCAGCGCGGCCACACCGGCCACGTGCGGCGTCGCCATCGAGGTGCCCTGGAGGTAGGCGTACTGGTTGTTCGGCATCGTGGACAGGATGCGGCCGTTCTTCGACGGCGTGTCCGGGATCTGGTAGCGGTCGCCGCCGGGCGCCGCGACGTCGATGACGCCGTCGCCGTAGCTGGAGAAGTACGACTTGGCTCCCTTGACGCCGGTCGAGGAGACCGTGACGACACCGGGCAACTGGGTCGGAATGTCGAAGCACTTGTGCGGGTCGACGGTCCGCGTGGTCGGGGTCGAGTCATCGGGGCTCGAGGCGTCGGTCAGCGCGTCCGCGTCGAGGTCGTCGTTGGAGTTGCCCGCCGCGGCGACGTTCAGGGTGCCCTTCTTCTGGGCGTACAGCTGGGCGCGGTTGACGGCGTCGACGATGGCCTTCTGATCGGGATCGTCGAGGCAGTTGTAGAGCCACGGGTCCACGTAGTAGCTGTTGTTGGTGATCTCGACGCCGTGGTCGGCGGCGAACACGAAGGCGCACACGACGCTCTCCGGGAAGAACAGCTGGGTGGAGTCGGGCTCGGCCACGGTGATGCCGGATACCTTCACGCCGGGCGCGACACCCGCGACGCCGATGCCGTTGCGGGCCGCCGCGATCTCTCCCGCGACATGCGTGCCGTGGTAGTGGTCGGCGTCCACCGGGCGCCAGGCACCGTAGGAGGTGTCCGGCTTGCCGCCCACACAGTTCGCGGACTGCGAGGGGGAGAAGTTCGGTGCGATGTCCGGGTGCGTGTCGTCGACGCCGACGTCGATCACGGCGACGGTCACCTTCTTGCTGCCCGGGTTGATCGCGGCCGCCTTGTCGGCGCCTATCGCGCGCAGATCCCACTGGTCGGCCTCGAGGGGCTCCTCGCCGACACCGGCGGTCTTCGCGACCCTGGCGGCCTCGGCGGCCGACAGCACTTGCGCCGCGCCCTCGTCCGTCGTCGCCGCGGGGGCCAGCGGCGAGGTGCGGGTGGCGCCGGCCGACTGCACCCCGCGCGCCGCCCGGATCTGCCGGCCGAAGTCCGGGTTCGCCGAGTGGACGACGATCACGCCGATCTGCTCGTAGGCGATGACGACACTGCCGCCGGCCGCGCCGATCGCCTTCTTCACCGACTCGATCGTGCGGTGGTCCGTCTTCGTGTTGACCACGTACGAGAGGTTCGGCCCGTCCGCGGTCGTCGCGGCGGGCGCGGTGAGAGGGGCGGCCGACGCGACACCCGGCAGGAAACCGAGTGAGGCGGTGAGCGACAGAACGACCGGCACGGCGAGGGCGAGACGGCGTCTGGAACGCAGATGAGCCATGGGATCTCCACATCATCCGGAAAACCGAGCTGCCCGAACACGGATGGTGCTCGGGCAGGTACATGACGGAATGTGCAGGCCGAAGCTATCCTCCAGCCGCCCGGGCCAGCAATGACTTGCGGCGACGACTTCCGAAAGAAGTCGGGGGAGTTGAACCGGTCCACGCGTGGCGCCGTGACCTTGAGCAGGGAGCCCGTGGACGATCGAGCCCCCTGTTCGGATCACGCAACGGATGCGCGTCGTCGCACCCCGTGACGTGACCCACGCCACTGTGAGGTCGAAGCCGCATGTCCGTACCCGAACCGCCCCCGTCCCCGTCGGCGAGCCCCGACTCGCCCCCGTCCACCGTCGTATCCGCACCCGCAACGCGAGGAGACACCGTGGCCACCGACGCACCGCCACCCTCGAAAACCGGAACCCCTCTTCCTTCCACCGAGGCGTTCATCGAGATGCAGGAAAGTGCCGAGTTCGGTGAACTCCGCAGCTCCCACCGCTCCTTCGCCTTTCCGCTGACCGTCGGATTCATCCTCTGGTACCTGCTGTACGTGCTGCTCTCGAACTACGCGGGCGACTTCATGGGCACCAAGCTGTTCGGCAACGTCAACGTCGCCCTGGTGCTCGGCCTCGCCCAGTTCCTCACCACGTTCCTCATCGCCTTCTGGTACTCGCGGCACGCCGCCAGTCAGCTCGACCCCAAGGCCGAGGCCATCAAGTCCCGGATGGAGGGCGGCGCATGAGCTCCGTACAGACCACCGCGCACACGACCCTGCTGGCCGCGGGCGAGGCGAGCGAGCACCGCCCGCTGATCATCACCCTGTTCGCGGTGTTCGTCGCCGCGACCCTCGTCATCACCGTCTGGGCGGGCCGCCAGACCAAGGACGCCGCCGACTTCTACGCGGGCGGACGCCAGTTCACCGGCTTCCAGAACGGACTCGCCGTCTCCGGCGACTACATGTCCGCCGCGTCCTTCCTCGGCATCGCCGGCGCGATCGCCCTCTTCGGCTACGACGGCTTCCTCTACTCGATCGGCTTCCTGGTCGCCTGGCTGGTGGCCCTGCTCCTGGTCGCCGAACCGCTGCGCAACTCCGGCCGCTACACGATGGGCGACGTCCTCGCCTACCGCATGCGCCAGCGCCCGGTCCGTACGGCCGCGGGCACCTCCACCATCGTCGTGTCGATCTTCTACCTGCTGGCCCAGATGGCGGGCGCGGGCGTCCTCGTCTCGCTGCTCCTCGGCATCACCAGCGACGCCGGAAAGGTCGGCATCGTCGCGCTCGTCGGCGTCCTGATGATCGTGTACGTCACCATCGGCGGCATGAAGGGCACCACCTGGGTGCAGATGGTCAAGGCGGTCCTGCTGATCGCCGGCGCCCTGCTGCTCACCTTCCTGGTGCTGCTGAAGTTCAACTTCAACATCTCCGACCTGCTCGGCAAGGCGGCCGAGAACAGCGGCAAGGGCTCCCCCTTCCTGGAACCCGGCCTCAAGTACGGCGCCACCTCCACCACCAAGCTGGACTTCATCTCCCTCGGCATGGCGCTGGTCCTCGGCACCGCGGGCCTGCCGCACATCCTGATCCGCTTCTACACCGTGCCCACGGCCAAGACCGCGCGGAAGTCGGTCAACTGGGCGATCGGCCTCATCGGCGCCTTCTACCTGATGACCCTCGCCCTCGGCTTCGGCGCCGCCGCGCTGATCAAGCCGGACGAGATCATCGCCTCCAACAAGGCGGGCAACACGGCCGCACCCCTGCTCGCCCTGCACCTCGGCGGCGTCGACTCCAGCTGGGGCGCGATCCTGCTCGCCACCATCTCGGCCGTCGCCTTCGCCACCATCCTCGCGGTCGTCGCGGGACTGACGCTGGCCTCGTCCTCGTCGTTCGCGCACGACATCTACGCGAACGTCATCAAGAGGGGACAGGCCTCGGAGAAGCAGGAGATGCGGGCCGCCCGGTACGCGACGGTCGGCATCGGTGCCGTGTCGATCCTGCTCGGCGCCCTCGCCCGCGACCTCAACGTCGCCGGTCTCGTCGCGCTCGCCTTCGCGGTCGCCGCCTCCGCCAACCTGCCGACGATCCTCTACAGCCTGTTCTGGAAGAAGTTCACCACCCAGGGCGCGCTCTGGTCGATCTACGGCGGTCTGGTCACGGCGGTCGGCCTGGTGCTGTTCTCGCCGGTGGTCTCCGGCAAGCCCACCTCGATGTTCCCGGACGTCGACTTCCACTGGTTCCCGCTGGAGAACCCGGGCCTCATCTCCATCCCGGTCGGCTTCCTGCTGGGCTGGCTGGGCACCTTCCTGTCCAAGGAGGAGCCGGACGCCGGGAAGTACGCCGAGCTGGAGGTCCGCTCCCTGACGGGCACCGGAGCGCACTGAGGCACCGGCATCGCGCGGGCTCGTCGTGGGCCACTGGTGGATCACCACTAGGAGGTCCCTACGACGGGCCCGCGCCGCGTCTCGTGGAATCGGGCCACTGTCGTCGTCAGTCCCGTCACGTAGGCTCACAGGTGTCCGGGAAATGTGATCGGCAACGAGGGAGGGGGCCTACGTGCTCATCGACACCTACGGCCGAGTGGCCACCGACCTGCGCGTCTCACTGACGGACCGGTGCAACCTCCGCTGTACGTACTGCATGCCCGAAGAGGGCCTGCAGTGGCTGGCCAAGCCCGATCTGCTCACGGACGACGAGATCGTCCGCCTGATAGAGATAGCGGTCACCGGCCTCGGCATCGAAGAGGTCCGTTTCACCGGAGGCGAGCCCCTGCTGCGCCCCGGCCTCGTCGGCATCGTCGAGCGGGTCGCGGCTCTCGCTCCCCGCCCCCAGATGTCCCTCACGACCAACGGCATCGGCCTCAAGCGCACCGCGGCCGCCCTGAAGGCCGCGGGCCTGGACCGGGTGAACGTCTCGCTGGACACCCTGCGCCCCGACGTCTTCAAGACCCTCACCCGCCGTGACCGCCACAAGGACGTCATCGAGGGGCTCGAAGCCGCCCGCGACGTCGGCCTGACCCCTGTCAAGGTCAACTCGGTCCTGATGCCGGGCCTGAACGCCGACGAAGCCCCGGACCTGCTGGCCTGGGCCGTGCGGCACGACTACGAACTCCGCTTCATCGAGCAGATGCCCCTGGACGCCCAGCACGGCTGGAAGCGCGACGGCATGGTCACCGCCGGAGACATCCTGACCTCGCTGCGCACCCGCTTCGAGCTCACCGAGGAAGGCGCCGACGAGCGGGGTTCCGCACCCGCCGAGCGCTGGATCGTCGACGGCGGCCCGCAGCGCGTCGGCGTGATCGCCTCGGTCACCCGTCCGTTCTGCTCGGCCTGCGACCGCACCCGCCTCACCGCCGACGGCCAGGTGCGCACCTGTCTGTTCGCGACCGAGGAGACCGATCTGCGCGCCGCGCTGCGCTCGGGCGCGCCCGACGAGGAGATCGCCCGCATCTGGCGCGTCGCGATGTGGGGCAAGAAGGCGGGAGCGGGCCTGGACGACCCGTCGTTCGTCCAGCCCGACCGCCCGATGTCGGCGATCGGCGGCTGACAGCCCGTCGCCCAGGACCTGTCCGGTCGATCACGGCGGAGACGCGCAGGTCCTAGTCCTCGCCGCGCTCCACCGGCCGGGAAGTCTCCCACTCGTCCAGCTTCACGACGTCCTTCAGGAACCCGCGCACACCGAGGAACTGCGACAGGTGCTCGCGATGCTCCTCGCACGCGAGCCAGGTCTTCCTGCGCTCGGGCGTGTGCAGCTTCGGGTTGTTCCAGGCGAGCACCCACACGGCGTCCGCACGGCAGGCCTTGGCCGAGCAGACGGGGGAGACGGGATCGGAGCCGGGGGCGTTCAGGTTCACCCTGCCGACCCTAGCCGAGGCTTCACATCACGCGTTCCGCACGGTCGGCCGACTGTCCGCGGAAGCGACCCCTGTCGCACATAAAGGCGACGCCGAGCAGCCACGGGGGGAGCTGCCCGGCGTCGGTCTGTCGCTCCGACGGGGGATGCGGAGCGCGTACGAAGTATGTCACGGGTGACCCGCCGCCCGGCACTGGAACAACATGATTGATCTGAGCTTTTCTTGAGCTTGTCGGGCCGCGATATTCCGTTTTCGGAGGATCATCCGACGCTGTCACAGGGCCGGTTCGGCAAGGGTCCGCAGCACGTTCGGGGGGGCGGACCGAGCCCGGCTCGGCCTCAGCTCAGATCGTGCGGTTCGGTCCGCAACGGCACCCCGGGATCGGCCGCGGAGTCCTGGGGAACCGAGTCCCCGGAGGCGTCCGCCCCCGGCGGCGTGATCATCGGACGCGACGGCGCGGTGACGAACGTCGAGGGGAGCGAGGGCGCGTTCTCGCGGCCCGCGTTGGCGATGACCACGGCGATGTACGGCAGGACAAGCCCGAGGACCAGAGCGACGATCGCGACGTGGCGTTCGACGTTCCACAGGGTGGCCGCCAGAATCACGGACACCGTACGGACGGACATGGAGATGACGTAGCGGCGCTGCCGGCCGCGGATGTCGTCGTCCAGTCCCTGCCTGGCTCCGGTGATCCGGAAGACCTGGACGTTGCTGTGCTTCCTGATCACGCTCCACCACCCGCCTGCGTCGGACGCTCCCCGGTCCGTACCCGGTACGAACCCGTCGAGGAAGTGGGCCCGGACTCCTTCCACGGTACGCCGCGCCTGCGCCGCCTTCGAGACCGGGGCAGGTCCCGGCCGGGTGGACACGGTGCGTCGTAGCGCGTATGGCTCCGCCCGACATGCGCCGTATGGCGGACGGCAAGAAACTGACGGTACTGCTCACAGAGAGCGGCACTAGGAGGCAGACATGGGCTGGTTGTGGGCGATCATCGTCGGGTTCGTGCTGGGCCTGATCGCCAAGGCGATCATTCCCGGCAAGCAGCACAGCCCCCTCTGGCTGACCACCATCTTCGGCATCCTCGGAGCGATCGTCGGCAACGCGATCGCCCGGGGCATCGGCATCGCCGAGACCAGGGGCATCGACTGGGGCCGGCACGCGCTGCAGCTGGCCGCCGCGATCGTCCTCGTGTTCCTCGGCGACATGCTCTACATGGCCGTACGGGGCGACAAGGCGAAGGCCTGAGACCGGCGGCCGGGACACGACCTGAGACCGCGGCCGACTGCCCGGCCGCCCGACTGTTCCGGGACACGGCGCGAAGTAGCGCGGTACGGCGAAGGGGGCGGCTCCCGTCGGGGAGCCGCCCCCCTTCCCGTGTGCGGTGCGGGCCTCAGACGCCCGTGACCTCGACCGCGGCCAGGCTCTTCTTGCCCCGGCGCAGCACCAGCCAGCGTCCGTGCAGCAGGTCCTCCTTGGCGGGGACCGCGTCATCGGCGGCGACCTTCACGTTGTTCACGTACGCCCCGCCCTCCTTGACCGTGCGGCGCGCGGCGGACTTGCTGGCCACCAGGCCGACCTCCGCGAAGAGGTCCACGACGAGACCCGCCTCGGCGACCTGGATGTGCGGCACCTCGGACAGGGCCGCGCTGAGCGTCCGCTCGTCGAGCCCGGTCAGCTCGCCCTGCCCGAAGAGGGCCTTGGACGCCGCGATCACGGCGGCCGTCTGGTCGGCGCCGTGCACCAGCGTCGTCAGCTCCTCGGCCAGCGCGCGCTGGGCGGCACGGGCCTGGGGACGCTCCTCGGTCTGCTTCTCCAGCTCCTCGAGTTCCTCGGGCGACCTGAACGACAGGATCCGCAGGTACGTCGAGACGTCCCGGTCGTCCACGTTCAGCCAGAACTGGTAGAAGGCGTACGGCGTCGTCATCTCGGGGTCGAGCCAGATGGCGCCGCCCTCGGTCTTGCCGAACTTGGTGCCGTCCGCCTTGGTCATCAGCGGCGTCGCCAGCGCGTGCACGTGGGCCCCGGGCTCCAGGCGGTGGATCAGGTCCAGGCCCGCGGTGAGGTTGCCCCACTGGTCGCTGCCGCCCTGCTGCAACGTACAGCCGTAGCGTCGGTACAGCTCCAGGAAGTCCATGCCCTGCAGCAGCTGGTAGCTGAACTCCGTGTAGCTGATGCCCTCCTCGGACTCCAGGCGACGGGCCACCGAGTCCTTCGTCAGCATCTTGTTGACGCGGAAGTGCTTGCCGATGTCCCGCAGGAACTCGATGGCCGACAGACCGGCCGTCCAGTCGAGGTTGTTCACCATGACCGCGGCGTTCTCGCCCTCGAAGGACAGGAACGGCTCGATCTGCGAGCGCAGGCGCGTCACCCAGTTCGCGACCGTCTCCGGGTCGTTCAGTGTGCGCTCGGCCGTCGGGCGCGGGTCACCGATCTGGCCCGTCGCCCCGCCGACCAGGGCGAGCGGGCGCAGCCCCGCCTGCTGGAGGCGACGCATGGTGAGCACCTGCACCAGGTGACCTACGTGCAGGCTGGCCGCGGTCGGGTCGAAGCCGCAATAGAACGTGACGGGACCGTCCGCGAGCGCCTTGCGCAATGCATCTTCGTCAGTGGACAGGGAGAACAGTCCCCGCCACTTCAGCTCGTCGACGATGTCCGTCACGGTTCTCGTATCTCCTTGGGTGGTCTCGTGAATCAGGTACGAGGTTATACGCCCTGGCTGACAGAGCTCATATTGAAGTCCGGCACCCGCAGGGCGGGCATCGCAGCCCTGGTGAACCAGTCGCTCCATTCCCGGGGCAGCGTCTTTTCCGTCCGCCCCGCCTCCACGGCCCGTCCCAGCAGGCCCACGGGCGACTCGTTGAACCGGAAGTTGTTCACCTCGCCCACGACCTGGCCGTTCTCGACGAGGTAGACGCCGTCCCGGGTGAGCCCGGTCAGCAGCAGCGTCGCCGGATCGACCTCACGGATGTACCAGAGGCAGGTCAGCAGCAGACCCCGCTCGGTGGCGGCGACCATCTCCTCCAGCGAGCGGTCCTCGCCGCCGTCGAGAACGAGGTTCCCGATCGACGGCGTCACCGGCAGCCCGGTCAGGTCGGCACTGTGCCGGGTGGTGGACAGATGCCGCAGCTCGCCCTCGCGGATCCAGTCGGTGGCCTTCAGCGGCAACCCGTTGTCGAACACGGAGGCGTCGTCGCCGGAGGAGTGCGTGAGCACGAAGGGAGCGCACTCGAGGCCCGGCTCGTTCGGGTCGCTGCGGAGCGTCAGCGGCAGCTCCGAGAGCCGCTCGCCGATCCGGGTGCCGCCCCCGGGCTTGCTGAAGACCGTCCGGCCCTCCGCCGCGTCCCGGGCGGCGGCCGACCACAGCTGGTAGATCAGCAGGTCCGCCACGGCCGTCGGCGGCAGCAGCGTCTCGTAGCGCCCGGCGGGCAGGTCGATGCGCCGCTGCGCCCAGCCCAGCCGTACGGCCAGTTCCGCGTCCATCGCCGCCGGGTCGACGTCCTTGAAGTCCCGCGTCGAGCGTCCGGCCCAGGCCGAGCGCGTACGGTCCGGGGACTTGGCGTTGAGTTCCAGCGTGCCGTTCGGCTGGTCGTGCCGCAGCCGCAGTCCCGTCGACGTCCCGAGGTAGCTGGAGACGAGCTCGTGATTGGCGAAGCCGTACAGCTCGCGGCCGCCCGCACGCGCGCGTGCGAACGATTCGCCGAGCGCCGGCGCGAAGTCGGCGAAGACGCTGGAGGAGGTCTCCGCGGGCGCGTCCGTGAAGTCGGGGGACTCCGGCACGCCTGTGACCAGTGGCCGGCCGTCCTCGGCGGGACCGGCGCCCCGTGCCGCGGCCTCGGCCGCCCGCACCAGCGGCTCCAGCTCGTCGGCGGTCACGGCCGAGCGCGAGACCACACCGGACGCGGTGCCCTCGCGGCCGTCGACGGTGGCGATCACGGTGAGCGTGCGGCCGCGGGTGACCCCGTTCGTGGTGAGCGCGTTGCCCGCCCAGCGCAGGTTGGCGGTGGACTCCTCGTCGGCGATCACCACACAGCCGTCGGCGCGGGACAGTTCGAGGGCGCGCTCGACGACCTCGTGGGGCTTGCTCGTACGGGCGCTCATCGACCGGCCTCCTGCATGGTGTTGAGACTGTGCTTTCCCGGGGGCCGACCCCCGGACCCCCGGCCGACTCCGCGGTGAGCGCTCATCGACCGGCCTCCTGCGTGGTGTTGAGGATGTTGACACCCTTGAAGAGGGCGGACGGACAGCCGTGCGACACCGCGGCGACCTGGCCCGGCTGGGCCTTGCCGCAGTTGAAGGCGCCGCCGAGGACATACGTCTGCGGGCCGCCCACCGCGGCCATCGAACCCCAGAAGTCGGTGGTCGTCGCCTGGTACGCGACATCGCGCAGCTGACCCGTGATCCGGCCGTTCTCGATCTTGAAGAAACGCTGACCGGTGAACTGGAAGTTGTAGCGCTGCATGTCGATGGACCAGGACCGGTCGCCGACGACGTAGATGCCGCGGTCGACGCCCCCGATCAGGTCCTCGGTGGCCAGCCCGCCGGGGTCCGGCTGGAGGGACACGTTGGCCATGCGCTGCACGGGCACATGCCCGGGGGAGTCGGCGTACGCGCATCCGTTGGAACGGTCGAAGCCGGTCAGCTTCGCGATCCGCCGGTCCAGCTGGTAGCCGACGAGCGTGCCGTCCTTCACCAGGTCCCAGGACTGGCCCGCGACGCCCTCGTCGTCGTACCCGACGGTCGCCAGGCCGTGCTCGGCGGTCCGGTCGCCGGTCACGTTCATCAGCTCGGAGCCGTACCTGAGCTTGCCGAGCTGGTCGAAGGTGGCGAAGGACGTCCCGGCGTACGCGGCCTCGTAGCCGAGCGCGCGGTCCAGCTCGGTGGCGTGCCCGATGGACTCGTGGATGGTCAGCCACAGGTTGGACGGGTCGACGACGAGGTCGTACACCCCCGCCTCGACGCTCGGCGCCCGCATCTTCTCCGCGAGCAGCCCGGGAATCCGTTCCAGCTCGGAGTCCCAGTCCCAGCCGGTGCCCCGCAGGTACTCCCAGCCGCGCCCGACGGGCGGCGCGATCGTCCGCATCGAGTCGAACTCGCCGCTGGACTCGTCGACGGCGACCGCGGTGAGCTGCGGATGCAGCCGCACCCGCTGCTGCGTGGTCACGGTCCCGGCGGTGTCGGCGTAGAACTTGTTCTCGTGCACGGTCAGCAGCGACGCGTCGACATGGCTGACACCGTCGGCCGCCAGCAGCCGCCCGCTCCAGTCCGCGAGCAGCCCCGCCTTCTCCTCGTCCGGCACGGAGAAGGGATCGATCTCGTACGACGAGACCCACGTCTTCTCGGCGTGCACCGGCTCCCCGGCCAGCTCCACCCGCTCGTCGGAACCGGCCGCCTTGATGACCTGGGCCGACAGCTTCGCCATCGCCACGGCCTGTGAGGCGACCTTCGCGGCCGCGTCCATCGTCAGGTCCACGCCCGACGCGAACCCCCAGGTGCCGCCGTGCACGACCCGTACCGCGTACCCCAGGTCGGTGGTGTCCGACGACCCGGCCGGCTTGGCGTCGCGCAGCCGCAAGGACGCGCTGCGCACCCGCTCGAACCGGAAGTCCGCGTGGTCGGCGCCCAGCGCCCGCGCCCGCGCGAGCGCGGCGTCGGCGAGTGCGCGCAGCGGTAGCGCCGTGAAGGCTTCGTCGATGGAATGAGGCACCGAGGTCTCCCTGCTGTCGTGGCCCGTCGGGTCCGATCATGTCGCGCGGGCGGGCCCGGCGGCCACGCCTTTGCCGTCACCGGGCGCGTCTTTCGGCCTAACCGCCTCGGCTTTCTGTAGGGATCCGACAGCAGGCACACGAACCCACTGTCGGTGCCCGATTCTCTGAGAGGCCGAGCGGACCGATAGGTTTTCGAGGAAGGCGCCTGTATTGCAGGGGTTTCAGTCCGCTATCGAAAGGGTGATCCGTTGAGCCGCTCGGTTCTCGTCACCGGAGGCAACCGGGGCATCGGCCTCGCCATCGCCCGCGCGTTCGCCGACGCAGGCGACAAGGTCGCGATCACGTACCGGTCCGGTGAGCCGCCGGCCGGCTTCCTGGCGGTCAAGTGCGACATCACCGACACCGAGCAGGTGGAGCAGGCCTACAAGGAGATCGAGGCCGAGCACGGCCCGGTCGAGGTCCTGGTCGCCAACGCGGGCGTCACCAAGGACCAGCTGCTGATGCGCATGTCCGAGGAGGACTTCACCTCGGTCATCGACACGAACCTCACCGGCACCTTCCGCGTCGTCAAGCGAGCCAACCGCGGCATGCTGCGGGCCAAGAAGGGCCGCGTCGTCCTCATCTCGTCGGTCGTCGGGCTGCTCGGCTCCGCGGGGCAGGCGAACTACGCCGCGTCCAAGGCCGCCCTTGTCGGCTTCGCGCGGTCGCTCGCCCGGGAACTCGGCTCGCGCAACATCACCTTCAACGTCGTCGCGCCCGGCTTCGTCGACACCGACATGACGCAGACGCTCACCGACGAGCAGCGCGCGAACATCGTGTCTCAGGTGCCGCTGGGCCGCTACGCGCAGCCCGAGGAGATCGCCGCGACGGTGCGGTTCCTCGCCTCGGACGACGCCTCGTACATCACTGGAGCCGTCATCCCGGTTGACGGCGGACTGGGAATGGGTCACTGATCACCATGAGCGGAATTCTCGAGGGCAAGCGCGTCCTCATCACCGGTGTGCTGATGGAGTCCTCCATCGCCTTCCACACCGCCAAGCTGGCCCAGGAGCAGGGCGCCGAGATCATCCTGACCGCGTTCCCGCGGCCCACGCTGACCGAGCGCATCGCCAGGAAGCTCCCGAAGCCCACGAAGGTCATCGAGCTCGACGTCACCAACGACGAGCACCTCGGCCGTCTCGCCGATGTCGTCGGCGAGGAGCTGGGCAGCCTCGACGGCGTCGTGCACTCCATCGGCTTCGCGCCGCAGGACGCCCTCGGCGGCAACTTCCTCAACACGCCGTTCGAGTCGGTCGCCACGGCCATGCACGTCTCGGCGTTCTCCCTGAAGTCGCTGACCATGGCCTGCCTGCCGCTGATGCAGAACGGCGGCTCCGTCGTCGGCCTCACCTTCGACGCGCAGTACGCCTGGCCGCAGTACGACTGGATGGGTCCGGCCAAGGCCGCCCTGGAGGCCACCAACCGCTACCTCGCCCGTGACCTGGGCAAGCAGAACGTGCGCTCCAACCTCATCTCGGCGGGCCCGATCGGCTCCATGGCCGCCAAGTCCATCCCGGGCTTCAGCGAGCTCGCCGCCGTTTGGGACTCGCGCGCGCCCCTGGAGTGGGACCTCAAGGACCCCGAGCCGGCCGGCCGCGGTGTCGTCGCGCTGCTGAGTGACTGGTTCCCGAAGACCACGGGCGAGATCATCCACGTGGACGGCGGTCTGCACGCCATCGGCGCGTAAACGCTTACGCACGGCATCGACGCCCCGTTTCCCGCAGCGCGCGGGGAGCGGGGCGTCGCCCGTTCGGCCCATTCAGCCGGGCGGCCCCGACCCCGTGGCCCGCAGGCTGGGAGAACGCACCGCCCCGCAGCCGTACGGCCGAGGAGGTCCCCTTGTGCGCCTGTCCCGCCGTTTTGCCCCGGTGTTCGCCGCTGTCGCTCTGGTGATGGCCGTGCCGTACGACGCGATGCCCCACCCGCGCGTGGAGAGCACGAACGCGGGGTCCCGGCCCACCGCGCCCCAGCCGTTCGGCGCCGCGTGCCGGATCACGGTCACCGGCTCCCATGTCGTCGCGTACTGCCACAACCCCTATGTGGACACCGACCGCGTCCGGCTGCACGTCGAGTGCGCCCGCTGGTGGGACATCGACACCGACGGCGCCCCGGTCGACGTGGGGCCCGCGGCCACGGTGCGGCTGACCGGCCGGTGCTGGAAGGAGGTCCGCGCGGCCTGGATCACCCACGGGACCTGACGGTCAGCCGCCGGGGCTGAGGCCCTGCGCCCGCCCCTGACCGCCCGGCCGTCCCGGCCTGCACTGGAACGGATAGCTCGCGGCCTCCGTGGCCGCGGCCTCCGCGTCGCCCGTGCGGATCGCGTCGACCAGCCGGGCGTGGTCCATGTACGTCTCCGGCGTCAGTTCCTTGCCGACGTCCTCGCGCAGCCAGTCGCGCAGCACCTCGCCCAGATCCGCGTACATCGCCGTCATGACGTCGTTGCGGGACGCGGCCACCACCGCCATGTGGAAGGTCGCGTCGGCGGCCACGAAGGCCTCCGCGTCACCCGACTCCCAAGCCTCCTCCCGGCGTACGAGGAGCGCGTCCAGCTGCTTGAGATCGCGCTCGGTGCGCCGCTCGGCGGCCAGCCTCGCGGCACTCGACTCCAGGGTGGAACGCAGTTCGGCGATGTGCCGCGGGTCGGCGTCCGCGAACCGGCGGTGCATCACGCCCGCCAGCTCGCTGGTCGCCACGACGTAGGTGCCGGAACCCTGCCGGATGTCCAGCAGCCCGTTGTGGGCGAGCGCCCGGACGGCCTCGCGCACCGTGTTGCGGGCGACGCCGAGCTGGTCGACGAGCTCCGGCTCGGTGGGGATACGGGAGCCCACCGGCCACTCGCCCGAGGTGATCTGGTTCCGCAGCTCGGAGATGACCTGCTCGGACAGGGCCGAACGGCGGGGATGGCTCAGCGGCATGACGGTCCTTCGTACGGGCCCGAGTGTGGTCGTTCGCGCGGGGCTACAGGATCCGGAGATTAACGCAGCGGGATTGGACAGCCAATCATCCCATGATTCTATGATGGGGAGCATGGCCCCCGAGGAGACCCGGACGACGATGACGTCCTCAGCGATACATCGCTCCACCGAGAGCACGACACCCGGAACGCCCGCCACGCGCGCGTGGACGACGCGGCTCATGGTCGTCGGCATCGTCCTCACCGCGCTCAACCTGCGCCCGGCCATCACCAGCCTCGGCGCCCTCCTCGAGGAGGTGCGCGACGGGCTCGGCATGAGCGGCGGCGTCGCCGGACTGCTCACCTCCGTACCGCCCCTGTGCTTCGCCGTCTTCGGCGTGACGGCACCGCGGCTCGCCCGCCGCTTCGGGCCCGCCGTCGTCGTCTGCGCGGGCATGGTCGCCATCACGACGGGCCTGGCCCTGCGGCCGTACATCGGGGGCACGGCCGGCTTCCTGGCCGCCAGCGCGCTCGCGCTCATGGGCATCGCCGTCAGCAACGTCCTGATGCCGGTCATCGTCAAGCGCTGGTTCCCCGACCGGGTCGGGTCCATGACGGGCCTGTACTCGATGGCCCTCGCGCTCGGCACCTCGGCCGCGGCCGCGGTGACCGTCCCCATGACCGGCGCCCTGGGAGGCGCCTGGCAGTCCGGGCTCGTGGTCTGGGCCGGACTCGCGGCGGCGGCCGTCCTCCCGTGGATTCCGCTCGTACGCGCGCGGGGCGCCGTGTCCCGCCCCGATGACCCTGCGCCCGCCGGGGCCGACACCTCCCGGCACGAGCCCGACGGACTGCGCATCACCCGCAGCCCTACGGCCTGGGCGCTCGCCGTCTTCTTCGGCCTCCAGGCCACCGCCGCCTACATCACGATGGGCTGGATGGCACAGATCTTCCGCGACGCGGGCGTCGCCGCCGGCACCGCCGGACTGCTCCTCGCCGTCACCATGGTGATGGGCGTGCCGCTGGCCTTCGTCATCCCGCGCCTCGCCACCCGCCTGCCCCACCAGGGCCCCATCGTGGTCGCCCTCGGCGTCTGCGGGCTCGCCGGCTACGCGGGCCTCTATCTGGCACCGGCGGCGGGTGCCTGGGCCTGGGCCCTGCTGCTCGGCGTCTCCAACTGTGCCTTTCCGCTGGCCCTCACCATGGTCGGCATGCGGGCCCGGACCGGCGCGGGTGTCGTCAAGCTGTCGGCGTTCGCCCAGAGCACCGGCTATCTGCTCTCGATCCCGGGCCCCCTGCTCGTGGGTGTGCTCTACCAGCACAGCGGCGGCTGGGGCCTGCCGCTCGCGATGATGGCGGCGCTGATGATCCCGCAGATCGGCGTCGGCATCCTGGCGGGCCGCGACCGCACGGTGGAGGACGAGGCGGCGGGCTGACCGCCACCCGGCCGGCCCGGCAACCGGGCCCCGGCGGCGGCCCGGCGCACCCGGGGTGCGAGACTTGCGGCATGCCTGTGCTCGACCCGAACCCCCAGAACAGCCAGAAGAAGCTGCTGATCGTGCTCGGCGCGATGCTGGCCATCACGGTGATCATCGGCATCATCGCGTCCATCGCGTCGCCGTGACCGGCGAAGCCCCGCGGCCGTCGGCGCCGCACTGACCGCCGCGGCATCCGTGCCGTGAGCCCCGCCCGCCCCTCCAGGACACGCCGTCCCCGACGGCGACCCGCCTTCGGGCCCGGAGGTAGGGCTAACCCCCCGTCCCCTAGGGGGTGAGTGTCAGGGTCAAGTGGGTGGATCACCGGATGGGTTGAGGACCGCGGAGTCCGTAGTTTCGAGTTGGGGACGCGAGAGGCGGCCCCGGGACCATTCGAAGACTCGCGGAGGCGGCATGTCGGCCCATACGCACACCCGGCCCCACCCGGCGACCACGGGCCGCGTGGACATCCGACTGCGCTGGTGGGCCCTCGCCCTGCCCGTGCTCGCCTTCGTCACCCTGCTGCTCATGATCCTCAACCCGGCGGACGCGCACGCCGCGGGCAGCGACCCGGCGATCACGCATCTGTTCGAACGCATCCAGCAAGCGGTGCTGGACAACACCCCGTGAGCCGCGCCGCCCCCGCGCCCCGTCGCACCCCCGGGCGCCCCTGAGCCCCACCACTCGGCCCGCCGGCCACGTCACCGGCTCACCACGGCAACCCGTGCCACCACGGCAGACCTCACCGGCACAGCCGTACGACCCCCGAATCGTCCTCCGCCCCCTCCCCGCCGCCGAACCGCGCCCTCCCACAAAGACGGGCGCCGCCCCGCCCCCCGGGTAGACCGCTTCACCCCTGAAGGGGTACGGCATCACCCCTGACGGGGCAGGGCGTCACCCCCGTCGGGGGAGCGCATCAACTCCCTGCGCCCCATGGCATGTTTCGTGCGAAGCTGGGACGCATGAGCGTCGCAGAACCCCGCAGGATTGTCCTCTTCCGGCATGCGAAAGCCGACTGGCCGCAGATGTCCGACCATGAGCGGCCGCTCGCCGACCGGGGCCGCATGGACGCCGCCGTCGCCGGACGCAGGCTGGCCGACACCGGCATCCCCTTCGACCTGGCCCTCTGCTCCACCGCGATCCGGACCCGCGAGACGTGGAAGCACGCCGTCCAGGAGCTCCCGCACCGGCCGAAAACGGTCTATGAGGAGCGGCTCTACGAAGCCTCGCCCGGCGAGCTGATCGCCGTGCTGAACGAAACCCCGGACGACGCGACGAACGTGATCCTCATCGGTCACAACCCGGGCGTACACGGCCTCGCCGACATCCTCGCGGGCCGGGCCGAGGGCGACACCCGCGCCCGGATGAACGCCCATGGCTTCCACACCGCCGCTTTCGCGGTGCTCTCCTTCGACGGCCCCTGGAAATCCCTGGAGCCCGGATCGGCCGCCCTGACCGACTACTGGGCGCCGACGGAGTGAACCCACCCCTACGTCGACGGGGGCCCGGCACCACCACGGTGCCGGGCCCCGTCCGTCGTAGGACGTCACTCAGTGGGTGTTGTCGTCCTCGTGCATGTCGGCGGCCTCGACCTCTTCACGGGTGACGCCCAGCAGATACAGGACCGTGTCGAGGAACGGGAAGTTCACCGCGGTGTGCGCGGCCTGGCGCACCACCGGCTTGGCGTTGAACGCGACCCCGAGGCCGGCGGCGTTGAGCATGTCGAGATCGTTGGCACCGTCGCCGATCGCCACGGTCTGGGCCAGCGGCACCCCGGCCTCGGCGGCGAACCGGCGCAGCAGCCGCGCCTTGCCCGCCCGGTCCACGATCTCCCCGGTGACCCGGCCGGTCAGCTTCCCGTCGACGATCTCCAGCGTGTTGGCCTGGGCGAAGTCGAGCCCGAGCCGCTCCTTCAGATCGTCGGTCACCTGCGTGAACCCGCCGGAGACGACGCCGACTTGGAAGCCGAGCCGCTTCAGCGTACGAATCAGGGTGCGTGCGCCCGGCGTGAGCCGCACTTCCTCACGCACCTTCTGCACCACCGACGCGTCCAGCCCTTCGAGGAGCGCGACACGAGCGTGCAGGGACTGCTCGAAGTCCAGCTCACCCCGCATCGCGGCCGCGGTGACCCCGGCGACCTCGTCCTCGCATCCGGCGTGCGCGGCGAAGAGCTCGATCACCTCGTCCTGGATGAGTGTGGAGTCCACATCCATCACGACAAGGCGCTGGGCCCGTCGGTGCAGGCCCGCGGCCACCACGGCGATGTCCACGCCGAGTGCCGCGGCCTCGGTCACCAGCGCGGTGCGCAGTGCCTCGGTCTCCGTTCCGGACACGGCGAACTCGACCGCCGTCACCGGGTACTTGGCCAGCCGGAAGATGCGGTCGATGTTGCCGCCGGTCTTCGTGATCCGCGCGGCGATGGCGGCCGTCGACTCCGCGGTGAGGGGGTGCCCGAGCACCGTGACCAGCGAACGTCCGGATCCGCGCGGACGGTTGTCGCCGAGGCCGGAGATGATCTCCGCCTGCATCTTCATCGATTCCGCCCAACTGTGGACGGTGGCCCGCAGATCGCCTTCGAGGCCGGCGGGCGGCTCGGTCACGAGCGCGCACAGCACGATCCGGCCGCGGGTGACGACCTGCTCGATGTCGACGACGTCGACGGACCAGGCGGCGAGGGTGTCGAAGAGTCCGGCCGTGATGCCCGGCCGGTCCTTGCCGAAGATCTTGACGAGAAGGGTGGGCACATCAGAGGTCTGCGAAGCGCTCATGGTGCTCCCACCGTATCCGGCACCCAGTGCCGCCCGCCCGCCCGGTCCGCCTAGCGGACACGGAACACTGGGTGACACCCAACCGGCCCACCGGTGAAAACTTGCCGCTCCCCCTCACGAGGCACGTCACCAACCCACAACCACCCCCGCCCCGACTCCCGGGCCCCGAACCATCGAACCCTGGGTCTCCCGACCCCCTGGCCCCCTGGCCCCCTGGCCCCCCGGACCCCCCGAACCACCGGACCCTGGGTCTCCCGGACCCCACAACCGTCTTTCGCCCCCTCCGCCCCTACCCGTCCCGTTCCTGGGGCTCCGCCCCAGCCCCCGCTCCTCAAACGCCGGAGGGGCTGGATCTTGCCCCCGCAGCCGAAAGCGCACGGAAGGGGTGCCCCGACCGCGATGTACCCACAGCCGGGATCGCACGGGAGGGGCCGTGCCGGTACATCCCTGATGTCCGTCGCTTACGTCCGGATCGAGCAGCGGTTCCCTCCTGGACCCACGTCTGATCCAGCG
>NZ_JBSFYW010000046.1:0-74733 GCF_053599975.1 Streptomyces sp. NPDC005141 | reverse complement strand
TTTTCCTACCCCTATCTCTCTTTCTTTTCTTGCCCTCCCCCCCCGTTTCGGCCCCCCCCCCCACTTCCATGGGGGGTCGTTTTCCGGGAGGGTGTCAGGGCGTCACCGTGATGTTGGTGAGCCCCTTGCCGCCCGTCACCGTGTTCGAGGCGTACACGGTGGTCCTGCAGCCGGTGCCGTAGTTGGTGACGTTGACCGCCAGCTGTTTGTCGCCCGTCGCGCCCCGCAGGTCCGAGGTGTTGCCCCGGAACACCGTGCGGCAGCCCCAGCCGGACTGCTGGGTGTGGGTCTCGTAGCCGTCGTTCGTCGTGGCCGTGCCCTTGTTGTTCTCCACGAGGACGTCGTTGCCCTTCACGTCGACCCAGGAGTCGTCGTAGTTGGCGCCGGTCAGGCCGTTGCCGTCGAAGGTGTTGCCGGTGACGCGGGCTCCCGTGGTGCCCTCCTTGATGTCGACGTTCTCGCCGCCCACGTCCGGCCCGATCGTGTTGCCGGTGATCTGGATGCGGTCGCTCCTGTCCGAGGTCCCGCCGGCCGTGCCCACGTACACGCCCTCGCCCATGCCGCGGCCGTCGTTGCCGGTGTCGTAGATCTTCGAGTTGCTGATCACGCCGTCCGTGCTGGAGTTGCGGAAGTGGACGCCCTCCATGTCGAGTCCGTGGACGGTGACCCTGTCGACGACGACACCCTTCGCCGAGTCGATCATGATGCCCTTCTGGCCGCCGGTGACGGTGATGCCCTGGACCGTCCAGTACGAGGCGCCGTTGAGGTGCAGTCCATAGCCGCCGCCCGCCGTGAGGACGGCCTTCGAGGAGCCGCTGAGGGTGATGCGGGAGACCGCGCCCGCGGCCGTCGTCGCCTTGAAGTTGCCGGTGTACGTGCCGTCCGCGAGGTGGATCGTGTCGCCGGGGGCGGCCGAGGTGAGGGCCGACTTCAACTGGGCGGCGGTGGATACCTCGATGACCTGGGCCGCGTTCGCCGAAGGCGCTGCCGCCGGCGCCCCGGCCATGACCGCCGTCGCGCCGAGCAGGGGGATGAGAAGCGTGCGTCGAATGCGCATGTGGGGGTGACCTGCCCGTCGGTTCGCAAGAAATGTTCTTGTACATGAACTTCGGGTTCTCATCTGAACGTAAGGAGGGTGCGGGTCCGTGTCAAGGTCTGGACCAGGCAGGTGTGCGGGGAGGGAAACGTGGTGGATACACGAGTAACTGCCGTTCCGTAACAGGCCGTTGTCAGGATCCCCGGGTCATTCAAGATCGTGAGGGGAGTCGAAGGCATGGCAGCACACGAGCGATCGGCAGCGGCGAGTCGGCGGGCGTTCTTGCGCAACGTCGGTCTGACCGGCGGCGCGGGCGCGATGTTCGCCACCATGGGAGCCCTCGGCCTCGCGCCCACCGCGCAGGCCGCCCAGCGCGAACAACCCTTCCGTGCCCCGAAGTCGGGCGATTTCACGCTCTCCGGGAGGGGTGCCGCGAAGGTCGTGATCGTAGGCGGCGGCATCGCGGGTCTCGCCTCCGCGTACGAGCTCGGCAAGGCGGGCTACGACTGTACGGTCCTGGAGGCCAGAGACCGCACCGGCGGCCGCAACTTCACCGTACGCGGCGGTGATTCGACCACCGACCTGTACGGCAACACGCAGACGGCCCGGTTCGGCGAGGGTCAGTACATGAACGCGGGCCCGGCCCGCCTGCCGCAGTGGATGGTCACCCTCGACTACTGCAGGGAACTCGGCGTCCCCGTCGAAGTGTTCACGAATACGAACGCGGACGCATACATGTACAACGAGTCGGCCGGCATGACCAAGCCGGTGCGTCATCGCACCGCGAAGGCCGATGTCTACGGCTACGTCTCCGAGTTGCTGGCGAAGGCCACCGACAAGGGCGCCCTGGACAAGGAACTGACGGCCGCCGACCAGGAGAGTCTCGTCGAGTTCCTCAAGGACTTCGGCGAACTCGGCGACAAGCTCACCTATGGGGGAGGTCCGCGCCGCGGCTACACCACCGTCCCCGCCGCCGCCGGAACCCCGGGCGTGCTCCTCGGCGACGTCCCGAGCGCCTCCGAGGTCTTCGCCTCCGGCGTGGGCCGGTACTTCTCCTTCGAGTTCGAATTCGACCAGGCGATGCTGATGTTCCAGCCGGTGGGCGGCATGGACCAGATACCCAAGGCGCTCACCAGGGCGATCGGGGCCCACCGCATCCGTACCGGAGCGGCGGTGTCCCGGATCACCGACAAGGGAAGCGGCGTCACCGTCACGTACACCCAGGGCGGGCGCACCAGGACCCTGGACGCCGACTTCTGCATCGGCGCCCTGCCGCCCAACATCCTCGCCAAGATCCCGCACAACCTCGGCTCCGGCGTCCAGAGCGCCCTGGAGGCGATCACCCCGCAGTCCGCGGGCAAGATCGGCCTCGAATACCGGTCGCGCTGGTGGGAGCTCGATCACCGGATCTACGGCGGCATCACCGAGACCGACCTGGACGTGACCCACATCTGGCACCCCTCCTACGGCTTCCACGGCCGGCGCGGAGTCATGATCGGCTACTACAACTACGGCTCCGACGCCGACTCGTACGCGAAGCTGACCCCCAAGGAGCGCGAGAAGCGCGCGGTGGCCGCGGGCGTGAAGATCTACGGCGAGAAGTACCGCACCGAACTCGACTCGTCCTTCTCCCACCACTGGCGCCAGACGCCGCACCTGGAAGGCGCCTGGCACAACACGCCCGGCGGACCCGACGACGTCCGCTACAAGCCGCTGAACCGGCCCGCCGGGCGGGTCTACTTCGCGGGCGACTGGCTCAGCTACGCCGACGCCTGGCAGCACGGCGCCCTCACGTCCGCCCGCAACGCCGTCACCTCGCTCCACGCGCGCGTGCTGTCCTCGTAACACTCGTGTGCTGTGCTGGTGGCGGTCCGCCGGCGGTGCCCTCACCGTCCCCGGAACTCCTTCCAGCCGCTCGTGGAGGCTGAGAGGCTCGGCACGAGGCAGCGGTGCGGAGCACGGGACGGGAATGTCCGTGCTCCGCACCACGTTGTGCAGTACGAACACGAGGAGGAGCGGTCACTGTGCTTGATCCGCAGGGTTTGTACGCATGGGAGCCGAAGGGCCTGGCCGTGGTCGACATGGCACTCGCCCAGGAGTCGGCCGGTCTTGTCATGCTCTACCACTTCGACGGATACATCGACGCGGGCGAGACCGGCGACCAGATCGTCGACCGGGTGCTCGACTCGCTGCCCCACCAGGTCGTGGCCCGCTTCGACCACGACCGGCTCGTGGACTACCGGGCCCGCCGCCCGCTGCTGACGTTCAAGCGGGACCGCTGGACCGAGTACGAGGAGCCGACGCTCGAGGTCCGGCTCGTCCAGGACGCCACCGGAGCGCCCTTCCTGCTGCTGTCGGGACCCGAACCGGACACCGAGTGGGAGCGCTTCGCCGCCGCCGTCCAGCAGATCGTGGAACGGCTCGGCGTCCGTCTCTCCGTGAACTTCCACGGCATCCCCATGGGCGTCCCGCACACGCGCCCCGTGGGTCTCACCCCGCACGGCAGCCGCACCGACCTGGTGCCCGGCCACCGCAGCCCCTTCGACGAGGCGCAGGTCCCCGGAAGCGCCGAGTCCCTCGTCGAGTACCGCCTCATGGAGGCCGGTCACGACGTCCTCGGTGTCGCCGCGCACGTGCCCCACTACATCGCGCGCTCCCCGTACCCGGACGCGGCGCTGACCGTCCTGGAGTCGATCACGGCCGCGACCGGTCTGGTGCTTCCCGGTATCGCGCACGCCCTGCGGACCGAGGCGCACCGCACCCAGACGGAGATCGACCGGCAGATCCAGGAGGGCGACGAGGAACTCGTCGCGCTCGTCCAGGGACTTGAGCACCAGTACGACGCCGCCGCGGGCGCCGAGACCCGCGGCAACATGCTCGCGGAACCGGTGGAGATCCCCTCGGCGGACGAGATCGGCCAGGAGTTCGAGCGATTCCTTGCGGAGCGCGAAGGCGAGGGCTGAGCCCTCTCATCTTCCCGGGCTCCCGGACCTCCCCGAAGCCCGGGGCGCTCCCTGGCGGACGGCCTGTCAGTGGCAGGCCCTAAGCTGCGGGACATGCTGAAGGTGGGCCTGACCGGTGGTATCGGCGCCGGCAAGAGCGAAGTGTCACGGCTGCTCGTCGAGCACGGCGCGGTGCTGATCGACGCGGACAGTATCGCGCGCGAGGTCGTGGCGCCCGGAACTGCCGGGCTGGCGGCGGTCGTCGAGGCCTTCGGCGAGGACGTGCTCGCCCCGGACGGCAGCCTCGACCGGCCGAAGCTCGGCTCGATCGTCTTCGCCGACCCGCAGAAGCTCGCCGTCCTGAACGCGATCGTTCACCCCCTGGTCGGCACCCGCTCCCGCGCCCTGGAGGACGCCGCCCCCGAGGACGCCGTCGTCGTCCACGACGTGCCCCTGCTCGCGGAGAACGGCCTGGCCTCGCTGTACGACCTCGTGATCGTCGTCGACGCCCGCCCCGAGACCCAGCTCGACCGCCTCGTCCGCCTGCGCGGCATGACCGAGGAGGACGCCCGCGCCCGCATGGCCGCCCAGGCCCCGCGCGACAAGCGCCTGGCGATCGCTGACGTCGTCATCGACAACGACGTGCCCCTGGAGGAACTGGAGCGGCGCGTACGGGACGTATGGGCCGATCTCGTGCGCAGGGCCCGCCGGCCCCAGGAATAGCGGCCCTCGCCAGGGGCGTTGAACCTCTGCAGCGAGGGAAGGACTCTGCCGTGCCCGAGACCAGCGGATCGACCGGACGCACTCCGGAGACGCACGTCATCGACTTCCGCGCCGCCGAGCAACTGCTCGCCGCGCGCGACCCGCGGGGCGCGGTGAAGTTGCTCGACCCTGTCGTCGCCGCGCATCCCGAGAACACCGCGGCCCGGCTGCTGCGCGCGCGTGCCTTCTTCGCCGCCGCGCAACTGCGCCCGGCCGAGCTCGAGTTCACGATCGTCCTGGAGCGCGAGCCGGACAACGCGTTCGCGCACTTCGCGCTCGCCCGGACCTACGAGCGCCAGCGACGCCCCGAGCAGGCGATGCGCCACTTCAGACTGGCGGCCGCACTCGATCCGAAGCCGCAGTACCTGAAAGCGGCCCGGTTCGACTCGTAGCGGGTCCGCGCGGCGGAGCGGGTGAGGCGGGCGCGGCCCGCCACCGGGCGGGGGCGTTTGCGGCTCCCCGTGTGCGATGCCGCCGGTCAGGGCGGCCGCCCGGCCGTTTCAGGGGTGCGACGGCCTCGACGGGCGGCGGCGCTCCGGCGGCCGGTACGGAGACCGGTCGTCCACGGGTTCGTACGGCGGGACGTCACGGCCGGGCTGGTAGTGCGGGCCCTGCCTGATGTGCCGAAGGATCATGGTCATGTCGACGGTGACGATCACCCAGAGCAGGCCGCACGCGGCGGCCCATCCCGGCCGCCCGGCCAGGAGGAACGCGACCGTCCCGAAAATGGCCCAGATCAGACCCCAGACACTCAGCCAGAAGCGCATCCGCAGAGCACTCCGCGCTGTCACCGGTTCACTGCCCGTACGCATCAGGATCACCACTCCTACAGGGAAACGTACTCTTCGTGGTGCACGTTCACCAAGGGAGAGCGGTCCGGACGACGACCGCCGGGGGAGGCAACGGTGCTGCTTGAGGCGCTGCGGGCGGACGCGAGGCTCGCCGAATGGCTGAGAGACCTGGAGGGTGAGTGCCCAGCCCCGCGGGAAGCGGCGCTCCCGGACGCCGACACGTTGGCGGACGTCCTGCTCGATCTGTCCGTTCCCCACGAGCACATCAACGAACTCGTCGCGCTGCGCGACCGGTTGGCAGCGGACCCGGAGGCCATGACCCTCCTCGCGCGCTGCGTCACCCGCTTCGTCCGGGACATGGGAGAGATCGGCAAGGGCTGGGAGCCGCCCGCGTTCCCCGCGACGACGGGAGCACTCGGACGCTGCTTCCCGCTGTACGTCTTCGTCGCGGCACTGCCGTACGTCCGCGCCCATCACCGTGAGCGCGGTGTCCCGGAGGACGTCTCCCGGCGCACGCTCGCCGACCTCGGCCGTCATGTGTCCGTGCACCACAGAAGGGCCGGCGGCCCCGGACTGCTGTTCCCCTGGTGGACAGCCCTGCACTTCCACGGTGAGCTGTTCCAGCTCGGCCGGCTCCAGTTCCAGCGGGCGCTGCTGGGGCGGCGCACGGGCCGTGCCGTCGCGGCGGCGGGGCTGGACCTGGGCCCCGGCGACCCCTGTCTGAGCCTGCACATCACCGACTTCCGTGGCCCCCTCTCCCCGTCCGCGTGCGACCGTTCGCTCGCCCTGGCGCGGGAGTTCTTCGCCCGCCACTACCCCGACGAGCGCTACGAGGTCGCCGTCTGCAACTCATGGCTGCTCGACCCGCAGCTCAAGCGGTATCTGCCGGCCGACTCCAACATCATTCGCTTCCAGGACCGCTTCGACATCGACCCCGAGGAGGCGACCCCGGACGACTCGGTGCCCGTCGGCTTCGTCTTCGGCGATCCGGAGCTTCCGCTCGGCGAACTGCCGCGGCGCAACAGCGTCGAGCGCGCGGTGGTGGACCACCTGCGCGCGGGCGGACATTGGTACGAAGGGCGCGGCTGGTTCGCGCTGTAGCCCGTCCCGCCGTGGCCCGGGCCGGGGACAAGGCTCCCGCTCGGACCGGTGCCCCTCGAACATGTCACTCGAACGAGTGCGGATGGAAGGGAACGGGCTTGCGGAAGCCGTCCGTTGGACGGGTATGAGGATCGAGAAGCGTCAAGGACACGAGGGCACGGGACCCGGTGCCGTCACACCGGACGGCTGCGCGGTCGAGCTGTACACCCGCCTGCCCGTCGGAACCGAACCGGACATCATCACCGCCGCGGTGCCCGCCGCCGCGCACGTCCTGGAGCTGGGCAGCGGGGTCGGGAGGATGACCCACCCGCTCCTGGAGCTCGGGTTCACGGTCACGGCGGTGGACGAGTCCGCCGAGATGCTGGAGCACGTCCGTGGGGCACGCACGATACGCGGCACCATCGAGGGCCTGGATCTCGGCGAGACGTTCGACGTGGTGCTGCTGGCGTCGTTCCTCATACACGCCGGGGACGTCCGGGTGCGGCGGGCGCTGCTGGACACCTGCGTCCGTCATGTCGCCGACGACGGTTGCGTGCTGATCCAGCGGGAGGGCGAGGACTGGCACACCCGCGTGCCCCGCGAGCGCACCGACCCGTCCGGTTTCGCCGTACGCATCGTGTCCGCCGAGCCCGTCGGGGACGGCGTCAACTCGGTGCACGCGGAGTACGCGTTTCCCGACGCCACCTGGACCCAGACGTTTCTGTCCCGCCCGCTGACGAAGGACGCTTTCGAGGAGGCCCTGGGAGAGGCGGGCCTGAAGGTGGACCGGTATCTGACGGACGACGGGGTGTGGGTGAGGGCGGTGAAGGGGTGAGCGGCTCGGCGCGAGAGGAGCGGGACCGCCCCGGGAAGCCCGGTCCGGGGCAGGGACTGTCCCGGCCGGACGGAACAAACCCCGCCCCGCACCGATGAGTTCCCGACCGAGTTCAGGTCTGTCTCCGTGAAAGCAGCAACCACCGCTTCGCACAGGAGACCACCGTGTCCGAGACCACCCTTCCCCTCGCCACCACCGACCGGGCCGCCGCCACGCCCCGCTCCCGCCGTGCCCGTATCTCCCTGACCGCCCTGCAGGTCGTCCTCGGCCTCTTCTACGCGTTCGCGAGCGCTCTTCCCAAGCTGATCGCCCACCCCTCGGCCACGGAGTCGTTCGACAAGCTGGGCTGGGGACACACGGGCATGTACATCATCGGTGCGCTCGAACTCGCGGGAGGCATCGCCCTGTTGATCCCGCTGCTGGATTCGGTGGCCGCGGTGGCGCTCAGCGCGCTGATGGTCGGCGCGTTCATCGTCAACGTCACGGTCGTCCACGGCCCGTACGTGGCGACTCCGCTCATCCTGATCCTGCCGCTCGCCCTGATCGCCTGGGCCCGCCGCGGCCACACCACCGAACTGCTCCGTCTGGTGCGCCGGCGGGTGGGACGCCGGGGGTGACGGCGCAGGAGGGACGACGGGCTCTCCCGGGACCCGGGGGAGCCCTCGACGTCGTACGACGGCTCGTCGGCTCTCCGAAGGTTCAGGAGCCCGAGGAGCCCGAGGTGCCGGAGGAACCCGATGAACCGGTGGAGCGAGGACCGGCCCAGGGAGGACCGGTCCAGCGGGGACCGGCCGCGCGGCGGGAGGCACCCGCGGACCCGGTCGCTCCCGTCGTGCCGGTGGACGGGCCGGAGGAGCTGACGGGGCCGGACGAGCCCGTCTGCATCCCCCGCAGACGCTCCAGATCGCGGCGGTCCCGCTTGGTCGGGCGCCCCGCCCCCCTGTCCCGGATGCCCGCCGGGGCCACGGCCTCGCGCGGCGGAGGCGGTGGGCTGTTGTCGACGTAGCACTCCACGGCGACGGGCGCACCGACCCGCTTGCGGATCACACGCTTCACGACGACGACCCGTTCCCCGCCTTCGTGCCGCAGGCGTACCTCGTCGCCCACGCGTACCGAGTGCGCGGGCTTGACGCGCTCGCCATTGACCCGAACATGACCGCCCCGGCAGGCCGTGGCACCCATCGAGCGGGTCTTCACGAGACGGACGGACCAGATCCAGCTGTCGACCCGCACGCTCTCGCCCCCGGCGGGTCCGGCGGCGGAAGCGGCCCCGGCCGTGGCCGTGGGGGCCTCCGTGTCGCCCGAGCCGCGCACGCCGCCCGCGCCCGCGGCCTTCATCTCCCCGTCAGCACCCTGAGAAGCCATGTCTCGACTCTAATGCCCACGGTCCGGTGCGCCGCATGCCTTTTCCGTCGCACGGACCACCCCGGATGCGTCGGCCCCCGAGTACGCCGAGGCTGTCGAGTGAAGCCGCCCGGGGAACAGCAGAGGGGACCGAGGTGGAGACTGCAGCGAAGGTCGACGCGTTGATGGACGACCTCCGCGCCGATCTGGAGCGGCTCGCGGCCATCCCCTCCGTCGCGTTCCCCGGCTTCCCGGCCGAGCCGGTTCGGGAGGCCCACGATCTCCTCGTAGGCATGCTGCGGGACGCCGGAGTGGAACGCGTCGAGCGCATCGATCTCCCCGATACCGCCCCCGTGATCTTCGGGGAGATCCCGCCGCCGAGCCCGGACGCGCCGACCGTCCTCCTCTACTCGCACTACGACGTGCAGCCGCCCGGCGACGAGAAGCTGTGGCTGTCGCCGCCCTTCGAGCCGACGCCCGTCGAGGGCGGGCTCCGGGCGCGCGGGATCGCCGACGACAAGTCCAATGTGATCGCGCACCTGGGGATGCTGCGGGCGTACGAGGGGCGGCCCCCGGTCGGGGTGAAGATCGTCTTCGAGGGGCAGGAGGAGTACGGCAGCCCCTTCGACGACTATCCGCCGAGCGATCCGGAGCGGTTCGCGTGCGACGCGATGGTCATCGCCGACCTGGGCAACCTCCGCCCGGGCACCCCCACTCTGACCACCGGGCTGCGCGGGGCGGCCGAGGTCGTCGTCGAGGTGCGCACGCTCCGGGAGCCCCGGCACAGCGGGGAGTTCGGCGGTGCGGCACCGGACGCGCTGCTCGTGCTGCTGACCGCCCTGTCCACGCTGCACGACGTGCACGGTGACGTGGCCGTGCCCGGGCTGAGGCGTGAGGAGTGGACCGGAACGACGTACACCGAGGACGAATTCCGTGAACTCGCCGGCGTCGACGACGGGATTCCGCTGATCGGCAGCGGGAGTCTCGGCGAGCGGCTGTGGAGCGGGCCCGCGATCACGGTGATCGGCCTGGACGCGCCGCGCGTCGAACACGCGGCGTCGGCCGTCGTCCCGTACGCCCGTGCCAAGCTCAATCTCCGCTTCCACCCCCGCCAGGACGCGAAGGAGGCGCGGGCCGCACTGGTCGAGCACCGTCGCTCGCTGCGTCCCTTCGGGGTCCCGCTCACCGTCACGCCGGGTGACACGGGCCCGGGCTACGAGGCCTCGACCGGCGGTCCGGCCTATCGCGCCGCGCTCACCGCGCTGCGCGAGGCCTGGGGCCAGGACGCGTCGTACGTCGCGACCGGTGGCTCGATTCCGCTGGTCAACGGTCTCGCACGAGCGGCCCCCGACGCCGAGGTGCTGCTGTTCGGGGCCCAGGACAGCATGTGCAACCTGCACGCCCCCAACGAGCGCGTCCTCTTCTCGGAGCTGCGGAACACGGTGGTGGCGATGTGCGCCTTCGTACGGGAGTACGCGGCCGATTTCCGAACGGGAGCGGGAGCGTGAGCCGCGTCATGAACGCCGCGATCACCGGCTTCCGCTCGTGGGCGGCCTGGTGAGAGCCGCCGGAACCGGCCGCCTCCGGGGCTGCCTCATGATCGCCGGAGCCGCCGATGACCCCACGGACGGCCCAGAGCCTGCTGCGGCCGCGGCTGCGGTGGTCGTCGTCGGCGGAGGCGGGGAGGCGGAGGCCCGGTGACCGTCCCGACCGACACCGAGGCGCCCGACACCGAAGAGCCGCCGCACCGGCGCAGGTTCACGTTTCCCAGTGCGCTGACCGTCCTCGCGATCGTCACGATCGCCGTGTGGGCGCTGGCGTTCCTGATCCCGGCCGGGCAGTACGACCGCACGCCCGAGGGCAGGCCGATCCAGGGCACCTATCACCGCGTCGACTCCGGCCAGAGTTTCGTCGACCGCCTCAACGACCTCTTCCTCTCGCCCGTCAACGGCCTCTACGGAATCCTGGACGAGAAGACCGCGCGGGTCGGCCCGGACTTCGCCGGCGAACTGTACGGCGGCGCGGGCGTGTTCCTCTTCGTGCTCGCCATCGGAGCGTTCATCACGGTGGTGTTCGCGACGGGGCGCGCTCGACCGGGGCATCGGCCTCCTCGCCCACCGGCTGCGGGCGCGCGGGGCGCTGCTCATCGCGGGCATCATGCTGGTGTTCTCGGTGCTCGGCACCGTGGAGGGCTTCGCCGAGGAGACACTGGGGTTCTACGGGCTCATCGTGCCGTTGATGCTGGCGCTGGGCTACGACCGGATGGTGGCGGTCGGCACGATCATCCTCGGCGCCGGCATCGGTGTGCTGTGCTCGACGGTGAACCCGTTCGCGACGGGCGTGGCCTCCTCCGCCGCCGACATCTCGCTCGGCGACGGCATTGTGCTGCGATTCGTGATGTGGGTCGTGCTGACGGCGGTCACGATCGCGTACGTCATCCGGTACGCGCGTCGGGTGCAGAAGAGCCCGGACCGCTCGATCACCGGCTTCCTGCCGGGGGACCGCGAGCATGCCCAGGACGCGGCCGGTGAGGTTCCCGAGCTGACCGGCCTGCACAAGGCGGTCCTCGCCACCACGGCCCTGGTCTTCGCCTTCATGATCTTCTCGGTCGTGCCGTGGTCCAGCGCGCTCACCGGCGAGGCCGACGCGCGACCGTACGGGTTCGAGCTCGGCTGGTCCTTCCCGGAGCTGGCGGCGCTGTTCCTGTGCGCTGCGGTGCTGGTCGGGGTGGTGGCCCGGATGGGTGAGCAGAAGCTGAGCGCGACGATCATCCAGGGCGACGCGGACTTCATCTCGCCCGCGCTGGTGATCGTGCTGGCCCGCGGAGTCACCGTGATCATGAACAACTCGAAGATCACCGACACGGTCCTGCACTCCATCGAGGGCATCGTGGAGGGCACCTCCTCCAGCCTCTTCGCGATCATCGTCTTCATCGTGAACCTGCCGCTGGCCTTCCTGATCCCCTCCACCTCCGGTCACGCGACGCTCGCGATGCCGATCCTCGCCCCGCTCGCCGACTTCGCGGGTGTCTCCCGTGCCGTCGTCGTCACCGCCTGGCAGTCCGCCAGCGGCTGGATGAACCCCTGGGTCCCCACCACCGCCGTCACCATCGGCGGCGTGGCCCTCGCCAAGGTCGGCTACGACAAGTACCTCCGCTTCATCTGGCCCCTCCTCGCCATCCTCTTCCTGCTGATCTGCGGGTTCCTGGCGGCCGGGGCGGCGATGACGTAGCGGGGTCCGGGAGTGGGCGACCGGGTGGGGCGGAACGGTCGTACGGTGGTGGCGTGGACCGGTCGTAAGGTGATGGCGTGGACAGCAGCGGTCCGAACGACGGCGATCCTGCGGTTTCCCCCGGCGCGGCCGCTTCGGCCGGACCGGCCGGACCGGCCGAGGGTCTGCCCCGCCCGGCGGATCTCGCCGCGCTGGACGCCCGGATCGCCGGCTGCCGGGCCTGCCCGCGGCTCGTCGCGTGGCGCGAAGAGGTGGCCGCCACCAGGCGGGCCGCCTTCGCCGACCAGACGTACTGGGGGCGTCCTGTGCCCGGGTTCGGCCCGGCCGACGCCTCCCTCCTCGTCGTCGGGCTCGCGCCCGCAGCGCACGGCGGGAACCGGACCGGGCGGATGTTCACGGGGGACCGGTCGGGCGACGTGCTCTACGCGGCGCTGCACGACGTCGGCCTCGCGTCGCGGGGGACCTCGGTGAGCGCGGACGACGGACTGGAGCTGTACGGCGTACGTGTCACCTCTCCCGTCCACTGCGCGCCGCCCGCCAACAAGCCGACGCCCGGGGAGAGGGACACCTGCCGGCCGTGGCTCGTACGGGAGCTGGAACTGCTGCGGCCCACGCTGCGGGCGGTGGTCGTCCTCGGGGCCTTCGGCTGGCAGGCGGCCCTGCCCGCCTTCTCCGAGGCGGGGTGGACGGTGCCCCGGCCGCGGCCGGTGTTCAGGCACGGGGCACGGGTGACGCTCGCACGGCGGCCGGAGCCGGACCACACCTTTTCCCTCTCCGTTCCCCCGTCCCTCGCCGTTCCCCCTTCCCTCGAGTTCTTCGGGTGCTTTCACGTCAGCCAGCGGAACACCTTCACCGGACGGCTCACGCCCGCGATGCTGCGGGAGGTGCTGAGCGCGGCGGCGGAGGCGGCGGGGCTGACGACCCGCGCGCCGTCGGGTTAGCCTCGCGCGATGGGTCTGTATCCGGAGATCGAACCGTACGACTACGGCATGCTCGACGTCGGTGACGGCAACCGTCTGTACTGGGAGGCCTGCGGGAACCCCGACGGCAAGCCCGCGGTCATGCTGCACGGCGGTCCGGGCTCCGGCTGCGGTCCTGTGTACCGGCGCTACTGCGACCCCGCCACGTACCGGATCGTGCTGCTCGACCAGCGCGGCAGCGGCCGTTCCACGCCGCACGCCGCCGCGTACGGGACGGACATGGCCGTCAATACGACGGCGCACGCGATCGGGGACCTGGAGTCGCTGCGACAGCACCTGGGCATCCGGCGGTGGCTGGTGTGGGGTGTGTCGTGGGGGTCGGTGCTGGGACTGCGGTACGCGCAGACGTGCCCGGACGTCGTCTCCGAACTGGTCCTGACCGCGGTGGCCACCGGCTCGAACGCCGAAGTGGCCCTGCTGACCAGGGGACTTGGACAGTTCTTCCCCGAGGCGTTCGAGCGGTTCCTCGCCGAACTGCCCGAGCGGGAGCGGGACGGCAACCTCGCCGCCGCGTACAACCGGCTGCTGGAGTCGCCCGACCCCGAGGTGCGGGCGCGGGCGGCGCGGGCCTGGACCGACTGGGAGACGGCGATCGTCCCGGCGCCCCCGCGTTCGGTGGAGCGCTACGAGGATCCCGGCTTCCGGATGGGCTTCGCGCGCACGGTCACGCACTACTGGGGCAACGACCACTTCCTCGGGGACGGGAACGACGAGGGTGTCGTGATCCGCGACGCGCCCCTGCTGAAGGGGATCCCGGGGACCCTCGTGCAGGGCAGCCTCGACTTCGGGAACCTGCTGGGCACGGTGTGGCGGCTCCACCACCGCTGGCCCGGCAGCGAGTTGATCGTCGTGGACGACGTGGGACACACCATGGGGGCGACGGGCGTCGTGGACGCGCTGGTGGCGGCGACGGACAAGTACGCCTCGCGTCAGTGAGCCGGTTCGGCCCCGGGTACGACGGCGGTCGCCGTGATCTCCACGAGCTGTCCGGTGTACCCGAGGCAGGCCACCCCGAGCAGGGTCGAGGAGTGCGGACCGATGCTCAGCCCGGACGCCTCGACGACGTCCCAGACCGCGGACAGCACGGCGGGTTCACCGCTGACGACGTACACATCGGTCGACACGACGTGGGCCATGTCGCTTCCCGCGGCGCGCAGTTGCTCGTCGAGGTTGGCCAGCACCTGCTCGGTCTGCCGTACGGGATCGCCCGCGCCGACCAGCTTCCCGTCGGCGTCGAGCGGCACGGACCCGGCGAGGAAGGCCAGCTTCGTCCCCGCCTCGACGACGGACGCGTGAGCGTAGACGGGCGGCGCGAAGAGGCCGGGAACGGTGACGCGCTGGATCATGGAGGTCTCCCTGTCGAGGGGGCGAGGGACAACCTGCCGATGATGCGGGTTCGGCACGGGCGCCCGCATCCGAATTGCAGCCGGATACCCGGAAGGGCCGAACGGAGGTGGGGCCGCCTGGTCGGGTGGGTTGTGCGGAGGCGGGGCGGCCTGGTTCGACGGGGCCGGGAACCGTGTGGGGAGCCGTCCGTGCGAATAACCCTTCGAGTGATCCGGGCCGACGCTGCTACGGTCACCGACGTGGCGAAACTCAATCAGATCATCGCAGTGGAGAAGGGCATCAAGTCCAAGTCCCATCAGGACCTGACGGCTGCTCATCATGGCCTGCAGAAGCCGGCGTTGCTCGCCGGCATCTCGCGGACGTACCAGCCGAAGGACGAGGAGGGCGAGCAGCTGCCGCCCGAGTCGACCCGGGTCCAGGTGCAGGCCGAGGACGCGCTGCGGGACACCGCGGCCACCCTCACCCGGCTGTTCGACGTGACCGCCACCAAGGACTGGGCCAACTGCACGGCGAGGGCCGATGTCAAGGTGGACGGGCGGGTGCTCGTCGCCGAGGTGCCGGTCTCCTATCTGCTGTTTCTCGAGAAGCAGCTCACCGATCTCAACACCTTCGTAAGGAAGTTGCCCGTTCTCGACGCCTCCGAGTCCTGGGTACGGGACCCGTCCACCGACGCCTGGAAGACCGAGCCGGTGCGGACGCTCCGTACGAAGAAGGTGCCCCGGAACCACGTCAAGGCCGAGGCCACCGAGAAGCACCCGGCCCAGGTCGAGGTGTACTACGAGGACATCCCCGTCGGTTACTGGACGACAGTCAAGTTCTCCGGCGCCCTGCCCGCGCGGCGCGTGAACGAACTCCTCGACCGCGTCGAGAAGTTGCAGCAGGCGGTCAAGTTCGCCCGCGAGGAGGCCAACGGCGTGGACGTCGTCGACCAGCGTGTCGGGGACGCGGTTTTCGGCTACCTGTTCGCACAGGGGTAGTCTCTGAACTCCCCGGCCACCACGCACCACGGCCGGGGTGCGCGAGGAGCGCAAGCTGAACCTGAAGCTTGTCGTGAATGCACGGTTCCAGTGGAGGTTCGAGTCCTCCCCGCGGCACCAAGCGGCACTCCGGATCCACGGAGTGTCCACGCGCCGCGGTAGCCCAACCCGGCAGAGGCAGACCGTGATCAATCTCAGACTCTTGCTCCAGACTCAGTATTCGCCACCGATCGCCGGATCGACCGGGCCCAGGCCCCAGTACGTCGAGATGCTGGTTCAAGTCCAGCCCGCGCAGCTCGATGCGTGGTGGTCCAAAGGCAGGACGCGGCGACATAACGACTGACCTGGGTTCTCAAGTGTGCCGGCGTGCGACATGGTGGCATCTCAGGGTCCGGGGGCCGGCTACGCCCTCGGACCCGCTCCCTCGCCCCGTGCACGACCGCACCCTCCCGGCCCGGTGACCCTCACCTCGCCGCCGCACGGACCCGCTGCCGCGCGCCTCACGATGGACGTGTTCACGCGGTGATCGCCTTCACCGGGAACACGGTCCTCCCGCGGAGTTTCACATCGTGGAAACGCCCGCGTTCTCTCTCCGCCCGCAACGCGCACTACCCTGGTTACGACACGAGCCCGGCCGACGTCGCCCGAAGGCACCCTCCGCCCTCGCCCGACAGGAGCCACGTGCGCCGCCCCACCCGTCCCGCCGTACCACCCTGGCTCGCCCATGCCCTGCGCGCGCAGCGCGGACCCGTCCCCTGGAACGCGGTCCTGCGGGGAGCCCTCGCCGCCGGGCCGCTGCTGCTCGTGGCCGTACTGAGCGGTCGTACCTCACTCGGAGTGGTCGCCGCACTCGGCGCCATGCTGGCGGGGATCAACGACCGCCCGGGGAGCCGGCGGGTCGCCGTCGAACGGCTCGGGGTGCCCGCCCTCGCCGGAGCCGCCGGCCTGCTCGTCGGGTCGTACGCGGGACAGCACACCGGCGCCGTGACGCTCACCCTCGTCCTCACCGCGCTCGGACTGCTCGCCGGAGCCGTCAGCGCTATCGGCCCCGTCGCCTCCGGGGCCGGGACCCAGCTCCTGGTCACCTCGGCGATCGGGGCCGGGATGCCGCTGCCCGAACCGGGCTGGGAGCGCGCGCTCTTCTTCCTCGGCGGGGCCGGCTGGCTGCTCGCGGTGCGGCTCGCACTGCCGACGACCGCGGTCGGCCAAGGCGACTACCGGTTCGACGGGGAGCGGGACGCCGTCGGCGGCGTGTACGACGCCATCGCCCGGCTGCTGCTCGCCGCGGGCGGACCCGACGCGATCCGGCGGCGCGTCGCGCTGACCGCCGCCCTCGACCACGCGCAGGACGCGCTCACCGGGCCCCGGCTCCGGCGGTACGCCAGTTCCGAGGCCGAGCGGCGACTGCACGCGCAGTACGCCGCCGCGCTGCCGCTCGCCGAGGCCGCGACCGCGCTCGCCTGGTCGGGCGAGGCCGTGCTCGCACGGGCCGCCGAGGGCCCCCGGCGGCTCGCCGTCGCGGTCCGGACCGGCACGCCCACCGGGCCGCTGCCGGCGCCCGCCGTCCCCGGCGCCCGGTTCGGCCCGCACGGGAGCACGTCCGTCGCGCCCGCGCTGCGCGCCCTCCACGAGGCCCTGCTGGGCGCCGCCGAAGCCTTCGACCGGGGCTTCGGGAACGCCCTGCACACCCGGCGGCGCACCGCCGTCTCCCTCGTACGCACCGCTCTCGGTTCCGCGGGGCGCGAGTACGGGATCCGGGTCGCCCTCTGCTTCGGCGCGAGCGTCGCCGTGGCACAGGCCCTGCACCACGCGCGCTGGTACGGCAACCACCCGCACTGGTACTGGCTCCCCGCGACCGCCGTCTTCCTCGTCAAGCCCGATCTCGGGCCGCTCGCCTCGCGCGTGCTGTGCCGGGCGGCGGGAACCGTCCTCGGCGCGGTCGCCTTCGCGGGGCTCGCCGCCCTGCTGCCGCGGCCGGAGGGACTCGTCGCCCTGGTCGCGGTCAGCGGCGCCCTCATCCCCGTCGCCACCCGGCACTTCGCCGCGCAGACCGCCGTCGTCACCGTCCTCGTCCTCGCCCTCGTGATGGTCGGCGGCGAGCCGCAGGCCTCCTGGAACCGGATCGCTGAGACGCTGCTGGCCTGCGTGATCGTGCTGCTCGTCGGGCATCTGCCGACGCTCGGACAGCGCGGCGGGACCGTACGGGCGAGGCTCACCCGGGCCACGGAGGCGGCGGACGTCTATCTCGCCCATGTACTGAGCGACGGCACGGCCGGTGACCGCACGGGCCGCTGGGTCCTGCGCCGGGAGGCCTATCGCGCGCTCGCCGAGGCCCGTGCCGCGATCGACCTCGCCGCCGCCGAACTCCCCGCCCTGGCACGGCACTCCGAAGGCACGGACGAGGTCGCGGCCACCCTGGAACGGCTCGTCGACACGACCACGGCGTGCGCCGTGCAGCTCGACGACGCCGGCCGGCTCACGCCCCGGCACACCGACCGGATCACCGAACTCCTCGGCGAACTCGCCGAGCGGCGCGAGCACGCGGGACTCCGGGCAGCACCCACGCGACCCGTGGCGGTATGAGGTCCACGCGTGCCCCAGGAGCACGACACCCGACCCGAACGGTCCGAAAAATCTTGGCGATACTCCGATGAGTTCTGCTTCTCCCGCCGGTCCACCACAGGGTAGGCACCGTTCCGTAGGAGGAGCACATGACGCTTCCGCAGACCGTCTCGCGTGAGGAGTGGCGCGCCGCGCGCGAGGAACTGCTGGTCAAGGAGAAGGCGGCCACCCGCGCGCGCGACGCTCTCAACGCGGAGCGGCGCGGACTGCCGATGGTCGAGACCGACAAGCGGTACGTCTTCGAGAGCGGCGAGGGGAAGGCGACGCTGCTCGACCTCTTCCGGGGACGGGACCAACTCGTCGTCCACCACTTCATGTTCGCTCCCGAGTGGGACGCGGGCTGCCGCAGCTGTTCGGGCTTCCTCGACCAGATCGGGCACCTCGCCCATCTGCGGGCCCGGGGAACCGAGTTCGCCGCGGTGTCCCGGGCGCCGTACACGAAGATCCTGCCGTTCAAGGCCCGGATGGGCTGGACGGTGCCCTGGTACTCGTCGTACGACAGCGACTTCAACTACGACTTCCAGGTGTCGTTCGGCGGAGACGAGCCCTACGAGCGGCCCGGCGTGAGCTGCTTCCTGCGGGACCGCGACCGGGTCTTCCACACGTACTCCACGTACGAACGCGGGCTCGACGGGCTCGGCTCCACGACCTCCCTCCTGGATCTCACCGCGCTGGGGCGCCAGGAGGAGTGGGAGGAACCCAAGGGGAGGGCGTCCGCACCGGGGGCGCCCGCGGGCGGCGAACGCGTCCGGTTCCACGACGAGTACGAGGACTGACGCGACGCGTACGAGCCCGCGGGCCCGTCGCTTCCGTCACGCGGGACGCGTCGCGTCCCTCACCGGGGGCCTGGGACGGAGTGTCGACTTCGTCTCAGTACCGTCACTACCCGAGCCGTTCACCCCATGGCAGGCGTTTAACTCTCCAGAGCAGCGCGACATGGAGGTACAGGGTGAACGGGCGAATGGTGCTGGAGCGCTTTCCGGCCGGCGGACCGCGCGGGTCGTGGCCCGCCGAGGAGTTCGCACAGGCGCGCCGTCAGGAGGGCCAGGCCGCGGAGGTCGTCATGGATCTCGCCTCCGACGCGTTCCTGGTCGTCGTGGGCGGTGCCGACGGCGTCGAGTGAGGGCCGTGCGGGGCCGGCCGTGCCCGGGCGCGGGCACCCATGGGCACCCGTGGGCACCTTCAACGTGAGCCGCTTGTCCGGCGTGAGCCGCTCGTTCACCGTGAGCCGGTCGCCCGCAACGGGCAGAGCCCGCGCGGGTCCCCGCGGACCCGGCCGTGAGACCGCCGGGTGCCCGGTGAGCCCCCTCCGGCGGGCCCCGGCCCGGCTCACGCGCTGATCGGACGCGACCAGACGGGTGTCGTCCCGGTGACCCTGCACAGGGCCAGATACAGAGGTATCGGCGGGGTATACGGAAGCGTGCCATCCGGTTTGTGGATGAGCCCGGGAATCCGGGGCGAGTCCGGTACGACGGCCCCCGTGACGTAGTGGGCCGGCGCCGGCCACTCCAGAGCGACGTCGGAGTCGGAAGGAACGATCCACCACCAGTGCGCCGGGTCCGCGTAGACGCAGCCCACGCGAGGCAGCCTCGGCAGCAGCAGCGGCCCGAACCGGGCGGGCACCGACACCGCGTCACAGCCCAGCGGCACCTTCATGCCCTCGGGAACGGGGAGGCGCCTCAGCGGCCCGGGCGCAGGCCGTCCGCGCTCCATACGGACCAGCGTGTCCAGGCTCAGGATCCGCCCCGCGGACCCCGCCGCCGACGTACGCCTCACAGGCTCCCCCGATCCAGGTCCCGGTTCCCGTCCCGATCCAGACTCCGGGCGGAGGGAACCTGGGGGACCCCCACGGTTCCCGCCCCCCAGAATCCCTCCGCTCCCGTGCCCCGACCGTCGTTCGGGGGTTTCTTCGCGCTCCAGCCCAGATCCGCCCGCGGGCCGGTGTCCGCGTCCGCGAAGCCCGGTTCCGACCGGGCTTCGCGGGGCCGGCCGGGCAGCACCGGGGCGTCCGGCCCGGCCTCGAACTCGGCGTCGAGCCGGTCCAGGCCGTCCAGGTCACCCGGTTCCGTCCACGCGCCGACGGTGTCATCGGCCCGGCCTGCCGAGCGCGCGAGCTCCGCCCACACCAGCAGGCCGGGCCCGGTGTCCTGGGCCCCCCAGGCCCTGGACACTGCCGCGACGAGAAGCAATCCCCTCCCGTGCTCCTCGTCGGGCCGTTGCGGGGAGGGGTGCGGCTCGCCCGGAGCGCATCCCTCGTCACATACGGCTATGCGCACCAGGTCGTCCGTGTCCTGCAGCTCGCAGACGACACGTTGCCCGGCGGCGTGCACGATCGCGTTGGTGACCAGCTCCGAGACCACGAGGGTCGCCGTGTCGCAGGTGTCCTCGCACACCGCCCAGCCGGACAGGCGGGACCGGGTCAGGCGTCTCGCCTGAGCCACGGAGCCCGGGTGCGCGGCAAGCTCGAAGCGGAAGCGGCGCTCGGCGGCCGTGCCCGGGTGGTGCCCCGTGGCGGCACGGAGGCCGAACCGGTCTTCGGCGGCGTCTGTTCCTAACGGCGCGGACGGAATCACGGTTGCCACTATCGCCCCGCCGTGAACACTTGGCAAGTGTCACTCTGAAAAATGCAGAGTGCCGTGTGACGCCGTGGGGGCGCGTGGCACACTGCTCGCAACAGCAAGCCGAGCGGCGCCAGTTGGGATCGTCGAGGAAGACGAGGAAGAACCCGGACGGCGCCGCCCGGGCTGTCCGGACTCAGTGGAGGTGGGACGTGAGCGAACCGCGCTCCGCGCCGACGGTCGGTCAGGTCGTCCTCGGCCGACGGCTGCTGGACCTGCGGGAGCGCGCGGGTCTCAAGCGTGAGGAGGCCGCGCGGATCCTGCGCGTCGCCCCTGCCACGGTCCGCCGCATGGAGATGGCGGAGGTCTCCCTCAAAATTCCGTACCTCCAGCTACTGCTGAAGTCGTACGGCGTCAGCGACGAGGAGGCCGAGGCCTTCGTCCAACTGGCCGAGGACGCCAACAAACCCGGTTGGTGGCAGCGGTTCCACGACATCCTGCCCGACTGGTTCTCCATGCACGTCAGCCTGGAAGGCGCGGCCGCCCTCCTGCGCTCGTACGAACCCCACTTCGTCCCCGGCCTGCTGCAGACCGAGGACTACGCCCGCGGCGTCCTGCGGGCGGGCGCCATCGGGCAGACCCGGCCCGAGGACATCGAGCGCCATGTGGCGCTGCGCATGCAGCGTCAGGATCTGCTCACGCGGGAGGACGCGCCCCGGATCTGGGCCGTGATGGACGAGACGGCCCTGCGCCGCACCATCGGCGGCCCCGAGGTGATGCGCGCGCAGATCGACAGGCTGCTCCAGGCCACGAAGCTGCCCAACGTGACGTTGCAGGTGATCCCGTTCTCCTCGGGTCCGCACCCCGGCACGTACGGGCCCTTCGTGCTGTTCCGATTTGCCATGCCGGAACTCCCGGACATGGTCTACAGCGAGTACCTGACCGGCGCCGTCTACCTGGACGCGCGTTCCGAGGTGGCGACCCACCTGGAGGTCATGGACCGCATGGCGGCTCAAGCCGCCACGGCACATCGCACGAAGGAGATCCTCCGGGATCTCCGCAAGGAGCTGTGAATGGAACGCATCAAGCCGGAACGCATCAACCCGCGGATAGGCAACGTGCGCATCTACAACGGAATGCCCGCCCGTGAACTGGGCAGCGAGGGCTGGCACAAGCCGTGGAGCGGCGGAAACGGCGGCAACTGCCTGGAAGCGATGAAACTCGCCGACGGCCGTATCGCCGTGCGTCAGTCGGCGGACCCGGACGGTCCCGCCCTCATCTATACGCCCGGCGAGATGACGGCGTTCATCCAGGGCGCGAAAGCGGGAGAGGCGGACTTCCTTCTCTCCTGAACGACTTGAGTTCTCTTTTCACCGACTTTCCTGAATTTGGTTCTGAGTTGATCACTTACTACAGCGCGGACTTACGGAGACCGTCATGACCGGGCAGACCCCCATCGAGATCGACACGAGCAAGCCGCATCCCGCGCGGATGTACGACTGGTATCTCGGCGGCAAGGACAACTACCCCGTCGACGAGGAAATGGGCCGGCAGATGCTCGCCCTCGACCCGAGGGTGCCGGTGATGGCCCGGGTCAACCGCGCCTTCATGCACCGCGCCACACGCCGGCTGGCCCAGAACGGTGTGCGGCAGTTCCTCGACATCGGCACCGGGATCCCGACCGAGCCGAACCTTCACCAGATCGCCCAGGCCGTCGCACCCGACGCACGGGTCGTGTACTGCGACAACGACCCGATCGTGCTGGCCCACGCGGCGGCCCTGCTGCGCAGCTCGGACACGGGAGTGACCGAGTATCTGCAGGCGGACGTGCGGGACCCGGACGCCATTCTCGACGGGGCCAGGAAGATCCTGGACTTCGACCGTCCCGTGGCGCTCTCCCTCGTGGCGCTGCTCCACTTCGTCTCCGACGGGGACGGCGCGCACGCCCTGGTCGGCCGCCTGCTGTCCGAACTGCCCTCCGGCAGCTACCTGATGGTCACCCACGCCACCGCCGACTTCACCCCCGAGGAGTCGGCGGCGGCGATCGAGAAGCTCAAGGCGGCGGGCGTCACCCTGGCACTGCGCTCCCGCGAGGAGTTCGCCCGCTTCTTCGACGGCCTCGACCTGGTCGAGCCGGGCGTCGCGGTGGTCCACCAGTGGCACCCGGAACTGGGCGAACCGGTGCCGGGCCAGGACGACGGGGTCATCCCCGGGTACGGGGCGGTGGCACGCAAACCGTAGGTTTTCAGGGGCATTCGCGCACCCCGTCGAGGCGTGTCCCGGACACCGGGACGCGGCGGCGGGGTGCGGGCTTTCGGGGTACGGGTCTTCCACCCTTCCACGGCGCGATGCGACGGGACGGCTCCGAGGACGGCCGTGGCATCGGTCGGCCGTCGCGCGACGCGGGTCGAGCGCGTTCAGCCCGGCGGCAGTACGTCGCACAGCGCGTCCAGCGCCGCCCCGTAGGCGTGTTCCGGGGGCGTCGCATACCCGACCACCAGCCCGTCCGGCGCGGCCATCCCCGCCCCCGGGTGCCGGAACTCGGCGAGCCCGTCGAGCGCGACACCCTGCCAGACGGCCGCTTTGACGGCCGACCGCTCAGTGCCTGGCGGCAGCCGCAGTACCGCGTGCAGCCCGGCCGCGATCCCGGTGACCTCGACGTGCGGCGCCCGCGCGGCGAGCGTGGCCACGAGCCGGTCGCGCCGCCCCCGGTACCGCTGCCGCATGCGCCGCACATGACGGTCGTACGAACCGGAGTCGATGAAGTCCGCGAGCGTCAGCTGGTCCAACGCGCTCGCCCACGCCTCCCGTTCGCCCTTGGTCTCCAGTACGGGGCCGACGAACCGCTGAGGGAGGACCATCCAGCCGAGCCGCAGCGCCGGTGACAGGCTCTTGCTGACCGAGCCGATATGGATGACCCGCTCCGGGTCCAGCCCCTGCAGGGCGCCCACGGGTTTGCGGTCGTAGCGGAACTCCCCGTCGTAGTCGTCCTCCAGGATCACCCCGCCCCGCGCGCGTGCCCAGTCGACCACCGCCGCACGCCGCCCGGCGTGCAGCGGGCCGCCGGTCGGGAACTGGTGCGCGGGCGTGAGCAGTACGGCCCGCTCCCTCCCCAACTCGCCCACCAGCGCACCGTCTTCGTCCAGTGGCAGGGGGACGGTCCGTACGGAGGCGTCGGCCAGGAGCTGCCGGTGGAAGCCGAGACCGTACGACTCGACCGCCAGCGGACCTCGAAGGACCTGCGGGAAGAGCAGGCGCAGGGCGTGGGCGAAGCCCGAACAGATCACGATCCGTCCGGGCTCCGTGCGCACCCCTCGCGCCCGTGCCAGGTACTCCGCGAGTGCCTCCCGCAGTTCTGCCCGCCCGGCCGGATCACCGGGCCCGAAGGCCTCGTTGGGTGCCTGCTGGAGAGCCCGGCGAGCGGACGCCAGCCAGGCGGCACGCGGGAACGACGACGCGTCCGGAGTGCCCTGCCGCAGATCGTGCCGGGGACCACGCGCGCGGGGCACCTTCTTGGGCACGCGCGCGGGAGCGCCCGGCTCCTTCGGCCTGCGTGCGGGAGCGCCCGGCGCGGCGGCGCCCGCCCGTTGCCTCCCGGGCGGGGGAGCCACCCCCGCGGCGACCCGGGTGCCCGAGCCCTGCCGGGCGGTCAGCCAGCCCTCGGCGAGGAGCTCGGCGTACGCGTCGGCGACCGTGTTGCGCGCGACGCCGAGGTCCGCGGCGAGCGAGCGGTACGGCGGCAGCCGGGTGCCCGGCACGAGCCTCCCGCCGCGTACGGCCTCGCGCAGCGCACGGGTCAGCGCGGCCCGCCGCCCGCCGGGACCCGACAGCTCCAAGTGCAGATCGACACCGATCCGCTCCGCAGAATTGACCCATGATTCCGCCATGGAAATGCACCCTACAGCCGGTCTATCCGGACCGTAGATTCATAGTCATGACGACGAACACGAACACCACGACGGACGCGACCACCACGACGAGCACGAGCGACGCGACGGCTGCCGCGGGTGCTGCCGGCGCCGTCGGTACCGGTGGGACGGCCGTGACCGGAGCCGCCCGGCTCGACCTCGCGAAGTCCGCCCCGAAGGTCTTCCGCGCCCTCATCGGCTTCGACGCGGCGGCCCGCGAGGGACTCGACCCGGCCCTCGTCGAACTGATCCAGATCCGCGCCTCGCACCTCAACCACTGCGCGTACTGCCTCCACATGCACACCAACGACGCCCGCAGGGCCGGGGAGAGCGAGGACCGGCTGCACATGGTCGCGGTCTGGCGCGAGGCCCGCCATTTCTTCACGCCGAAGGAGCGGGCCGCCCTCGCGCTGACCGAGGCGGTGACCCTGGTCGCCGACGCGGGTGTGCCCGACGACGTCTACGCCGAGGCGGCGGCCCACTTCGACGACCAGGAACTGGGTCACGTCCTCGCCCTGATCTTCGCGATCAACACCTGGAACAGGGTCGCCCTGTCGACGGCGAAGGTGGCCGGCACGGACGAACGCCGCTGAGGCACCGTCCGGCCGTGGTCGGGCCGTGGTCGAGCCCGCGCCTCGCGGTGGGTTCTGCGGCGTGGTCGGGCCCGCGGCTCGCCGTGGGTTCTCGGCGCTACGCGGTCATGGGGCGGTCGTACGGTCCGATCGGGGCCGGCAGCCGCGGGCGTGCCGACCCGCTCAGGGCCTGGTCCACGGCCGCGGCGACCGACCGGCCCTCGGCGATCGCCCACACGATGAGCGACTGGCCGCGTGCCGCGTCCCCGGCGGCGTACACCCCCGGGACGTTCGTGGCGAAGTCGGCGTCCCGGGTGATCGTGCCGCGCGGCTCGAGTGCCAGTCCCAGCTGGTCGATCAGGCCGTCGTGCCGGTCCGGTCCGGAGAAGCCGAGGGCGAGCAGCACGAGGTCGGCGGGCAGGGTGCGCCCCGAACCGGGGACCGGGCGGCGCCGCTCGTCGACCTCGACGAGATGCAGCGAGCGCACCCGTCCGTCGGCGCCCCCGTCGAAGCGGAGCGTGGACGCGGCGAACAGCCGCGCGTCCGCGTCCGCGGCGGGTGCCGTCCCCAGCGCGCCGGCCTCCTCGTGCGCGGCGGAGAGCCGGTAGATCTTCGGATACGTCGGCCACGGCTCGACGTCCTCGTCGCGCTCGGCCTCCGGCTGCGCATAGATGTCGAGCTGGGTCACGGACGCGGCCCCCTCGCGTACGGCCGTCCCCAGGCAGTCGGCTCCCGTGTCACCGCCGCCGACGATCACCACATGCCTGCCCGCCGCGGACAACGGGGAGACCTCCAGATCTCCCTCACACACCCGGTCGGCCAGCGGAAGATATTCCATCGCCTGATGAATGCCGGACAACTGCCGCCCGGGCACCTCCAGTTCACGCCAGGCCGTGGCCCCCAGCGCGAGAATCACGGCGTCGTAGCGGGCCTTGAGCGCGGTCGCCCCGATGTCGGTGCCGATCGCCGTCGACGTACGGAACTTGGTTCCCTCCGCGCGCATTTGGGCCAGCCGCCGGTTCAGGTGCCGCTTCTCCATCTTGAAAGCGGGGATCCCGTACCGCATCAGGCCACCGATCCGGTCGGCCCGTTCGTACACGGCCACCGTGTGCCCGGCCCGCGTCAACTGCTGTGCCGCGGCCAGCCCGGTGGGCCCCGATCCGACGATCGCGACGGTCCGCCCCGAGAGCCGGTCCGGCGGACGCGGCGGCGTGAACCCGTCCTCCCAGGCGCGGTCGGCGATGGCGACCTCGACGTTCTTGATGGTGACCGCGGGCTGGTTGATCGCCAGCACACAGCCCGCCTCGCACGGCGCGGGGCACAACCGCCCGGTGAACTCGGGGAAGTTGTTCGTGGCGTGCAGCCGGTCGCTCGCCGCCCGCCAGTCGTCACGCGAGACGAGGTCGTTCCACTCGGGGATCAGGTTCCCCAGGGGGCAGGCCTCATGACAGAAGGGGATGCCGCAGTCCATGCAGCGGTCGGCCTGTTTCTCGATGATCGGCAGCAGGGCTCCGGGAACGTACACCTCGTTCCAGTCCCGCACCCGCTCCTGGACGGGCCGGCGCGGGTACTCCTGGCGCGGTGTGGTCATGAAACCCTTGGGATCGGCCATGGCCGTCTCCCTCATGTACGCGTACCGGTGCGGGGCCGCACGGCCGTCGGCAGCCGAGATCGGCCGCGGAATCCGGACAGCACTCCCTTCCCGCCACGATACGTCGCCTCCGCATGCGGCGCCGCCCCGGACGCCGGCGTACGCGGAGGCTGTGACCAGGGCTCGGGCCTGGGCCTGGGCTCGGACGGGGGCGGGCGGACGGCTCAGGTGAGGGCGAGCGTGTACGACACCGCCGCGGCGGCCGAGGCGACCGTGCGGACGTGATTCCACATCGTCCACTCGCGCACATACGTGGGCCAGTAGACGGCGGCCTCCGGTGTCCCCGACTCCAGCTTCATCAGGGCGTCATTGCGCGGGACGTTCGCCGCGATCGTCACCCCGAACGACCCGAACAGATACAGCGCGCTGCCGAGCAGCAGCTCCACCGTCCCCTCGTCCGGCAACACCACGAACGTCACCACCGCCAGCACCGCGCACAGCACCGCCGACCCCATGAACACCAGCATGAACGGGGGGCGGACCGCCGCGACGTTGATCGCGTTCATCGCGGCGACCCCCTGCGCCGGCGGCAGCTGGGCCAGCGCCCTCATCACGAAGGTCGAGAACCCGCAGAACACCCCCGCCACCAGCCCGCAGCCGAGCACCCCCAGGAGCGTCAGCACGAAATACGGTCCGTCGATCATGTCCACTCCCGCGTCGAAACCGCCAAGCCCAAGATCCTGCACAGCGCCAACCGTCACCACAAGTGAAATCCGCCGCGACGGCAGTCGCCATGGCCGAGCGACGCGGACACATGCGTGACCGTCCACCACCCGTCGCGGTGACGGCGCATCCCCGCTCCACGCCCCGGGTGCCCAGCCCAGTTCACGTCCTCCACCTCAGCCCTGTCGACGTACTCCCGCCCCGTCCCGGTTCAGCGCTCCCGCTGCCCCGTCCCGGTTCAGCGCTCCCGCCCCCCCGCCTTGTCCTGTCCGTTCCGCGCAGACCCAGCCCTCCGTATCCGCATCCGAGCCGCCCCAGCCCACCCGTCTCGGCGGCTGAGCGGCCCCGGGCCCCAGTCCGCTCGCGCTGAGCGGCTCCGGGCCCCTGTGGGCTCATGCCTGCGCGGTGATGTCGTCGCGCCATTCCCAGAGCCTCGTGTCCACCGTGGCCGCGATCCGGCGGCGCGCCTCGTGCCGCGGCACGCCGCTCATCAGCAGCTGGTCGTACGGGGTCTCCGTGTGCCGTACGGACGCGCGGACCGCCGCGGTCACCGCCGCCTCGGACAGCGCGCGGCCCGCCGAGCTCCGCCCGACCCGCCCGCTGCCGCGCACCGAGGCATGGGCGGCGATCGTTCGCGCCCGGTCGGCCGGACAGTGCGGAAACAGCCGGCGTATCTCCAGAGCGAACGCGTCCGTGAAGCGAACGTCCTCCGCCTCCCGGCGCCGCGCGTCCCGTGCCCGGCGTCGCCGACGTGCCTCGGCGTCCACCAGACACCGCTCCTCGGCCCGGGCGAGCGCCGCCTCCTCGACCAGGACACCCTGCCGCTCGTACCTGCCTCGCCGCCGGTTGAACCGCACCACCACGGCCGACAGCGTGCTGCCCTCCCGCGATCTGCGCGTCAGCGCGGTGTCGCCGCGCGCCAGGAACACCAGGTGCCCGAGATCCACGCAGTCCAGACACCGCGGTGCCCCCTCCTCCAGCACCAGCAGCGGGATCGGCCCGCTCCGGCACTCGACGCAGTGCCGCTTCTTGAGCGGTTGGACGACGAGAAGCCCGTTCCGGAACGGGGGAGCAGCGATCGGTGCCATACGCGGTTCCTTCCCCGCACCGGCCCGACATCTACGTCGGCCGGCGGCGCCTTCGCGCGATCCGCGCCCCGGCCGCGCCATGCCGGCCACCCTCGCTCGCCGCGGGCCTCGCCCACCGGGCCCCGTCCCGAGCGCGGCATCATGGGCCCTGTGCGACTCGAAGCGATCACCTGGGAACGGCTCGGCGACCTCCTCGCCGACCGCCTGCTCGACCTGAAACCGGACGACGGCAGCCCCTGGCCACGCATCGCCTTCGACGGAGCCCCGGCCGCCCGCCCCGGCGAACTCGCGCACCGCGTCTCCGAGGCGCTGCGCGTACGCGGCCGTTCCTCGCTGGTCGTCGGCGCGGAGGGCTTCCTGCGTCCCGCGTCGCTCCGGTTCGAATACGGTCACCAGGACGTCGACGCCTATTACGACGGCTGGTTCGACACCGCCGCTCTCTGGCGCGAGGTCTTCGGTCCCCTCGAACCCGGTGGCGACGGCAGGCTCCTGCCTGACCGCTGGGACCCCGCCACCGACCGGGCCACCCGCAGCCCCTACGTCCGACTCCCTCCCGGCGGAATCCTGTTGCTCCACGGCCCCCTCCTCCTGCGCCACTGGTTCCCGTTCGACCTCAGCGTTCACGTACTCCTCTCTCCGGGCGCCCTGCGCCGCCGTACCCCGGAGGCGGAGCACTGGACCCTCCCCGCTTTCGCCCGCTACGAGGGCGAGGTGGACCCGGCCGGCACGGCCGACGTCCTGGTGCGTGCCGACGACCCCCGGCACCCCGCGTGGAACGGCTGATCACGAGGGCCGTCCCCGTCCCCTCGGTGTGCGTCCAGGTGCGTAGCTCCTGGGGCGCGGCGAGAATGTAGGGCGCCGGGACTAGCGGTGTGTTCCGCGCCGCGCCGGCCGTCCGGCACCGGGAGGTACTACATGACCACCGCCGGAGACATCATGCATCGTGGTGCCCAGTGGATCCCCGCCCACGAGACCCTGGACCGCGCCGCCCAGCTGATGCGCGAGCTCAACGTGGGCGCCCTGCCCATCAGCGACGAGAACGAACGACTCTGCGGCATCCTCACGGACCGCGACATCGTCGTCGGCTGTGTGGCCATGGGCCACGACCCCGCCCGGGTCACCGCGGGCGAGATGGCCCAAGGCACACCGCGCTGGATCGAGGCCGACGCCGATGTCGGCGAAGTGCTCCAGGAGATGAAGGGGCACCAGATCCGCCGGCTTCCGGTGATCGAGAACAAACGACTGGTCGGCATGATCAGCGAAGCCGACCTCGCCCAGCACGTCAGCGACGAACAACTCGCCGCCTGGGTCGAGAGCGTCTACGCGAGGGGCGCGAGCAGCGCGATGGGCTGACCCGTCGATCCTCCCGACCCGACCGACCCGACCGACTGACCCGCCCGAGCGAATGGGCCCGAGCGAATCGGCCCGAGGATTCGGCCGACCCGGCCCGAGCGATTCGGGCCGAAGGCAATCGAAGCGAGTCACCCGCCCACGTCTCCGGTCCCTGCGGATCCGTGACGCGCACTCTCGTCCGGCCGGCCGTGCCGGGCGAGAGACGTGTCAGAGCCAGCCGTTGCGCCGGAACCCCCGGTAGAGGACGAGACAGGCGACGGATATGACGCCGATGACGATGGGATAGCCGAACCTCCAGTGCAGTTCGGGCATGTTGTCGAAGTTCATGCCGTACACGCCGCAGACCATGGTCGGAACGGCGATGACCGCCGCCCACGCCGTGATCTTCCGCATGTCCTCGTTCTGCGCCACCGTCACCTGCGCGAGATGCGCCTGCAGGATCGAGTTGAGCAGTTCGTCGAAGGCGGCTATCTGCTCGGTGACCCGCAGCAGATGGTCGGAGACGTCCCGGAAGTACGCCTGTATCTCCGGGTCGACCACACGGATCGGCCGGGTCGCCAGCTCCTGGACCGGCCGGGCGAGCGGGACCACGGCCCGCTTCAGTTCGAGGAGTTCGCGCTTGAGCTGGTAGATGCGGCCCGCGTCCGCGCGTGCGCCGTTCTCGGCGAACACATCGGCCTCGACCTGGTCGATGTCCGCCTGGACCGAGTCCGTGACGTTCACATACTCGTCGACCACGTGGTCCGCGATCGCGTGCAGGACCGCGGCCGGCCCCTTGGACAGCTGCTGCGGATCGGACTCCAGCTCTTCGCGCAGCGGGCCCAGCGACCCGTGCCGTCCGTGTCGCACGGTGATGACGAAGTCCGGCCCGACGAACAGCATGATCTCGCCGGTGTTCACCACTTCACTGGTCGCCGTCAACTCCGTGTGCTCCACGTAGCAGACCGTTTTGAACACCGCGAACAGTGTGTCGCCGTACCGCTCCAGCTTCGGGCGCTGATGGGCCTCCACCGCGTCCTCGACGGCGAGGGGATGGAGGTCGAAGAGCTCGGCGACGCCCGCGAACTCCAGGGCGGTCGGCTCGTGCAGTCCGAGCCAGACGAAACCCTCGTCGCGCTTGCGGATCCGCTCCACGGTGTCGACCAGATCGCGGCCCTCGGGGATCCTGGAGCCGTTCTGGTATGCCACGCAGTTCACCACCGCGGAGCCCAGCGGCGACCGGGCGGGGTGGCTCAGGTCGACACGGGCGCGCCGCCGCGTCAGCCGCGCCACCTTGCGGAGGCCGTCGACCGCACCGAGAGCCGTCACCTTCCGCAAATTCCCTGCCATGGACATCTGGATCTCCTCGCGTGGATCTCCTCGGGCCGCACTTTGCGCCTGGCGGGCCAGTCTGCCAGGCCTGATCGGCCACCGGAAAAGGCTGTGGGAACGGAACATTCCGTTCAGTGATGCGGGGCACTCGGACGGCTGGGTGGCAGGTGGCGGCAGGCGGCGGGGCGTGGTGCCGCCGGGCGGTGCCCGTCGGGTGACGCGGGTACCGACAACGGGAGCGTCGGCGATTCCAGACAAGCAGGTCAACTGGGATGATCTCCCCATGACGCGAGCCGACGGGTATCTCCTCGACAACCAGCAGACCGAGGCGGGGCAGCGTTTCGACGCCTTCGCCACCCTCTTCGACCCCACGACGTTCAGGCACCTGGAGCGCCTCGGCGTCGGGTCCGGCTGGCGCTGCTGGGAGGTCGGGGCGGGCGGCACATCCGTCGTGTCCTGGCTCGCCAAGAAGGTCGGTCCGACGGGGAAGGTCGTCGCGACCGACATCGACACCTCGTGGGCGGCATCCGTCGCCCGCTCGCCCGTCGAGGTCCGCGTCCACGACGTGGGCGCCGAAGAACCGCCGGGGGAGGGCTTCGACCTCGTGCACGCCCGGCTCGTACTGGTTCATGTGCCGGAGCGGGAGCGGGCGCTGCGGTCGATGATCAAATCCCTGCGGCCCGGTGGCCGGATCCTGGTCGAGGACGCCGATCCCGCCCTGCAGCCGCTGCTCTGCCCCGACGAGTACGGCCCCGAGCAGCAACTGGCGAACCGGCTGCGCCAGGGCTTCCGCAAGCTGCTCGCCGAGCGCGGTGCCGACCTCGCCTACGGCCGCAAGCTCCCGCGGCTTCTCCGGGAGGCGGGACTGCGGGGCGTGGAGGCCGACGCGTACTTCCCCGTCACCTCCCCCGACTGCGCCATCCTGGAATCCGCGACGATCCGGCAGATCCGCGACCAGCTCGTCACGGCGGGCCTGGCCACCCAGGAGGAGATCAACCGGCACCTGGCGAATGTCGCGGCCGGGTCCATGGATCTGGCGACCGCGCCGCTGATCTCGGCCTGGGGGCGCAAGAACTGAACGCGATGCGGGAGTTGGGCAGGGGGTACCCGTGCACGTCCTCATGCGGGTCGGGCGTTCAGCGAACCCGCGTCTCCCCTCCTCGCCGTCGACTTCCCGACGGCGGTCTTCCGCCGACCCGCTCCACCGCCTTCGCCCCCGCAGCGCACCCCGCCGTCGCCGCCTCCTCGGGGCCGGCGCCCGCGAGCAGTGCGGCGAGGAACGCGCCGGTGAACGCGTCACCGGCGCCCGTCGTGTCACGCGGCGTCGCGGGCAGCGCCGGGACATGGGCCCGGACGGTCCCGGAACGGGCCACCAGGGCCCCGGCACCTCCCTGTTTGACGACGACCAAGGGGAAATGGCGGCTGAGCTTGGCCGCCGCGTCGGCCGGATCGGGCAGCCCCGTCAGCAGGCATGCCTCGTCACGGCTGGGCAGCAGGACGTCCACGCCCTCGGAAAGCTCGAGGAAGCGGTCCACGCCCAGCTCGGTGAGGAACCCCGCCGACGCGGGGTCGAGGCTCACCGGCACGCCCCGAGCTCGCGCCGACTCCAGCGCCGTCGACACCAGCGCCCGGCTCGGCTCGGAGAAGAACAGGTAGCCCGACAGATGCAGCCGCGCGACCCCGTCGAGCAGCGCCGGCGACCAGTCGTCCGGTGCGAGCCGAAGGGACGCCCCGCTGTCCGTGAGGAACGTGCGCTCCGCCGACGCACCGGTGTCCACCAGGCAGATCACCGTCCCGGTCGGTGCCTCCGCATCGGTCACCAGGAGGGGCCGTACGCCGCTCGCCGCGAGTTCACGCCCGTGCCACGCCGCGGCGTCGCCGCCCACCCGGCCGAGCAGCCGCACGTCGGCACAGCCCTCGTACGCGGCCCAGCACGCGACATTGGCGCCCGCGCCGCCCGGCACGGTCCGGATGACGGCGGCCGTGTCGGTGCCGGCCGCCAGCAGCCCGCGATGCCGGGCCACGACGTCCGTGACCACGTCCCCGACGACGAGCAGAGCGCCCTCGGCATCCCGCGCGTCCCGTCCGGCCCCCGAGCGGTCCACCCCGCTCACGCCGTGCCTCGGGTCGCCCCGATCCGCGTCGCTCACGCCCCCGCCCAGGCCGCCGCGATCCGCCCCGCGAGACGTACGTTGCCGCGTACCGCCGCCAGATTGGCACCGAGCGAGGCGCCGTCCGTGTGCCGGACCAGATAGCCGAGCAGGAAGGGCGTCACCGCCTGTCCGGTCACACCCTCCGCCTCGCACGCTCGCAACGCGTCGGCGAGCACGCGCGCGTGGAGCCCGGGATCGAGCTGTTCAGCCTCGGGGACGGGGTTCGCGACGACGAGCGACGACTCGGGGGCGTGCAGCGCGTCCTGGGCGCGCATCACCTCGGCCACCTGTTCGGGGGAGTCCAGGGTCCAGTCCACGGGGTGCCCCGAGTCGGACAGATAGAAGCCGGGGAACCGGTCCGTGCCGTACCCGGCCACCGCCACGCCCAGCGTCTCCAGGCGCTGCAGCGTCGCCGGCACGTCCAGGATCGACTTGACGCCCGCGCACACCACCGTGATCCGGGTGCGTGCCAACAGGCCCAGATCGGCGGACTCGTCCTGGGTCACCGTCCACTCGCGGTGCACTCCGCCGAGCCCTCCCGTCGCGAACACCCGGACCCCGGCGCGGGCCGCCAGCAGGGCTGTCGCGGACACGGTCGTCGCCCCGCTCGCCCCCGTGGCGACCGCGAGCGGCAGATCGCGGTGCCCCAGCTTGCGGATCCCGTCCTCGTTCGCGACCCGTTCCAGCTGTTCCTTGTCCAGGCCGACATGTGGCCGGCCGTCGAGCACGGCGATCGTCGCGGGTACCGCGCCCTCCTCCCGGACCACATCCTCCAGTTCGAGCGCGACCTGCAGATTGCGCGGGCGGGGCAGCCCGTGCGCGATGATCGTCGACTCCAGGGCCACCACCGGCCGGCGCGCGTCGAGCGCCTCCCGCACCTCTTCGGACACCACGATCACGCGCCTGCCTCCTGTCGTCGGTCGACGTTCCCCGTCCCTGGATCTCTGGCGAGCGGCGCGCCCGGCCAAACCCCCGCGACCTGCGGCGTACGACACCAGCCTGGGCGCATGACGGACAACTCGCCACGTCTCGACCATGTCGTCCTCTGGGTACGCGACCCGGTCGCCCCGGCCGACTTCTACGAGAAGGCGGTCGGCCCGGAATCCCTGAGATCGCCGAACTCGCCGCCGGAACGGTTCCCTTCGCCGGGATCCCGTCCTCCGGCGGGAGAGCTCCGGCAGGGGAAAAGGGTGCTCCACGCGCGCGGGAGCACCCCTTCTGCGAGCCGGGTCAGACAGGCCGTACGCCGGCCAGCGCCCCGTGCGGATCGAGGACGTACTTGCGGCCGGCGCCCTGGTCGAACTCGGTGTAACCGCGCGGTGCGTCGTCCAGGCCGATCACGGTCGCGTTGACCGCCTTGGCGATGTGCACCCGCTCGTGCAGGATCGCCTTCATCAGCCCCCGGTGGTACCGCATCACCGGGCACTGGCCCGTGGTGAACCGGTGGCTCTTGGCCCAGCCCAGGCCCAGACGCACCTTCAGCGTGCCGGTCCTCGCGTCCTGGTCGATCCCTCCGGGGTCGTCCGTGACGTAGAAGCCGGGGATGCCGAGGGCGCCGCCCGCGCGTGAGCCCCATCAGCGAGTTGAGGACGGTCGCGGGTGCCTCCTGCGCGTCCCGGCCGTGCGCCCGGGCCTCGAAGCCCACCGCGTCGACGGCCGCGTCGACCTCGGGTTCGCCGAGGATCTGCGCGATCTGGTCCTCGACGGTGCCTTCGGCTCCGTGACTTCGGATGCCAGCGGCTGTGCGCAGGGCGGAGTCTGCTATCGGTCGGGTGTCCCGGCCACCCTCCGCGTCAGGACTTTCCCGAACCGCGGAGCAGTTCTCCTCACGGCGGGGAGCCCCTCGGCGCTCCGGGCGGCGGACAAGCCCTTAGGGTGTCCGCTCATGACCATGAACTCCCAGGCCACACCGTCCTTCGCCGTGCACATTCCCGACGCCGAACTCGAACCCGAGCCGCTGGATCCGGCCCAGATCGTCTCCGGCGACCCCGCCGTGACGGGCAAGGTGCTCTGGGAGTCCGCCGACGGCAAGCAGTTGCGCGGCATCTGGCAGATCACGCCCGGCGTGGTGACCGACACCGAGGCGAACGAGCTCTTCGTCGTCGTCAGCGGCCGCGCCACCATCGAGGTGGAGGGCGGCGACGTCATCGAAGTGGGCCCCGGCGACGCGGCGTTCCTGCGCGAGGGCGACCGTACGACGTGGACCGTCCACGAGACGCTTCGCAAGGCGTACCACATCAGCCTCTGAGGATCGGGGGAAGGCTCCCGCCGCCACCTCAGAACAGTGGCTCCGGGAGCACCCCTTCCAGCGCCAGCAGCTTCCGCTTGGTCTCCAGGCCGCCCCCGAAACCACCGATGCCGCCGTCACTCTCGACCACACGATGGCACGGCACCACGACCGGCAGTGGATTCGAGCCCATGGCCACCCCCACGGCCTGCGCCGCCCCGGGCCGGCCGACCCGCCCGGCCAGGTCGCCGTAGCCCACCACGGAACCGAACGGGACACCCGAGTTCAGCTCGCGCAGCACCTGGCGGTTGAACCCCGAGATCAGCGACCAGTCGAGCGGCAGGTCGAAGTCGTGCCGCCCGCCCGCGAAGTACGCCTCGACCTGGTGTATCGCCTCGGCCAGCAGAGGTGATCCGGGTGCCTCGACGGGCTGGCTGCCCAGCCGGGACGCGAGCCGTTCGAGCGCCCTGTCGCGCACCGCGTCCGAGGCGTGAAAGACGACGTTGACCAGGCCGTGCGATGTCGCGGCGAGGAGCAGCGGACCGATGTCCGTGCCGAGGACGGTCCACACGACCTGCTGCTCGTACTGCCCGTGGCTGTTCACGCGATCCACCGTACGGCCCGCCACTGACAGCGCCCGTGGCGCGGACACCGGCACACGTCCGCGCCACGGGCGAGGGCGCTAGTCCAGGGCCTCGCGGACCACGTCGGGCGCGTTCGTGATGATGCCGTCCGCGCCGAACCTCGCCATGCGCCGCGCGGTGGCCGCGTCGTCCACGGTCCAGGCGAAGACCCTCATCGGGCCGTGCGGACCGCGGAGGGCGTGGACCGCGGAGACATAGTCGGACGACAGCGACGTATGGTCCGGATTGATCTGGTCGGCGAACTCCGCGTACCGGGGCAGCCGCGCGAGCGGAGGCGTCCCCAGGAAGGCCGTCGTGATGCCCGGCCGCAGATCGTGGACCGTCCGGACGCTGCGGGCGCTGAAGCTCTGGACGATCAGCCTGTCCCTGAGGTGCACCGGGTCGAGCCAGCCCTCGTTGCTCAGGAGCTTGAGGGTCTGTCGCTCGATGCCGGGGTATAGCTCGGGATTCTTGATCTCCAGGACGAGTTTCTGATGGTTGCGCGAGAGGCGTTCCATGTACTCCCGAAGTGTCGGCACCCCCTCGCCCGCGAACTGCGGGTCGAACCAGCTCCCGGCGTCCAGGCGGGCGATCTCGGCCGCGGTGAAGTCCTTGACCTTCCAGGGGCTTCGGCCGGGATAGACCTCCTCGACGTCGGTCGTGCGAGCCAGCGAGGCGTCGTGGAGGACGACCAGCTGACCGTCGCGGGTGCGCTGGACGTCGTTCTCGACCCACTTGAACCCCAGCTCGGCCGCGCGGTCGACGGCGGCCAGGGTGTTCTCCGGCGTGTAGGCCGAGGCACCGCGGTGGGAGACGATCAGCGGAGCCGTGCTCCGGCCGTCGGCCTTGGCGTGCGGGCTCGGCAGTATGAAAGCGGTTCCCCCAAGAAGCGCGGCGGTCGTGGCGGCGGCGGCTACGCGCGCGTGCATGCCTTCTCCTCGCATCGGGCGATCACAGTCAGTACAAGATTGACAGCAGAGAGTCGCCGAAGGGTGGAAGCGAGATGGCCGCGGATTGAATGGAGTTGTCCAAGTCCGCTCACTGGCGCCGCACAAGTGAGGAGAGGTCGTGATTCTTTGCAGGATTATCGTTCGACCATTCCGGTGGGGGACATACTCTCTGCCTCGACCCGGTCCGCTCCGGCGGTCCGGAAGGCGGGGGTAGTTCGGGTATTTCCAGGAGTAACGGGGCGGGAAGGGCAGCCGCGCATGCAGGGCACGGTCGACGGCTTCACCTACGGACTCGTCACACCGCTGGTGGCGTATTTCATGGCGTGCCTGGGCGGAGCGCTCGGGCTTCGCTGCACCACCAGATCCATGCTCGTCGCCGGTTCCTGGCGGGCCGGCTGGCTCGCGCTCGGTTCGGTCGCGATCGCCTCCGGCATCTGGACGATGCACTTCATCGCGATGATGGGCTTCACGGTCGAGGAGACCCCGGTCCACTACGACAAGCCGACCACGTTCGCGAGTCTGGGCGTCGCCGTCCTGATGGTCGGCGCCGGGATCTTCATCGTCGGCTACCGGGGTGCCACCGGGACGGCGCTCTTCACCGGAGGGACCGTCACGGGCCTGGGTGTCGCCTCGATGCACTATCTGGGCATGGCCGGGATGCGGCTCAACGGGAAGCTCGAATACAACACCCTCACCGTCTCCGCCTCGGTCGTCATCGCCGTCGTGGCCGCGACCGCCGCCCTCTGGGCGGCGGGACAAGTGCGTGGATTCCTCTGGAGCGTGGGCGCGAGCCTCGTCATGGGGCTCGCCGTCAGCGGAATGCACTACATGGGCATGGCCGCCCTCAGCGTCCATCTGCACGGCTCGACCGGCGGCGCCCCGGCCGGGGACTCGGCGGCCGCGCTGCTCGCGCCCATGATGATCGGCCCCTTCGTCTTCCTCTGCCTGGCGGGCGTCGTCGTGATGTTCGACCCGCTGATGGTCATGGGCAAGCCCGACTGGAGCCCCGCGGAGATCAAGCGGCCGGGTGTCCCGGCCCATCCCGTCGCCCCGCACGTCGTCGGCCGTCGACCGGCCGTGCGCCCCGTGCGGGAGCGTGGGCACCGCCGCTCCCGGACCCCGCAGAGCCGCTGATCCGGCCCGGTTGTCAGTGCGGGGTCGTACGGTGGATTCCATGCGGCCCGTATCCAAGATCGAACGTTCGGTGGCGCCCTTCGAGGTCGTCAGCCCCTTCCAGCCGGGCGGTGACCAGCCCACGGCCATCGCCGACCTGGAGAAGCGCATCCGCGCAGGTGAGAAGGATGTCGTGCTGCTGGGCGCGACCGGCACCGGAAAGTCCGCCACCACGGCCTGGATGATCGAGAAGCTCCAGCGCCCCACGCTCGTCATGGCACCGAACAAGACACTGGCCGCCCAGCTGGCCAACGAGTTCCGCGAGCTGCTGCCGAACAACGCCGTCGAGTACTTCGTCTCGTACTACGACTACTACCAGCCCGAGGCCTACGTCCCGCAGTCGGACACCTACATCGAGAAGGACTCCTCGATCAACGAGGAGGTGGAGCGCCTGCGCCACTCCGCGACCAACTCCCTGCTCACCCGCCGCGACGTCATCGTGGTCGCCTCGGTGTCCTGCATCTACGGCCTCGGTACGCCGCAGGAGTACGTGGACCGGATGGTCAACCTCAAGGTCGGCGACGAGATCGACCGCGACGACCTGCTGCGCCGCTTCGTCGACATCCAGTACACGCGCAACGACGTGGCCTTCGCGCGCGGCACCTTCCGGGTCCGCGGCGACACCATCGAGATCTTCCCGGTCTACGAGGAGCTCGCCGTCCGCATCGAGATGTTCGGCGACGAGATCGAGGCACTGTCCACGCTTCACCCGCTCACCGGTGAGGTCATCAGCGACGACAACCAGGTCTACGTCTTCCCGGCGTCCCACTACGTGGCGGGTCCCGAGCGCATGGAGCGCGCCGTCAACGACATCGAGAAGGAACTGGGGGAGCGGCTCGCCGAGCTGGAGAAGCAGAGCAAGCTCCTGGAGGCCCAGCGCCTGCGCATGCGGACGACGTACGACATCGAGATGCTCCGCCAGATCGGCTCCTGCTCCGGTGTGGAGAACTACTCGATGCACTTCGACGGCCGTGAACCCGGCTCCCCGCCGAACACGCTGATCGACTACTTCCCGGACGACTTCCTGCTCGTCATCGACGAGTCGCATGTCACCGTTCCGCAGATCGGCGCGATGTACGAGGGTGACGCCTCTCGCAAGCGCACGCTTGTCGACCACGGCTTCCGGCTGCCCTCCGCCCTGGACAACCGCCCCCTGAAGTGGGAGGAGTTCCAGAAGCGCATCGGCCAGACCGTCTATCTCTCGGCGACGCCGGGGAAGTATGAGCTCTCCCGCGGGGACGGGTTTGTCGAGCAGATCATCCGCCCCACCGGCCTCATCGACCCCCAGGTCGTCGTCAAGTCCACCGAGGGCCAGATCGACGACCTGGTGCACGAGATCCGGCAGCGCACCGAGAAGGACGAGCGCGTCCTGGTCACCACGCTCACCAAGAAGATGGCCGAGGACCTGACCGACTACTTCCTGGAACTGGGCATCCAGGTCCGCTACCTGCACAGCGACGTCGACACCCTGCGCCGCGTCGAGCTGCTGCGCGAGCTGCGTGCCGGCGAGTTCGACGTCCTGGTCGGCATCAACCTCCTGCGCGAGGGTCTCGACCTTCCCGAAGTCTCCCTGGTGGCGATCCTCGACGCGGACAAGGAGGGCTTCCTGCGCTCGGGAACCTCCCTGATCCAGACCATCGGCCGCGCGGCGCGCAATGTCTCCGGCCAGGTTCACATGTACGCCGACAAGATCACCCCGGCGATGGAGAAGGCCATCGAGGAGACCAACCGCCGCCGGGAGAAGCAGATCGCCTACAACAAGGAGAGGGGCATCGACCCGCAGCCCCTCCGCAAGAAGATCAACGACATCGTGGCGCAGATCGCCCGCGAGGACGTCGACACCGAGCAGCTGCTCGGCTCCGGCTACCGCAAGACGAAGGACGGCAAGGGTGCCAAGGCCCCCGTCCCCGCGCTCGGCGGCAAGGCGGCCCGGGCCGCCAGGTCCGCCAAGAGCAAGGAGACCGTGCCGACCGACCGCCCCGCGGCCGAACTCGCCGGTCAGATCGAGGAGCTGACGGAACGGATGCGCGCCGCCGCGGCCGATCTCCAGTTCGAGATCGCGGCCCGGCTGCGTGACGAGGTCTCCGAGATGAAGAAGGAGCTGCGGCAGATGAAGGAAGCGGGGATCGCCTGACCGCCCCGCAGGCGGCGCCGGACCTCGGCCGATGCGCGCTGTGTTGCAAGACCGACACAAAGTGCGCCCCAGGGTTCGGCACTGTCAGTGCCGCTGCGTAGGGTTCTGCTCATCCGCGGACTCCGCGGCAACAGGGGACAGTTCGAAAGGGGAACAGCGCGTGACGGTCAACATGACCAAGGGTCAGGCCATCAGTCTGCAGAAGAACGACGGGGGCACGCTGACCGCGGTCCGTATGGGACTCGGATGGCAGGCCGCCCCCCGGCGCGGTCTGTTCGGCTCGCGCACCCGAGAGATCGACCTCGACGCCTCCGCCGTGCTGTTCGCGGACAAGCAGCCCGTCGACGTGGTGTTCTTCCGCCACCTCGTCAGCGACGACGGCTCGGTGCGGCACACCGGGGACAACCTGGTCGGCGGCGTGGGCCAGGGCGGTGACGACGAGGCCATCCTCGTCGACCTGCAGCGCATCCCGGTCCACATCGACCAGATCATCTTCACCGTGAACTCCTTCACGGGCCAGACCTTCCAGGAAGTGCAGAACGCGTTCTGCCGCCTGGTCGACGAGACCAACGGCCAGGAACTCGCCCGCTACACGCTGGCGGGCGGCGGCCAGTACACGGCCCAGATCATGGCGAAGGTGCACCGCGCCGGAACCGGCTGGCAGATGACGGCCCTCGGCTCGCCGGCCAACGGCCGCACGTTCCAGGACCTGATGCCCGCGATCCTGCCGCACCTGTAGGCAGCCGGCGTACACGCACGAAGCGACATAGGGGGACAAGACGATGACGGCCGAGCTGGTCAGGGGGCAGAACCACCCGCTCTCCCAGGTCCGTCTCGAGGTCCGTGTCTCGGCCGGGAAGCCGATCGTGGCCGGGGCCACGCTCAGCGACGAGCAGGGCAGGGTCCGAGGCGTCGAGTGGGTGGCCCATCCCGGCGCGCCCACGCTGCCCGGGCTCGAGGTCTCCAAGCAGGCGGCGGCCGATCATCGTCTGGCCTTCGACCTGGACGCCCTGCCGCCGACCGTGCACCGGGTCAGCGTGCTCCTCGCGCTGCCCACCGGGGTGGGCGGCCCGGTCCGGTTCGGCGCCGTCGCCGCCCCCTTCGTCGCGGTCACCGGCCTCGACGGTTCCGAGGTCGCCAGCTACACCCTCACCGGTCTGGACGCCGAGTCCGCCGTCGTGGCCCTGGAGCTCTACCGCAGGCAGGGTGCCTGGAAGGTCCGCGCGGTCGGCCAGGGCTACGCGGGCGGCCTCGCCGAACTCCTCACCGACCAGGGACTCCCCGAAGCCCGGCAGCTCGCCGGAACCATCAACGAAGCGGTGGCCCAGGGCCTGGCCCGGTCCGTGGCGGCGCCCCCGCCGCGCACATCGGAGGGGGACCGGACACGGCAGACGGCCACCTCGGCGCCGGGACCGGATCAGCCGTACGCCGGACCTGGACCGCAGGGCGCGCCCGGGACCGTGACACCGCAGCAGTCCCCGTACGACACGCCCGGTCCGCAGGGAACCGTGGCGCCGCAGACCGGCGGTCCGGTGGGCTCCGCGCAGCCCGACCCCTCCACCGTCACCCAGCCGGCGTCACCCACCGCCGGCGGTCCCGTCAACTACAGCCACCCCGGCCGGCAGACCGCTGCCCCGCCGCCGCCCCCGCCGACCGCGCCGCCGGCCCAGCCCGGGCAGCCCGCTCAGCCCGTCGCGGGAGACGCGACCGGCTGGTCCATGGAGGAGCGGCTGTACAACCAGGTGTGGGGGATGTTCGAGGACCTGGCCAGGACCGTCGCCGCGTACCGCAGTGCCGTCGACTTCGCCGACTCGCGGATGGAGAAGGAGCTCGACCACGTCCTCTCCGACCCGCGCAGCCGGATCGGCGGGCAGGGCGACGCCGCGCGCGACGCCGCCCGCGCCAAGCACACGCTCCTCGTGGACCAGGCCCGGGCCGCTCTCGACCGGGACCTCGCCCAGCTGGCCGCCGAGGCCGAGGTCGTGGAGCCCGCGCTGCCGATGGCGTACGCGAGCTGGGACAACCCGGTCTGGCACGGCTACCGCGCTCCCATGGAAATCCCCATGGCGCTGCGGCTCGGCGACCTGCGTCTGCCCGAGAGCGAGAACCTGAGCATCCCGATGCTGATGCGCCTGCCGCTGGAGCGCGGCCTGTGGATCGACAGCGGTCGAGCCTCCCTGGACGGCACGCTCGCCGACTCCGACCAACTGCGCCGGCTCGCCATGGACACCGCGGTGGCGCACGCCGCCCGGCTGCTCGCCGTGTATCCCGCGGGTGAGTTCACCGTGCACGTCATCGACGCGGCCGGTGCCGGAGCCTCCTCCCTGGCGCCTCTGGTGCAGTCCGGGGTGCTCCACAGCCCGCCGGCCGTGGGTGCGGCGGGTGTGGCGGACGTACTGGCCCGGCTCACCCAGCGCGTCGACCTGGTGCAGATGGCGTTGCGCGGGGGAGCGGCCGACTCGCTGCCGCCGGGCCTCGACACCGCCGAGCAGCTGCTGATCGTCAACGACTTCCCGCACGGCTTCGACGACCGCGCCGTGACCCAGCTTCGCTACCTGGCGGACGAGGGGCCGGCTGTCGGCGTCCATCTGATGATGGTGGCCGACCGCGAGGAGGCCGCAGCGTACGGACCGCTGCTCGACCCTCTCTGGCGGTCGCTGCTGCGGATCACGCCGGTGCCCGACGACCATCTCGCCGACCCGTGGGTCGGACATGCGTGGACGTACGAACCCTCGCTCGTTCCCGCGAACAGCCAGGTGCTCCAGCAGGTCCTCGCGCAGGTGGCGGCGGCCCGCCGGTCCTGGAACCGCTGACTACGGTCTCCTTCACGCACCCCCGCATCCCTGGATGCGGGGGTGCGTGCCGCTTTACCAAGCATCGGTAAAGCGCTCCGACCAGGCAACTTGGTCTTTCTTTTACTAATCCCTTTACCTTCTCTTGGTGGTTCGGGTACTCTTTTTCCATACGGAGGGGAGTACTCCCTACCTGCTGCGACGTACCCGTCAATACGGATCAGGCTTGATCCCGGGGCGTCGACCCGCGGGCTCCGGGCGCACCCAGCGCCCCGGGAGCCGCGGGTGGAAGAGACCTCCGGTAGCGACGACGCTGACATATGCCGTTACGAACTGCCGGAGGCGCAGTGGATGTTTCCCTGACCCTGTGGGTCCTGACCATCGTGGGGCTGGCCGCACTGATCGCGGTCGACTTCTTCATCGGCCGCAAGCCGCACGACGTATCGATCAAGGAAGCCGGAATCTGGACCGTCGTCTGGATCGCGCTGGCCGGGCTGTTCGGACTCGGACTGCTCCTCTTCTCCGGCGGTGAGCCGGCCGGAGAGTTCTTCGCCGGCTTCATCACCGAGAAATCCCTGAGCGTCGACAACCTCTTCGTCTTCGTCCTGATCATGGCGAAGTTCGCCGTGCCCTCGAAGTACCAGCAGCGCGTGCTCCTCGTGGGTGTCCTCATAGCCCTCGTCCTGCGCGCGATATTCATCGCCGCGGGCGCCGCGATCATCGCGAACTTCGCGTGGGTCTTCTACATCTTCGGCGCCTTCCTCATCTACACCGCCTGGAAGCTGATCCAGGAGGCCCGCGCCGACGAGGACGACGAGGAGTTCGAGGAGAACAGGCTGCTCAAGGCCGCCGAGCGGCGGTTCGGCGTGGCCGACCGCTATCACGGCACCAAGCTGTGGATCCGGCAGAACGGCAAGCGCGTCATGACGCCGATGCTGGTCGTGATGCTGGCGATCGGCACCACCGACGTGCTCTTCGCCCTCGACTCGATCCCCGCGATCTTCGGCCTGACCCAGGACCCGTACATCGTCTTCACGGCCAACGCGTTCGCGCTGATGGGTCTGCGACAGCTGTACTTCCTCATCGGCGGCCTGCTCAGGAAGCTGGTCCACCTCAGCTACGGCCTCTCGGTCATCCTGGGCTTCATCGGCATCAAACTCGTCCTGCACGCGCTCCACGAGTCCGGCGTCCATGTTCCCGAGATCTCCATCCCGGTCTCCCTCGGCGTGATCTGCGCGGTCCTCGTGGTCACCACGATCACGAGCCTGGTCGCCACGAGGAAGCAGGCGGCGCGCGAGCAGGCCGAGAGCGCGCCGAAGGAAAGCATTGACGTCTGACCACGTCGACCGTAGGAACAACCACCCCCGGGAGCGGTGCGTGACGAATTGCCGGCCACCGCTTCCGGTGCTCGCTCGGAGTTCGGGCGTCTCCCGCTCGGGAGCGCCCGGGCCGGGTGGGGGAATCCATGAAGTTCGTACAGATCATCGACATGGAATCCGAGCGGACGGGCGGGATGCGTCAGCTCGTCGAGCAGGCGGAAGTGCGCAGCGCGGGACGGGCCGGAGCGAGGCCCGCGCCGCCGGAGTGCGGGGCACGCTCTCGACTGCGACGATCGCGACATGATCGTTCGGCTCCGGCCACTCGCGAGGCAGTGGACCACCGTGGTGCCCGTGATCGCGGTGGTGCTGCTGGCCTTCACGTGGGGGCGCGACCTGCCCGCCGCGATGGTCGCCCTGGTGACGCTGGTCCTCGCGGGCTCCGTGCTCGCCGCGGTGCATCACGCCGAGGTCGTCGCCCACCGGGTGGGCGAACCCTTCGGTTCCCTCGTCCTCGCCGTCGCGGTCACGATCATCGAAGTCGCCCTCATCGTCACACTGATGGCGGACGGCGGCGACAAGAGCTCGACGCTGGCCCGCGACACGGTGTTCGCGGCCGTGATGATCACCTGCAACGGCATCGTCGGGGTGTGTCTGCTCGTCGCCTCGCTGCGCCACGGGCTCGCCGTCTTCAACGCGGAGGGCACCGGAGCCGCCCTGGCGACCGTCGCGACACTGGCAACACTCAGCCTCGTCTTCCCGACCTTCACCACCAGCAAGCCGGGCCCGGAGTTCTCCACGACGCAGCTCACCTTCGCCGCGCTCGCCTCCCTGGTCCTCTACGGCCTGTTCGTGACGACCCAGACCGTCCGGCACCGTGACTACTTCCTGCCGATCACCCGGCAGGGCCAGGTCATCGACGCGGACGACCACGCGGACGCCCCGACCGCCCGTATGGCCAAAATCAGCATGGGACTGCTCGGTCTGGCCCTGATCGGTGTGGTCGGCCTCGCCAAGGGCGTGTCGCCCACCATCGAGTCCGGGGTCGAGGCGGCCGGTATGCCGCACTCCGTGGTAGGTGTGATCATCGCCCTGCTCGTGCTGCTCCCCGAGACCATCGCGGCCCTGCGGTCCGCCCGCCGCGACCGGGTGCAGACCAGCCTGAACCTCGCCCTCGGCTCGGCGATGGCCAGCATCGGACTGACCATCCCCGCCGTCGCCCTGGCGTCGCTCTGGCTGTCGGGACCACTCGTTCTCGGTCTCGAACCGACCGAGATGGTTCTACTCGCCCTGACCGTGGTGGTGAGCGCCCTGACCGTCGTTCCCGGGCGGGCCACTCCGCTCCAGGGAGGCGTCCATCTGGTCGTGTTCGCCGCCTATCTGGAGCTGGCCATCAACCCCTGAGCAACCGTCACTCCGTGGCTCGTACGACCACGAGGTGAGGTACCGGCCGGGTCTCCGGGAGCAGCGCGAAGCACCCGAGGCTCAGCAGGGCGATCCCCGTCAGATAGGCGGCCACACCCCAGGGCACGCCTTCACCGCTCGCCACCGCCGTCGCCACGATCGGGGTGAGCGCGCCCCCGAGGACCCCGCCCAGGTTGTATCCGACGGCCGCGCCCGTGCAGCGCACCCGCGGCTCGTACAGCTCCGGCAGATACGCGGCGATCACCGCGAACATGGTGATGAAGGCGATGAGCGCCACCAGGAATCCGAGGAACATCAGCAGGGGTTCGCCGGTCGACAGCAGTCCGATCATCGGGAACATCCACAGTGCGGCCCCCGCACAGCCCGCCATGCACAGTGGCCGCCGTCCGTAGCGATCCCCCAGCAGGGCCACCAGGGGCGTCAGACATCCCTTCACCACCACGGCGGCCATGATGCAGGTCAGCATGACGGTGCGGCTCACCTCGAGCCGTTCGACGCCGTAGGCGAGGGCCCAGGTCGTCACGGCGTAGAACACGGCGTAGCCGACGGCGAGTCCGCCGGCCGTCAGCAGCACGAGCCGCCAGTGGTCGCGCACCACCTCGGCGAGCGGCACGCGCGCGCGGTCCCCCATGTCCAGGAAGCGCGGGCTCTCCGCGAGCGAACTGCGCAGCCACAAGCCCGCGGCCGCGAGCACTCCCGCCGCCCAGAACGGCACCCGCCACCCCCACGCCGCGAACTGCGCGTCGGACAGGGTCGCCGACAGCGCCAGCATCACGCCGTTGGCCAGCAAGAACCCGAGGGACGGTCCGATCTGGGGGAAGCTCGACCACAGTCCGCGCCGCTCGGCGGGCGCGTGCTCGACCGTCAGCAGCACGGCCCCTCCCCATTCGCCGCCGAGACCGAGCCCCTGCAGAAAGCGCAGCACCAGAAGCAGCACGGGAGCGGCGACACCGATGCGGTCGTACGTCGGAACACAGCCGACGGCGACGGTCGCCGCGCCGGTCAGCAGCAGCGAGGCCACCAGAACCGGCCGCCGCCCGCGCCGGTCCCCGATGTGCCCGAACAGCACCGAGCCCAGCGGACGGGCGACGAAACCGACGCCGAACGTCCCGAAGGCCGCCAGCGTCCCCGCCAGCGGCGAGAACGTCGGGAAGAACAGCGGTCCGAGAACCAGCGCGGCAGCGGTCCCGTAGACGAAGAAGTCGTAGAACTCGATGGCGGTCCCTGCGAGTGAGGCGGTCGCGAGCCGCAGCATGGAGGGTGCCCTTACGGTGCGTACGTCGTGCATGCCGGGTCAACTACCCACAGTGACCATCAGTTACGGGGGCGCGCGGGAGTGCGCTGTGCGTCAGTAGGTGACGGTGATGCGCCGGGCCGGGCCGTCGACGCGGATGAGCCCTCCATAGGGAATGACGATGTTCGGATCGGTGTGGCCGAGGTCCACATCGAAGACGACCATCATGTCCGGGGCGTACCTGTCGATGGCCCGGAGCACCGCTTCGCGCTGGTCGCGCGCGTAACGGGTCCTGGCCTCCGGCTCGAGGGGCCGGTCGAACGACCACGCCTTCGGGCGGCCCATGAGGAGGGCCGGAAAGCGTCCCAGCAGTCCGCGTTCGCCCATGCTGCGCAGGATCCAGAAGACGTCGTCCGCCCTGGGCATGTCCTCCGAGGTCTCCAGGAACAGCACGTGACCGTCGTACACGGAAGGATCGCGGGCGATCTCGCGGTCGGCCATCAGCAGCCACGACAGGATCTCGATGTTGCCGCCCCAGGAGCGCCCCTCGACCACCCGTTCGGGGCGGAGCCAGGTCCAGCCGGCGCCCGGCACGGTCGGCGGCTCGGAGACGAAGCTCTCCGGCTCCTCCCAGCGCACGTCGACCTCGCGGAAGCGGTCGGCGGGGCGCAGTTCGTACGGCCCGGAGGTGAACAGGGCGGCCCGCAGCGACTCCGCGGTCAGCGGGTCCATGGCACCAGGGCGGCCGAACTCGCACATCACCGTTCCGCCGTGATAGCCGACGATTCCGGCGTTCCACAGGTGGACGAGGAGGTTGGTGTTGTCGCTGTATCCGAAGAAGGGCTTCGGGTTCGCCCGGATCAACTCGCTGTCCAGCAGCGGCAGCACGGTGATCTGGTCGTCGCCCCCGATGGACGCGATGACCGCCTTGACCGTCGGATCGGCGAACGCCGCGTGGAGGTCGTCGGCCCGCTCCCGCGGAGTCGACCCCATCTTCCGGCTCGCCGGGTACTCGACCGGTTCCAGGCCGAACTCCTCACGGAGCCGCTCCAACCCAAGCTCGTACGGCAGCGGGAGAAGGCCGGGCAGCCCGCTGGACGGTGAGATCACGGCCACCCGGTCGCCGGGCACGGGCTTGGGAGGGTAGGTGGGTGTTGTCATGGCGAGAGGGTACGAGCCGTCACCCCTTCGGTGCATCGTGATAAACCGGGTCCGAACAGCGGTCCTGGACGGGCCGGCAGACCTGAAGGACCGGAGGAAACGTGCCCCGCACCCTCGCCAACGCCCCGATCATGATTCTCAACGGCCCCAACCTGAACCTCCTCGGGCAGCGGCAGCCGGAGATCTACGGCTCCGACACGCTCGCGGACGTGGAGGCGCTGTGCGCCAAGGCGGCGGCCGCGCACGGGGGCACGGTGGACTTCCGGCAGTCCAACCACGAGGGCGAGCTGGTGGACTGGATCCACGAGGCCCGTCAGAACCACGCCGGGATCGTCATCAACCCGGCCGCCTATTCGCATACTTCCGTCGCCATCCTGGATGCGCTCAACACCTGTGACGGACTTCCTGTGGTGGAGGTCCATATCTCCAACATCCACCAGCGCGAGGAGTTCCGGCACCACTCGTATGTCTCGCTGCGTGCCGACGGGGTCATCGCCGGCTGTGGCGTGCAGGGATACGCGTTCGCGGTGGAGCGGGTCGCGGTGCTCGCGGGCACGGGGCGGGCGGACACCTGACCGCTCCAGGAGAAGCGTCCGCCCGCGCCGCGGGGCTGACGTCCGCCCGAGGCCGCGGACGCCCTGGCGTCACAGACGCCCCGCCTCCACGATTCGCTTGAGGAAGCGTCGGGTGCGCTCCTGCCGAGGGTCCCCGAAGACCTGCTCGGCCGTGCCGCGTTCCAGGACCACGCCGCCGTCCAGGAAGCAGACCTGGTCCGCGACCTCGCGGGCGAAGCCCATCTCGTGCGTGGCCAGGACCATGGTCATGCCGTCCTCCTTCACATCGCGGACGACATCGAGGACCTCGCCCACGAGTTCGGGGTCCAGGGCTGCGGTGATCTCGTCCAGGAGAAGCAGCTTGGGGCGCACGGCCAAGGCGCGGACGATCGCGGTCCGTTGCTGCTGGCCACCGCTCAACCGGTCCGGGTACTCGTCCGCCTTGGCACCGAGCCCGAGCCGTTCCAGCAGCTCGCGCGCGTGAGCCTCGGCGTCCGCGCGGCTCACGCCATGCACTCGGCGCGGGGCGAGGGTGATGTTCTCCAGGACGGTCATGTGCGGGAAGAGGTTGTAGGCCTGGAAGACGACGCCGATCCGCCGGCGCACCGCGTCCTGGTCGGTCCGCGGGTCGGTGATCTCCTCGCCGTCCAGCCAGATCGCGCCGTCGTCGATCTCCTCCAGGAGGTTGGCGCAGCGCAGCAGGGTGGACTTGCCGGAGCCGGAGGCGCCGATCAGCGCGGTGACCGTGTGCGGGGCGACCTCCAGGTCGACGTCGCGCAGCACGAGCGAATCGCCGAAGGTCTTGCGGACGGACTCCATCCGCAGCATCGGACCGTCGGGGACGGGGGCCTTGCTCATACGATGCCTCCCTGGCTGCGGCGCCGGTCCATACGGGCGGTGACCCAGTCGGTGAAGCGCGTCATGGGGATGGTCAGGGCCACGAAGAGCAGCGCCGCGACGATGTACGCCGTGTAGTTGAGGCTGCGGCCCACGATGATGTCCGCGGAGCGCATCGCCTCCACCGCGCCGCCGATCGAGACGAGGCTGGTGTCCTTCTGCAGGGACACCATGTCGTTGAGGAGCGGCGGGACCTGACGGCGTACGGCCTGCGGCAGCACCACATGGCGCAGGGTCTGCCGAGTCGTGAGGCCCAGCGAGCGGGCCGCCGCCCGTTGCGAGGGATGTACGGACTCGATGCCGGCGCGGACGACTTCGGCGACGTACGCCGAGTACGTCAGCACCAGGCCCGTGCCGCCGAGCAGGACGGGGTCGTTGGTGACGCCCTGCAACTGGAGGGCCGGTACGCCGAACACGACGATCGACAGACAGATGATCAGCGGCAGACCGCGGAAGAAGTCGGTGTACGCCGTGGCGAGGGCGCGCACCGGCCAGTACATCGGCCCTCGCAGCGTGCGCGCCACGGCTATCAGCGTGCCGAGCACCAGCACCACGGCACCGCACACCACGAACAGACGGAGGTTCAGCCACAGGCCTTCGAGGATCTTCGGGAAGGCCTCACGCGCGAACGAGGGGTCGAAGAACGTCTCCTTCGTGCGTGGCCAGCCCGGCGCGTCGACGACGACGAGGTACAGCACCACGGCCGTGACGAGCGTGGAGAGCGCGGCGACGGCCGCGGAACGGCGGGCCCGTCCGCGTCGGTGGCGCTCGCGCTCGATCCTGCGCTGCGACGGGATGTACGCGTCGCGCCCACCGGGCCTGTCCCCTGCAGGCATCTCTCCTTCGGCGGCGTCCTCTCCCGACTCCTCCTTCATCGCCGTCACTTGAGTACCGGGGCGTCGACGGCCTCGGACAGCCACTGCTTCTCGATCTTCGCGAGCGTGCCGTCCGAGCGCAGGGCGTCCACGGCCTTCGTCACGCAGGAGGTCAAGGCGCTGCCCTTGTCCAGGACGAGCCCGAACTGCTCGGGCGTACCACCCCGGTTCTCGAACTGCCCGACGATCCTCGCGTCGGTCACCTCGGCGGCCGTGATGTAGAAGGCGGTCGGCAGATCGGTGACGATGGCGTCCACCTGACCGTTCTTCAGCGCCGACTTGGCCTGGTCGTTCTTCGCGTACGCGGCCGGTTCCCGGGTCGGCTTCACCACGTCGTCGATGTAGTTCAGGCTGGTGGTGCCGACCTGGGCGCCCAGCTTCAGGCCCTTGAGATCCGCGAGGCTCGTCGCCTTCGCGGCCTTGGAGTTCTTCAGCGCGATGACGGCCTGGCGCACGTCGTAGTAGCCGGACGAGAAGTCCACGGCCTTCTTGCGCTCGGTGCTGATCGACACCTGGTTGATGTCGAAGTCGAAGGTCTTCGCACCGGGGGCGAAGGCCTTGTTGAAGGGCACGCTCTGCCAGACGACATCACCGTCGGCGTAGCCGAGTTGCCGTGCCACGGCGTACGCCACCGCCGACTCGAAGCCCTTCTTGTTGGCGGGCTTGTCGTCCTTGAACCACGGCTCGTACGCGGGTTCGTCGGTGGCGACCGTGAGCTTGCCGGCGGTCCGCGTGCTCAACGAGCCCTTGGCGCAGGTCTCGGCGGCGCTGCCGGAAGCCTTGCCGGACGCCTTCTCCTCCGGCTGCGGGGCACAGCCCACGGCGAGGGCGAGCAGGGCGACGGTTCCGGCGGACGCGGCACGGCGCAGGGCGCGTTGGGGTCGATACATGGCGGGAGAGTGGCAGCGAACCCGGCCGTCTGTCCAGGTCACAGCGGCAATTGTCCGCATGGTGGGAACGTGTGTTGCAGTCCCGTGAACACTTCCGCCACAGCCGCCCCACGCGCGCGATCCGGCCATCTGCCGCGGGGGCGAGAGTTGAGCCGGGGCCGCCGGCCGAGGGCGGGGATCGACGGGCCGGCGGCCCTGCCGCACAGGAGCCGTCATCCTGCGCGGGGCCGCCTCCAGTGGACTGCACCTGTGCCGGATCGGGGGAGCGCGCGCGTGACACCGGCGCGTGCGCTCGGTTCACACGGGGCGCGTGCGTGAGGTGCCGCGCCCCGCGTGCCGGCCCGCGCTCGCGTTCACCACCCTCGTGCGTGCCACTCCGGCAGGTGGGGTCGCTCGGCACCCAGGGTCGTGTCGTTGCCGTGGCCGGGGTAGACCCACGTCTCGTCCGGCAGTACGTCGAAGATCCGGGTCTCGACGTCGTGGATGAGACGGGCGAAGGCCTCCGGGTCCTTGCGTGTGTTGCCCACCCCGCCGGGGAAGAGGCAGTCGCCCGTGAACACGTGAGGATGGCCGTGGGGGTCGTCGTAGACGAGGGTGATCGAGCCCGGCGTGTGCCCGACCAGATGGCGCGCGGTGAGTTCCACGTTCCCCACCCTGACCGTGTCGCCGTCCTCGAGGGGAACGGCGGTCGGCACCGGGATGCCGTCTGTGTCGTCCCGGCCCGCGTAGGTGCGCGCCCCCGTGGCGGCCACGACCTCGGCGAGCGCCTGCCAGTGGTCGCCGTGCTGATGGGTGGTCACGACGGACGCGATGCCGTCGTCACCGATCAGGGTGAGCAGCGTCGAGGCGTCGTTCGCCGCGTCGATCAGGAGCTGCTCGTCGGTGGCCCGGCAGCGCAGCAGATAGGCGTTGTTGTCCATCGGACCGACCGCGACCTTGGAGATCATCAGGTCCTGCAGCTCGTGCACATCGGCAGGGCCGCCGACCTTCACCGCTCCGCTGTACGTCATGACGCCAGCCTATAGCGGAGGAAGGGCCGGAAGCGGACCACCGTGGACCGTCAGACCGGTGCCGTCGCGGCGGCCGCAGAGCCAGCCGAGCAGGTCGGCCGCCGAGCCCCGGACCGTGACCGGTCCGCCCCCGGCGCCCCCGCCCGTGGTCCACACCCGGCCGTCGCCGGCGTCCAGTGCCGTGGAGGGCACGTCCTTGTGGCCGCCGAACCGCTCCGCGAGGAAGTCGATCTCCCGGGTCACGAACTCCTCCGGCAGATCTTCGAGCTCGTATCCGATGCCCAGATCCACATGGTGCAGATCGACCTCGACCCATCGCCGGAACGGCACCCGGGCCGCGGAGTCCGTGACACCGTTGCGCAGCTCCACCGTCCGGGACCAGTCCGCGGGAGCGGCTCCGGTCCCCCCGAAGCGGGCCGCGCTCTCGCGCAGGTCCGCCAGCTGCGCGTCCAGGGGGCGCGGCGCGTCCCGCTCGATGTCGGCGTCCCGGGTGCTCGCCGAGGCGTACATGGGGCGCCCCTCCAGGACGTTCACCAGGGCGTCCGCGTTACGGGCGAGGTGGGCGAGCACATGCCCCCGGCTCCAGCCGGGAAGCCGTGACGGCTCGGCCACGGAAGCGTTGTCCAACTTGGCGGCTGCGGTGAGCAGCCGTTCCGTCGCGTCGCGTACAGATGCCAGGTCGCGCACATGATCAATCATGCGGCCGACCCTAGTCCCGCCACACGTTCGGGTGAAGGTGGTCGACCTTCGCCGCAAATCGAATGTACGTGCTATACGCTCGGTGGTGGCGTCGGGCATGCTGGATGGCCCGGGATTGTTGCAACCAGGGAAACCGACCGGCGCTGTCAGTGGCTCCCCCTAGTCTGGGAAAGACGGGGGCCTGCGGCCCCTGTCACTTCTCTCAAGAAAGGTGCGGACCCGGCGTGGCCGACCGTCTCATCGTCCGTGGAGCGCGCGAGCACAACCTGAAGAATGTCTCGCTCGACCTCCCGCGCGACTCGCTCATCGTCTTCACGGGCTTGTCGGGGTCGGGCAAGTCCTCCCTCGCCTTCGACACGATCTTCGCCGAGGGCCAGCGGCGCTACGTGGAGTCCCTGTCCTCGTACGCCCGGCAGTTCCTCGGCCAGATGGACAAGCCGGACGTGGACTTCATCGAAGGTCTCTCCCCGGCCGTCTCCATCGACCAGAAGTCGACCTCGCGCAACCCGCGCTCGACGGTCGGCACCATCACCGAGGTCTACGACTACCTGCGGCTGCTCTTCGCGCGGATCGGCAAGCCGCACTGTCCCGAGTGCCACCGTCCCATCTCCCGGCAGTCGCCGCAGGCCATCGTCGACAAGGTCCTGGAGCTTCCGGAGGGGAGCCGCTTCCAGGTCCTGTCGCCGCTGGTGCGCGAGCGCAAGGGAGAGTTCGTCGACCTCTTCGCCGACCTCCAGACCAAGGGGTACAGCCGTGCCCGGGTCGACGGAGAGACGATCCAGCTCAGCGAGCCGCCGACGCTGAAGAAGCAGGAGAAGCACACCATCGAGGTGGTCATCGACCGCCTCACGGTGAAGGACTCCGCCAAGCGCCGTCTCACCGACTCCGTGGAGACCGCGCTCGGCCTCGCCGGCGGCATGGTCGTGCTCGACTTCGTCGACCTCCCCGAGGACGACCCCGAGCGCGAGCGCATGTACTCGGAGCACCTGTACTGCCCGTACGACGACCTGTCCTTCGAGGAGCTGGAGCCCCGCTCCTTCTCCTTCAACTCGCCCTTCGGCGCCTGCCCCGAGTGCACCGGTATCGGTACGCGCATGGAGGTCGACCCCGAGCTGATCGTCCCGGACGAGGAGAAGTCCCTCGACGAGGGCGCCATCCACGCCTGGTCGCACGGGCACACCAAGGACTACTTCGGCCGTCTGATCGGCGCCCTCGCGGACGCGCTGGGCTTCCGGACCGACATTCCCTTCGCGGGTCTGCCCCAGCGTGCCAAGAAGGCCCTGCTCTACGGGCACAAGACGCAGATCGAGGTCCGCTACCGCAACCGGTACGGGCGGGAGCGCGTGTACACCACGCCCTTCGAAGGGGCCGTCCCCTTCGTCAAGCGGAGGCACAGCGAGTCCGAGAGCGACGCCAGCCGTGAGCGCTTCGAGGGCTACATGCGCGAGGTGCCCTGCCCCACCTGCCAGGGCACGCGTCTGAAGCCGCTGGTTCTCGCCGTCACCGTCATGGAGAGGTCGATCGCCGAGGTCGCCGCCATGTCCATCAGCGACTGCGCGGACTTCCTCGGGAAGCTGAAGCTCAACGCGCGCGACAAGAAGATCGCCGAGCGCGTCCTGAAGGAGGTCAACGAACGGCTGCGCTTCCTGGTCGACGTCGGCCTCGACTACCTGTCGCTGAACCGCGCGGCCGGCACCCTCTCCGGCGGCGAGGCCCAGCGCATCCGCCTGGCCACCCAGATCGGCTCCGGACTCGTCGGCGTCCTGTACGTCCTCGACGAGCCCTCCATCGGTCTGCACCAGCGGGACAACCACCGGCTGATCGAGACCCTGGTCCGCCTCCGTGACATGGGCAACACGCTCATCGTCGTCGAGCACGACGAGGACACGATCAAGGTGGCCGACTGGGTCGTCGACATCGGTCCCGGCGCGGGCGAGCACGGCGGCAAGGTCGTGCACAGCGGACCGTTGAAGGAGCTGCTCGCCAACCCCGAGTCGGTGACCGGCCAGTACCTGTCGCGGAAGAGGGAGATCCCGACCCCGGACGTCCGCCGCCCCACCGACCCGAGCCGCAGGCTCACGGTCCACGGCGCCCGGGAGAACAACCTCCAGGACATCGACGTGCCCTTCCCGCTGGGCGTCCTCACGGCCGTCACCGGCGTCTCGGGCTCCGGCAAGTCGACGCTGGTCAACGACATCCTGTACACGCACCTGGCCCGCGAGCTGAACGGCGCGAGGAACGTACCGGGGCGGCACACGCGCGTGGACGGCGACGACCTCGTCGACAAGGTCGTGCACGTCGACCAGTCGCCCATCGGCCGTACGCCCCGCTCCAACCCGGCGACGTACACCGGAGTCTTCGACCACGTCCGCAGGCTGTTCGCCGAGACCACCGAGGCGAAGGTGCGGGGCTATCTGCCCGGCCGCTTCTCCTTCAACGTCAAGGGCGGCCGCTGCGAGAACTGCTCCGGCGACGGCACCATCAAGATCGAGATGAACTTCCTGCCGGACGTGTACGTCCCCTGCGAGGTCTGCCACGGGGCGCGCTACAACCGGGAGACCCTGGAGGTCCACTACAAGGGGAAGTCCATCTCCGAGGTCCTGGACATGCCGATCGAGGAGGCGCTCGGCTTCTTCGAGGCGGTGCCGGCGATCGCCCGTCACCTCAGGACGCTCAACGACGTCGGCCTCGGATACGTCCGGCTCGGCCAGTCCGCGCCGACGCTGTCCGGCGGTGAGGCGCAGCGCGTCAAGCTCGCCAGCGAGCTCCAGAAGCGCTCCACCGGCCGCACCGTGTACGTGCTCGACGAGCCGACCACCGGTCTGCACTTCGAGGACATCAGCAAGCTCATCACGGTGCTGTCCGGTCTGGTCGACAAGGGCAACACGGTCATCGTCATCGAGCACAACCTCGATGTCATCAAGACCGCGGACTGGGTCATCGACATGGGCCCCGAGGGTGGCAACGGCGGCGGTCTCGTGATCGCCGAAGGTACGCCCGAAGAGGTCGCAGGCGTCCCGGCCAGCCACACCGGCAAGTTCCTGCGGGAGATCCTCGGCGCCGACCGGATCAGCGACGCCGCTCCCGTGAGGGCCCCTCGCAAGACCGCGGCCAGGAAGACGGTCGCGGCCGGGACGACGGCGAAGAAGACGGCCACGAAGACCGTCAACAGCACGGCCACCAAGAAGGCGGTCACGGCGAAGAAGACCGCCGCGAAGTCGACGGCCGCCAAGAAGGCGACCCCCGCGAAGAAGACCACGCGGGCTCGCAAGGCCTGAACCGACCGGTCCGACGCACCGGTTGACCGAACAGGCGGCTTGTACGGGCCGGACCGGCAGAACGGTCCGGCCCGACAAGCCGCCGACGGCTCAGCACGACACGGCGCCCCGCGGGTAATCCCCGCGGGGCGCCGTCCGTCGCGAGGCCGGCCGCCCCGCGACCAGGGTTCGAGGAAGGGCAGGGGTGACGGCCGGCGTTCCCGCGGGCCTCTACAGGGCGCCGACTTCCGTGGCGTACGGCGGTTCGGCTCCGGCGCGGGAGCAGGTGACGGCAGCCGCGCGGGCCGCGAACCGCAGAAGCCCGGTCCAGCCCTGGGGGCCCAGTTCCGCCAGTGCGGCCGGCGACAGGGCGTCCCTGGCGGCCAGGCCGTGCAGCAGGGCCGCGTTCACGGTGTCGCCCGCGCCGATGGTGTCCACGACGTCGACCGTTTCGCCGGGCACGGAGTGGACCGAGCCGTCCCGGGTGAACGCGGTGAGACCGTCGCCGCCCTGGGTGATCACCACGGCCGAGGGGCCGGAGGCCAGCCACTCGCGCGGGGTGCCGCCGAGCCACCGGGCGTCCTCCTCCGACAGCTTGAGCAGGGACACCGACGGCAGCCAGCTCTTGAACCGGGCGCGGTAGGCGTCCGGGTCGGGGATCAGACCGGCGCGGATGTTCGGGTCGAGCGCGGTGAAGACGCCCTGCGCGGAGGCGGTCCGCATCAGCTCCTCGTACGCGCTCGCGCCCGGTTCCAGCACGAGGGAACAGGTGCCGAAGGACACCGCCCGCGCGGCGTCGGGGAGCCGGTCCGGGGCCGAGAACAGACGGTCCGCCGTGCCCTCGACGTAGAAGGAGTACGCGGCGGAGCCGTCCGCGCCGATCGTGGCGACGGCCAGGGTCGTCGGTTCGCCGCCGCGCTGCACCGACGACACGTCGACGCCCGCGTCGCCCAGCCCGCTCAGAAGTGCCTCGCCGAAAGCGTCGCGCGAGACACGGGAGCAGAAGGCGGTGGGGGAACCGAGGCGGCCGAGGGCCACCGCCGTGTTGTAGGGGCCGCCGCCGAGACGGGGCAGCAGGCCCGCCAGGGCACCCGCGCCCTGCGGCACCAGATCGATCAGGGCCTCACCGGCGACGACGATCACGACTCGGGTCCTTTCCTCGGTGCCTCGGTGCTTTCGGGGCGTACGGGGTTCTCGGGGCAGCCGCACGAGGTGCGGTGGACGAAGGCGGAGGGCAGCCGGAGGGTTCGGCTCTCGCGCCGCGGCGACGCCAGGCGCTCCAGGAGCAGTTGCACGGCCCTGGCGCCGATCTCCTTGCTGGGCTGGGCGATCACGGTGAGCCGGGGGGTGAACAGATCCGCCCAGGAGAAGTCGTCGAAGCAGCACAGCGCCAGGTCGTCGGGCACGGACAGGCCCCGTTCACGCAGGGTGCGCAGCGCGCCGATGGTCATGGCGTTGTTGGCGGTGACGAGCGCGCTGGGCGGTGCCCCGAGGGACAGCAGCCGGTGGGTGGCCTCCTCGGCCGTCTCCGCCCGGGAGTCGCCGTGCGCCACGAGCCGTTCGTCGTAGGGGAGTCCGGCCTGCGCGAGGCCGTGCCGGTAGCCGGTGATCCGCTCGGTCGTGGTGCTGAGGCCGGGCAGACCCGCGACCAGTCCGATCCGCCGGTGCCCTCGTTCGGCGAGATGACCGACCAGGCCCGCCATGGGGCCGGTGTTCTCGGCGCCGACCTGGTCATGGCGAAAGCCGCTCCCGGCGGGAGAGTCCACGAGCCGGTCCAGGAAGACGGTGGGCACGTCGTGCTGCGCCAGGTAGCGCAGGAGCGCGTCCGGGGTCGCCGACGGCGCGATGATCATTCCGTCCACGCGCCGTTCGTGCAGCAGCTGGGCGACCTTGCGCTCGTGCTCCGGGTCGTCGTGCGGATCGGCGATCAGCAGGCCGTAGCCGTGTTCCAGGGCGCCTGCCTCGACGCCCTGGAGGATCTCCGTGAAGTACGGATTGCTGATCGCCGACACCGCGAGCCCGATTGACCGCGTACGGGAGGTGACGAGCGAACGGGCGAGGGTGTTGGGTGTGTAGCCCAGCTCGTCGATCGCGTCGAGAACGGCCTGACGTGTCTGTGGCAGGACCGGCCGTGTGTCGTTGAGGACGTGCGAGACGGTCGCGATGGACACGCCCGCCCGCCGGGCCACATCGACCATCGTCGCCATGGCGCTCCCTCCCTGGACCCGGCGCTCACACCCGGACGGAACCCGGTGGTCCGTCCGCGAAGCTATCCCATCCGACGGCCGACGTAAACGCTTACGCACATCTTCGCGTAAGCGTTTACGTCCGCGGTCGAGCCAGGTCCACCCCGCCTGGAGCGGAATGATCTGTACCGGTATCGTCGATGCGCGACTCTCCTTGTCCCGCCTGCGGAATGTCCGCTGCCGCGCTAGGCGGAGTCACCGTGCAACGCCTCGACCAGTGGAGATGCCATGTCCGGCCGTCCGACCGCGAGCCGCCGTACCGTCCTGCGGGGAGCGGCGCTCACCCCGGTCGCCGGGCTCGGCCTCGCCGCGTGCTCCGGCGGCAGCGGCGGCGGAGGCCCCGTGACGCCGACCGCCCCCGTCGTCCTGGGCGCGGAGAGCGAGGTCGCCCTGGGGGGTGCTCAGCTGTACCAGGACCAGAACGTCGTGGTCAGCCGCGCCGAGAACGGTTCGCTCACGGCCTTCAGTTCGATCTGCACCCATGCGGGGTGCGCCATCAACAAGCTGGAGGGCACGACGCTCGTGTGCCCGTGCCACGGCAGCGAGTTCGACGCCACGACGGGCAAGGTGCTGCGGGCACCGGCCACCGCGCCGCTCGACGAGCTGTCCGTCGGGGCGAAGGACGGGAAGATCGTCGCCGGACCGGGCGCCTGAGTCGAGGCGCGGGCCGGCCCGGCGACCGTACCCGAGGCGGTCAGCCCCAGTCCCACCCGATCCCCACGATCCCCGACCGCACGCGCGGCTCGACCAGGTGCACCGAGCGGTGGTGGCCGCTCAGCGACAGTTCCTGCCGGCCGCTGCGCGGCGCGGCCGCCGAATGCTGGGTGAAGCGGTGGCAGCGCACGGGCAGCGCGTTCTCGGTGAAGTGCACCTGGAGCGCGTACTGTCCGCCCGCGAAGCCGAATCCGCGGACGTACTCGCTGGACGCCCCCGCCGTACCGTCCTCGAAGCCGTAGCGGAAGAGGAACGTATCGCCTGCCCTTAGCCGGGTGTCGAAGAGCAGTTCGGCGACGAGTACACCGGTGTCGCGGTGCCAGCGCACCCGCCCCGTACGGCAGTTCTCCAGGGCCCGGACCGCCGTACGCTCCGGTGCGCATCCGGGGTCGCCGTGGTGGATGGCCATATAGCGGTCCACACCGTCCTTGTGGGCGCGCACTATGTGATGCGACTCGCGGCCCAGCAGTTCGCGATGGGCGCCTATGCGGACCCGCTCGTGATGGCCGATGGTGTGCAGACCGCTGTCGAGCGGTGACTCCAGCTCGGTCAGGAGCCGTTCGAGGACACCGGAGGCCTCCACCAGGGAGCGGTACGAACGCCCCGTCGGACGCTCGGGGTCCGGGCGTTCCTCGGCCTTGGCCAGCAGCCTGATCAGGGACTCGTCGGGCAGCTGGAGAATCTCCTCCAGGGCGCGCACGGCCCGCAGCGACTCGGGCCGCTGGGGGCGCCGGGCGCCCTGCTGCCAGTAACTCAGGCTCGTCACCCCGACCTTGACGCCGTACCGCGACAGATGGTGCTGGACGCGTTGCAGCGGCAGTCCGCGGGCGGCGATCGCGGCGCGCAGCGCGACATGGAAGGGGCCGCCCCGCAGAGCCGTCTCCAGTTCTGCCGTGGCGACGTCCGCGTGCTGTGTGCCGTGCCGCATGCAGGGGGCCTTTCTGTGGATGTTCACTACGGCTGGTCAGGCCGTTCGTGCGGGTCGTCGGGGCCGCCCGGTGAGCGCGCGGGGGCTGTTCACCCGCGGGTTTCACCGTTCACGCCCCGAGTTCCCCCGCATTGAAGCGTGTTGACCAAGTCCCGACAACACCTGATGCTCAACATGCCTCACCGCAGCCCCGGACGTGCTCCGTCCCTCCTCCACCCCACCCGGGAGCAACTCGATGCGCCATGGACGACGACTTGTCGCTCTCGCCGCGGTTCTGGCCGCCCTGGGCGCCGCCCCGGCGGACGCGGCCGCCGGGCGCGCGGACGGCCACCCCAGTGCGCCGGTGCGCGCGGACGGGCTCCAGGGCACCGTGTCCCCGCGGCTCGGCGTGGCGGCCGGACACGGCGCACCGCGGAACGGGCGCGGAGCCCACGGGGACGGCCGGGGCCCGGGCGAGGACAAGGGAGCCGGGCGGAAAGGGACCCGTACCGACGGTGCCGACCGTACCGACCCCTTCGTCGTGGCCGCGTCCGCGCTGGCCGGCGCGGGAGCCCTCGTCGCGCTCGTCCTGAGCGTCTCGCGGGCTCTGCGCCGACGCCGCGGCTGACACCGCGAGGGCTCTGCCTCCGTCCACAGGCGGGCCGGCAGCCGACCGCGCTGTCGGCCTGCGCCAGTAGGGTGTGTGACATGGCCGACCCCTCCAGCTACCGCCCCAAGCCGGGACAGATCCCGGACTCTCCCGGGGTGTACAAATTCCGCGACGAGCACCGCCGGGTGATCTACGTCGGAAAGGCGAAGAGCCTGCGCCAGCGCCTGGCGAGCTACTTCCAGGACCTGGCGAATCTCCACCCGCGCACCCGCACCATGGTCACCACGGCCGCGTCGGTGGAGTGGACGGTCGTGTCCACCGAGGTCGAGGCCCTTCAGCTGGAGTACTCCTGGATCAAGGAGTACGACCCCCGGTTCAACGTCAAGTACCGCGACGACAAGAGCTATCCCTACCTCGCGGTGACGATGAACGAGGAGTTCCCGCGGGTGCAGGTGATGCGCGGCCACAAGAAGAAGGGCGTGCGCTACTTCGGTCCCTACGGGCACGCGTGGGCCATCCGCGACACCGTCGACCTGCTGCTGCGCGTCTTCCCGGTCCGCACCTGCTCCGCGGGCGTCTTCAAGAACGCCTCCCGCACCGGCCGGCCCTGCCTCCTCGGTTACATCGGCAAGTGCTCCGCGCCCTGCGTCGGACGGGTCACGCCCGAGGAGCACCGCGAGCTGGCCGAGGAGTTCTGCGACTTCATGGCGGGCCGTACGGGGACGTACATCCGCCGTCAGGAACAGCAGATGACGGACGCCGCCGAGGAGATGGAGTACGAGCGCGCGGCCCGGCTGCGCGACGACATCGAGGCACTGAAGAAGGCCATGGAGAAGAGTGCGGTCGTGCTCGCCGACGCGACCGACGCCGACCTCATCGCCGTCGCCGAGGACGAGCTGGAAGCCGCGGTGCAGATCTTCCACGTACGCGGCGGACGGGTGCGGGGTCAGCGGGGCTGGGTCACGGACAAGGTCGAGGCGGTCACCACCGGCGACCTCGTCGAACACGCGCTCCAGCAGCTCTACGGCGAGGAGACGGGCGACTCCGTCCCCAAGGAAGTACTCGTCCCGGCGCTGCCCGAGCCGGTGGAGCCCGTTCAGGAGTGGCTGACCACGCGCCGCGGATCGAACGTGTCGCTCCGCATCCCGCAGCGCGGCGACAAGAAGGCGCTCATGGAGACCGTGCAGCGCAACGCGCTCCAGTCGCTCGCACTGCACAAGACCAGGCGCGCCTCCGACCTGACCACCCGCTCGCGTGCCCTGGAGGAGATCGCCGAGGCGCTCGACCTGGACAGCGCGCCGCTGCGGATCGAGTGCTACGACATCTCGCACCTCCAGGGCGACGACGTCGTGGCGTCGATGGTCGTCTTCGAGGACGGGCTCCAGCGCAAGAGCGAGTACCGGCGCTTCCAGATCAAGGGCTTCGCGGGCCAGGACGACGTCCGCTCCATGCACGAGGTGATCACCCGCCGCTTCAAGCGCTACCTCGTCGAGAAGGAGAAGACGGGGGAGTGGACGGACGGCGAGGACGCCTCTCGGGAGACCCTCGCTCCCGGGGCCCCGGGAGCCCCGGTCTCCGGGACCCCTGTCTCCCCGACGCCGGTCTCCGGGACCACGCTCTCCGAGGACCCCCTCTCCGTGAGTGCCTTCCCCGAGGACGACGGCCGCCCCAAGCGCTTCGCCTACCCCCCTCAGCTCGTCGTCGTCGACGGCGGCCGGCCGCAGGTCGCCGCCGCCCAGAAGGCTCTCGACGAACTCGGCATCGACGACATCGCCGTGTGCGGGCTCGCCAAGCGCCTGGAGGAGGTGTGGCTGCCGGGCGAGGACGACCCGGTGGTCCTGCCGCGCACCAGCGAGGGCCTGTACCTGCTCCAGCGGGTCCGGGACGAGGCCCACCGCTTCGCGATCACCTACCAGCGCGCCAAGCGGGCCAAGCGCTTCAGGTCGGGCCCCCTGGACGATGTGCCGGGCCTCGGCGAGTCGCGCAAACAGGCACTGATCAAACACTTCGGTTCGGTGAAGAGGCTGCGGTCCGCGACGATCGACCAGATCTGCGAGGTTCCCGGCATAGGCCGAAAGACGGCGGAGACCATCGCCGTGGCCCTCGCCCAGGCGGCTCCGGCCGCACCCGCCGTGAACACGGCGACTGGAGAGATCATGGAAGACGACGAAGACGTGGCGCCCGAAACGACGGCGGGCCCCGCGGAGGAGCCCGTGACCGCGGGCGCCTCGGACGAGCGACGGGGGCAGGAGACATGACCGAGAACGACGCGCGTGAAGCGGAACACCCAGCGCAGGGCCAGGAAGAACACAACGGAGCAAGCGAAGATCACGCGGAGCAGGAAGCACCACGGGAAGACGGAGCACAAGTGGGAACGGGCGTCGAGACCGCGGGAACCGGAGTCCCGGACGCGGTCATTCCCGAGCTGGTGATCATCTCCGGTATGTCCGGAGCCGGCCGGTCCACGGCCGCCAAGTGTCTGGAGGACCTCGGCTGGTTCGTCGTCGACAACCTGCCACCCGCCCTGATCCCCACCATGGTGGAGCTGGGCGCCCGCTCGCAGGGCAATGTGGCACGGATCGCGGTCGTCGTCGACGTACGCGGCCGCCGGTTCTTCGACAACCTCCGCGAGTCCCTCGCCGATCTGGAGGCCAAGCACGTCACCCGGCGGATCGTCTTCCTGGAGTCCTCCGACGACGCCCTGGTGCGCCGCTTCGAGTCCGTGCGCCGGCCGCACCCCCTCCAGGGCGACGGCCGCATCGTGGACGGCATCGCCGCCGAGCGCGAGCTGCTGCGCGAGCTGCGCGGTGACGCGGACCTGGTCATCGACACCTCCAGCCTGAACGTGCACGAGCTGCGTGCCAAGATGGACGCCCAGTTCGCGGGCGAGGAGGAGCCCGAGCTGCGGGCCACCGTCATGTCCTTCGGCTTCAAGTACGGCCTCCCGGTCGACGCCGACCTGGTCGTGGACATGCGCTTCCTGCCCAACCCGCACTGGGTCCCCGAGCTGCGCCCCTTCACCGGCCTGAACGAGGAGGTCTCGGCCTACGTCTTCAACCAGCCCGGCGCCAAGGAGTTCCTCGACCGCTACGCCGAGCTGCTCCAGCTCATCGCCGCCGGATACCGGCGCGAGGGCAAGCGCTATGTGACCATCGCGGTCGGCTGCACCGGCGGCAAGCACCGCTCGGTGGCGACCGCCGAGAAGCTCGCCGCCCGTCTCGCCTCCCAGGGCGTGGAGACCGTGAAGGTGCATCGGGACATGGGGCGCGAGTGACCGGACGTACCACCCTGCGGCTGAACAGGCTGCGCCGGGAGACCCCCGGGGAACGCGCCGGCCGGCCGGTCGCGGCGCGCGGTGCCAAGCCGCGCCGCCGTGGCGCCCAGCCCAAGGTCGTCGCCCTCGGCGGCGGCATGGGGCTGTCCGCCTCGCTCGCCGCGCTGCGCCGGATCACCGGTGACCTCACCGCCGTCGTCACCGTGGCCGACGACGGCGGCTCCAGCGGGCGCCTGCGCGACGAGCTGGGCGTTCTCCCGCCCGGTGATCTGCGCAAGGCGCTGGCGGCGCTGTGCGGCGACGACGACTGGGGCCAGACCTGGGCCCGTGTCATCCAGCACCGCTTCCAGTCCAAGGGCGACCTGCACGAACACGCGGTCGGCAATCTGCTGATCGTGGCTCTGTGGGAGCAGCTCGGCGACCACGTCCAGGCCCTGGACCTGGTCGGCAAGCTGCTGGGCGCGCACGGCCGGGTGCTGCCCATGTCCGCCGTGCCCCTGGAGCTCCAGGCCCTGGTCAAGGGGCACGACCCGGACCGGCCCGACGAGGTCGACACGATCCGGGGCCAGGCGAACGTGGCGCTCACCACCGGCGAGGTGCAGTCCGTGCACGTCGTACCGCGCGATCCGCCGGCCGTGCCCGAGGCCGTGGCCGCGGTCCTCGACGCGGACTGGGTGGTCCTCGGCCCCGGCTCCTGGTTCTCCTCGGTGATCCCGCATCTCCTGGTGCCCGAACTCCTGGACGCCCTCATCCAGACGAAGGCGCGCCGGGTACTCTCCCTTAACCTCGCCCCGCAGCCCGGAGAAACCGAAGGCTTCTCCCCGCAGCGTCATTTGGAGGTTTTGGGACGACACGCCCCTAAACTCGCCCTGGACGTGGTGCTGGCCGACGTGGCCGCCGTGCCCGACCGCGACTCTCTCGTCGACGCCGCCAAACGGTTCGGCGCCGCGGTCGAGCTGGCGCCGGTGGCCCGGACCGACGGATCTCCGCGGCACGACCCGGAGCTGTTGGCCGCCGCGTACGACCGTATTTTTCGGATGCATGGAAGGATCGGCCCATGGCGATGACGGCAGCGGTGAAGGATGAGATTTCCCGGCTCCCCGTCACCCGGACGTGCTGCAGGAAGGCGGAGGTCTCCGCCATTCTGCGGTTCGCGGGCGGCCTTCACCTGGTGAGCGGCCGCATCGTGATCGAGGCGGAGCTGGACACCGCGATGGCGGCGCGCCGACTCAAGCGGGACATTCTGGAGATCTTCGGCCACAGCTCCGAACTGATCGTGATGGCGCCCGGCGGACTGCGCCGGGGTTCGCGCTACGTCGTGCGGGTCGTCGCGGGCGGTGACCAGCTGGCCCGCCAGACCGGGCTCGTGGACGGCCGGGGCCGCCCGATCCGCGGGCTGCCGCCGCAGGTGGTCTCGGGGGCCACCTGCGACGCCGAGGCGGCCTGGCGCGGGGCGTTCCTGGCCCACGGCTCGCTCACCGAGCCCGGCCGCTCCTCGTCCCTGGAGGTGACCTGCCCGGGACCGGAGGCCGCGCTCGCGCTGGTCGGCGCCGCCCGCCGGCTGTCGATCGCGGCGAAGGCCCGCGAGGTGCGCGGGGTGGACCGCGTGGTCGTGCGCGACGGGGACGCGATCGGCGCCCTGCTGACCCGTCTCGGCGCGCACGAGTCGGTGCTGGCCTGGGAGGAGCGGCGGATGCGCCGCGAGGTCCGCGCCACGGCGAACCGGCTCGCCAACTTCGACGACGCCAACCTGCGCCGCTCGGCGCGCGCCGCCGTCGCCGCCGGGGCCCGTGTCCAGCGCGCCCTGGAGATCCTCGCCGACGAGGTGCCGGAGCATCTGGCCGCCGCCGGACGGCTGCGCATGGAGCACAAGCAGGCCTCCCTGGAGGAGCTCGGCGCCCTCGCCGACCCGCCGCTGACCAAGGACGCCGTCGCGGGCCGTATCCGCCGGCTGCTGGCGATGGCCGACAAGCGGGCGCAGGACCTCGGCATCCCCGGGACGGAGTCGAACCTGTCCGACGAGATGGCGGACAACCTCGCGGGCTGACCCGGACCCCGCGGTACGACGTGCGTGACGTGCGGGGCGACCTGACGGAAGCTCAATATGCCGGTGCCGACGCCCACTTGGGTGGTCGGCACCGGCGTCGGTCCATCGGTGAGGCACCCTTGACTTGACCATGAAGTGTCATGAGCCTGGCATCTGTTCGCTGCTGTGGCGGACCAGTGCAAGGGGGGCTCATGAGACGAAGAGCGAGCGCGATCCTCGCTACCGGCGCGCTCCTGCTGGGCGGTGCGGCCATGGCGCCGATCGCCCAGGCGCAGAACGACAGTTCACCCAAGCCCGACGCGAACGCCGTGAAGGTGTTCCGCGCAGAGGTCACGAAGCAGCAGGTACCCCTGCTGCTCGCGGCCGGCCAGGACGGTCACGAACTCGGCGACGCGACCTGGAAGAACGGCAGGAGCACCGTCGAGGTCTACGTCACGGACAAGCAGGCCCGGAAGCTGGAGAAGCAGGGCGTCGACCTCACCGAGCACACGCTCTCCGCCAGGGCGGAGAACCGGGTCGCGGACGCCGCCCAGGGGGTGTTCCGCCCGTACAGCGGGAAGGGCAACCTCCAGGAGGAGATCATCAGGACGGGTCAGGCCAACCCCGGCCTGACCAAGGTCGTCTCCATCGGCAAGACCGTGAACGGCCAGGACATCCTCGCGCTCAAACTGACCAAGGGCGCGAAGAAGACCAAGGACGGCTCCAAGCCGTCGGTGCTGTACATGTCCAACCAGCACGCGCGCGAGTGGATCACGCCCGAGATGACGCGGCGGCTGATGCACTACTACCTGGACAACTACGCGACCGACAAGCGCGTCAAGAAGATCGTCGACTCCACCGAGCTGTGGTTCGTCCTGTCCGCCAACCCCGACGGCTACGACTACACGTTCCAGGGCGAGGACACCCGTCAGTGGCGCAAGAACCTGCGGGACGTCAACGGCGACGGCGTCATCTCCACCGGTGACGGCGTCGACCTCAACCGGAACTTCGCCTACAAGTGGGGCTACGACGACGAGGGTTCGTCACCGAACCCCACGAGTGAGACCTACCGCGGCACGGGTCCGGCCTCCGAGCCGGAGACCAAGGCCCTGGACGCCTTCGAGAAGCGCGTCGGCTTCACGTACGGCATCAACTACCACTCCGCCGCGGAACTGCTGCTCTACGGAGTGGGCTGGCAGGTGGCGACGCCGACCCCGGACGACGTGCTCTACAAGGCGCTCGCCGGAACCCCCGAGAACTCGGCGGTCCCGGGCTACCACCCCCAGGTCTCCTCGGAGCTCTACACCACCAACGGCGAGGCGGACGGCCACGCGGGCAACGTCAATGGCACGGCGATGTTCACCCCTGAGATGTCGACCTGCCAGACCGTGTCGGATCTCGACCCGAACGACGCCTGGAACGCGGCGGACTGCGCCTCCGTCTTCACCTTCCCGGACGACGAGAAGCTGATCAAGCAGGAGTTCGAGAAGAACGTCCCGTTCGCGCTCTCCGTCGCGGAGACCGCGGCCCACCCCGACCAGCCGTCCTCCTCGGTCGGCATCGACGCCCCCGACTTCACCCCCGCCACCTTCTCCACCTCGTACTCCCGCGGAGCCGACCAGGAGGTCTCCGTCGTCGTCCGCAGGTCCGTACGCGACAAGGAGCTCAAGTACCGCGTCAACGGCGGCCGTACGCGCGACAGGGCGCTCAGGCCCTGGCGGGGCGGCGAGACCTACGGCGGCGCGGACAACCTCTACTTCGACGAGTACCGCGCCAAGGTCAAGGACGGCGACCCCGGCGACAAGGTCGAGGTCTGGTTCACCGGCGAGACCAGGAGCGGAAAGCCCACCAGCGGACCGCACTTCACCTACACCGTGGCCGAACGGCCGCGGGCCGGCGTGCTCGTGGTCGCCGAGGAGGGCGCGGCCGCCACACAGGCGCAGACGTACGTCGACGCGCTGAAGGCCAATGGCAAGAAGGCCCTCGTCTGGGACGTCGCCACCCAGGGCGCCCCGGACGCGCTCGCCGTCCTCGGCCACTTCGGGACCGTCGTCCACTACACGGGCGCCCTGCGGCCGGGCAACGCCACCCAGCTCCAGCTGCGGGCCTTCCTCAACGAGGGCGGCAAGCTGGTCGAGGCGGGCGAGCTGGCCGGCGGCAGCGTCGACCTCGGGGGCGGCACCCTCTCGAACGACTTCAGTCAGTACTACCTGGGCGCCTACTCCCGTACGTCCACGCCCGGCGCCAGCGGCTTCACCGGCTCGGGGAAGCTCGGCGGCGCCACGGGAGCGCTCGGCGCCGCGCCCGGCAACCCGCTGAACGCGGCAGGCACCTACGGCGTCACCTCGGACTCGCTGGCCACCGCGCAGTACCCGCAGTTCGCCTCCAGTGCGGGAGGGGGCCAGTTCACCGGGACCGTCAACCCGTACGGGCCGTACGCGGGCTCGTACATGGCCGCCGCGGTGCACACCGACGACGCCTACAAGCGACTCACCCGCACCGTCGACCTCACCGGGGTCGGCGCGGCCGACAAGCCGACGCTCCGGTCCCAGATCCTGTGGGACACCGAGCCCGGCTACGACCACGCGGTCGTCGAGGTCCACACGACCGGCGCCGACGACTGGACCACGCTTCCCGAGGCGGGCGGTGCCACCTCGGCCACCGTTCCCACCGAGTGCGAGGCCGGGTTCCTCGCCCGGGAGCACCCGTGGATCAAGCACTACCTGACCGTGGGCGCGGCCGGTTGCACCGGCACCGGCACCAGCGGCTCGTGGAACAGCCTCACCGGGGCCTCCAGCGGGTGGCAGCAGGTCGAGTTCGACCTGAGCGCGTACGCCGGCAAGTCGATCGAGCTCTCGTTCAGCTACATCAGTGACCCGAGCGCGGGCGGCCACGGCCTCCTCGTCGACAACGCCTCCCTCGTCGTCGGCGGCACCGCAACCGAGACGGAGGGCTTCGAGTCGTCGCTCGGGGCCTGGAGCGTCGCCGCTCCTCCCGCGGGCAGCCCGGCCGTTCTGCGGAACTGGGCACGCACGGGAGAGCTCTTCAAGACGTACGGAGCGGTCACCACCGACGACTCCGTACTGCTGGGCTTCGGCCTGGAACACGTCACCGCGGCAGCCGACCGCGCGGCCCTCATCGGGAAGGCGCTCTCGGCGCTGGACAGCTGACTGGCAGTGACAATCGCATGAACAGCACGGGTGATCCGTACCCCTACTGGCGGGTACGGATCGCCCTGCCGTGTATGGCCCTACTCGATGTCACTCCGGGGCCTCCAGGGAGGTAGGGTCGGAGGCGGTCGGGGACATCCCATACAACTCGCCGACATCTGAGTCGGCGTACCTAACGAGGAGATCGGTTCGTGACGATCCGCGTAGGCATCAACGGCTTTGGCCGCATCGGTCGTAACTACTTCCGCGCGCTGCTGGAGCAGGGTGCTGACATCGAGATCGTGGCTGTCAACGACCTGGGTGACACCGCGACCACCGCCCACCTGCTGAAGTACGACACCATCCTGGGCCGCCTCAAGGCCGAGGTGACGCACACCGCCGACACGATCACCGTCGACGGTCACACCATCAAGGTCCTGTCCGAGCGCAACCCCGCGGACATCCCGTGGGGCGAGCTGGGCGTCGACATCGTCATCGAGTCGACCGGCATCTTCACGAAGAAGGCCGACGCCGAGAAGCACATCGCCGGCGGCGCCAAGAAGGTCCTCATCTCGGCTCCGGCCAAGGACGAGGACATCACGATCGTGATGGGCGTCAACCAGGACAAGTACGACCCGGCGAACCACAACATCATCTCCAACGCCTCCTGCACCACCAACTGTGTGGCGCCGATGGCCAAGGTTCTCGACGAGAACTTCGGCATCGTCAAGGGCCTGATGACGACGGTTCACGCGTACACGAACGACCAGCGCATCCTGGACTTCCCGCACTCGGACCTGCGCCGCGCCCGTGCCGCCGCCGAGAACATCATCCCGACCACGACCGGTGCCGCGAAGGCCACCGCCCTGGTCCTCCCGCAGCTCAAGGGCAAGCTGGACGGCATCGCTATGCGCGTCCCGGTCCCGACCGGTTCGGCCACCGACCTGGTCGTGACGCTGCAGCGCGAGGTCACCAAGGACGAGGTCAACGCCGCGTTCAAGAAGGCCTCCGAGGACGGCGACCTCAAGGGCTTCCTGACGTACACCGAGGACCCGATCGTCTCCTCGGACATCGTCGGCGACCCGGCCTCCTGCACCTTCGACTCCTCCCTGACCATGGTCCAGGAGGGCAACACGGTGAAGATCCTCGGCTGGTACGACAACGAGTGGGGCTACTCCAACCGCCTCGTCGACCTCACGGTCTTCGTCGGCGGCCAGCTCTAATTCCCAGAGCAGGCACCTCGATGTGAGCCAGGGCTCGGGCAGCGCGACGCCGCGCTGTCCGGGCCCTGTGCTACGTAGTGATCGATCAGCCCTCTCGGATCTGAAGAGCCTTCCCTAGGAGTCCCTTTATGAAGACGATCGACGAGCTTCTCGCCGAAGGCGTGGACGGCAAGCGGGTCTTCGTCCGCGCCGACCTCAACGTCCCGCTGGCCGACGGCCTCATCACCGACGACGGCCGCATCCGCGCCGTCCTGCCCACCGTCAAGGCCCTGGCCGAGGCGGGCGCCAAGGTGATCGTCGCCTCGCACCTGGGCCGCCCCAAGGGCGCCCCGGACCCGGCCTTCTCCCTGCTCCAGCCCGCCGAGCGTCTCGGTGAACTGCTCGGCGCGCCGGTCGCGTTCGCGCAGGACACGGTCGGCCCCGCCGCCCACGACGCGGTGAACGGCCTGGAGCCCGGTCAGGTCGCGGTCATCGAGAACCTCCGCTTCAACGCCGGCGAGACGTCCAAGGACGACGCCGAGCGCGGCGAGTTCGCCGACCGCCTCGCGGCCCTGGCCGATGTCTACGTGGGCGACGGCTTCGGAGCCGTGCACCGCAAGCACGCCTCGGTGTACGACCTCCCGGCCCGTCTGCCGCACTACGCCGGCTACCTCATCGCCACCGAGGTCGGCGTCCTGAAGAAGCTCACCGAGGACGTCCGGCGGCCCTACGCCGTCGCGCTCGGCGGCTCCAAGGTCTCCGACAAGCTCGCCGTCATCGACCAGCTGCTCGGCAAGGCCGACAAGCTGCTCATCGGCGGCGGCATGGTGTTCACCTTCCTCAAGGCCAAGGGCTACGAGGTCGGCGCCTCCCTGCTGCAGGAGGACCAGCTCCCGGCGGTCAAGGAGTACATCGAGCGCGCGGAGAAGGACGGCGTCGAGCTGCTCCTCCCCGTCGATCTGGTGGTCGCCGCCGAGTTCCCGGACCTGAAGACCAAGGCCCCGGGAAACTCCACGACTGTCGCCGCGGACGCGATCCCGGCCGACCGGATGGGTCTGGACATCGGTCCCGAGACCCGCAAGCTGTATGCCTCGAAGCTCGCCGACGCCGCCACCGTTTTCTGGAACGGTCCGATGGGCGTCTTCGAACACCCCGACTATGCCGAGGGCACCAAGGCGGTCGCCCAGGCCCTTCTCGACTCCGAGGCCTTCACGGTCGTCGGTGGTGGCGACTCCGCCGCCGCCGTGCGCATCCTGGGCTTCGACGAGACGGCATTCGGCCACATCTCGACCGGTGGTGGCGCCTCCCTCGAATACCTCGAGGGCAAGACGCTCCCCGGCCTCGCCGCACTGGAGGACTGACCTAGATGAGCACGCGCACGCCGCTGATGGCGGGCAACTGGAAGATGAACCTCAACCACCTCGAGGCCATCGCGCACGTCCAGAAACTCGCCTTCGCCCTGGCGGACAAGGATTACGAGGCCTGCGAGGTCGCCGTCCTGCCGCCCTTCACCGACCTGCGCTCCGTGCAGACCCTGGTCGACGGCGACAAGCTCAAGATCAAGTACGGTGCCCAGGACCTCTCGGCGCAGGACTCCGGTGCCTACACCGGCGAGATCTCCGGCTCGATGCTGGCCAAGCTGAAGTGCACGTTCGTGGCCGTCGGCCACTCCGAGCGCCGCCAGTACCACAACGAGACCGACGAGATCGTGAATGCCAAGGTCAAGGCCGCCTACAAGCACGGTCTGACCCCGATCCTGTGCGTCGGCGAGGAACTGGACGTCCGCGAGGTGGGCAACCACGTCGCGCACACGCTCACGCAGGTCGAGGGTGGTCTCAAGGACATCCCGGCCGAGCAGGCCGAGACCGTCGTGATCGCGTACGAGCCCGTCTGGGCCATCGGCACCGGCAAGGTCTGCGGCTCCGACGACGCGCAGGAGGTCTGCGCCGCGATCCGCGCCAAGCTGGCCGAGCTGTACTCCCAGGAGCTGGCCGACCAGGTCCGCATCCAGTACGGCGGCTCGGTGAAGTCCGGAAACGTCGCCGAGATCATGGCGAAGCCCGACATCGACGGCGCTCTGGTCGGTGGCGCGTCGCTCGACGCCGACGAGTTCGTCAAGATCGTCCGGTTCCGCGACCAGTAAGTATGCGGTAGCGGCGATTCGTCGTACCCTTGCGGGGGTCTGGTGCCGTTGCGCCGGGCCCCCGTCGTCCATCAAGTTCCGAGGAAGTTGGTCCAGCCGTGGTTTTGGGGTTCTCGATCGCCCTGATCGTCTTCAGCCTGCTGCTGATGCTGCTGGTGCTGATGCACAAGGGAAAGGGCGGCGGCCTGTCCGACATGTTCGGTGGCGGCATGCAGTCCTCCGTCGGCGGCTCCTCGGTCGCCGAGCGCAACCTCGACCGCATCACCCTGATGATCGGTCTGCTCTGGTTCGCGTGCATCGTCGTGCTCGGCGTTTTGATGAAGATCAACAACTGATCACCGCCCTGCATCGGTACGGCAGCACAACTGCACATTACGCAAGCACATTCCGCACGTAAGGCCCCATGTCCGGTACGCGCCCTCAGGCGCGGCCTATCATGGGGCTTGCGTCTAGGGGTGGGGATGTAACTCCAATCACTGGACGCGCGTTGGGCCTTACGTAGACTGAGGCGGCTCGCAGCGAAGCGTCACGCCGACTCGCTTCGCGGCACCATCACGCAGGGAGTTACGACCGTGGCAAGTGGCAACGCGATCCGAGGAAGCCGGGTCGGGGCGGGGCCGATGGGTGAGGCCGAGCGCGGCGAGTCCGCGCCGCGGCTGCGCATCTCCTTCTGGTGCTCCAACGGGCACGAGACGCAGCCCAGCTTCGCCAGCGACGCGCAGGTCCCCGACACCTGGGACTGCCCGCGCTGCGGCTTCCCCGCCGGACAGGACCGGGACAACCCGCCGGACCCGCCGCGCACCGAGCCCTACAAGACGCACCTCGCGTACGTGCGGGAGCGGCGCAGCGACGCGGACGGTGAGGCGATCCTCGCCGAGGCGCTCGCCAAACTGCGGGGCGAAATCTAGAAGTTGAGAACCGGCCGGGCATCCACAGGTGCCTGGCCGGAGCAGTTTCACGGCGCTTGAGCGGCCGCTTCGCGAACGGGGCAACGCCGCGTCGCCGGAGCCGCCGCGCCCGGATGCCAGCGCCGCGCCCGGGCTTTGCGCCGCGCCGTTCGCGGCCGACCCGGGCTCCTGTCTGCCGGCCGCCGCGCTGGTGGTCCTTCCTGCGCGCCGGGGCCGGAGCGTGTGCCGCGTCCGGGCGGGAGCACCCCTCCGCACGGAAGTGGGGGAGGGCTGCGCGCCCTGTGGAGCGACCGGGAGCCGCGGGCGAGGTGCACGGCCACGCTGCTGTGCGGCATCGGCATGGGCGCGCCCATCGCCACCCTGGTCCCGCAGGTGACGCGCCACGTCCTCGTTGATCGTCGGGGGAACCGTCCGCCACCTCGGTGCGCCGGCCGCGGCCGTGCTGCTGCTCGGCCCGATGAACAGGGTGAGGAACCTCGACCGGGTCACGCTGATGCAGCAGCGCAGCCCGGAATCCATGGTGGGGCGCGTCAGCCCGGCGTTCCGTACGGCCTCGACCGGGGGCGCCCCGCTCGGTGCCCTGCTGGGCGGCACGGTCCGGCGGCCTGCGGGCTGCACGGACCGGCACCGTTCGCGGCCCTGCCCTTCGCCCTCGCCGTCTTCGTGCTGATACCTGCGGTCCAGCGGGACGTATCTGTTGTTGAGCCGGGGGACGGCGCTACGACAGCTCACGTCCAGCCCTGATCAATTAGGTTGGGACCGGCAGCGGGGCAAGGTACGCAGCAGCACAGGCAGGAAAGAAGGCGGAAGTCCGAGATGAACGCAGAAAGCCGTACCCGGCTCAACCACACGCCCGAGTGGACCGCTCTGGCCGAGCACCGCGAGGAGCTCGCGGACACCCATCTGCGCGACCTGTTCGCGGCCGATCCCGGGCGCGGCTCCGGGTACACGCTCCAGGTCGGCGATCTGCACGTCGACTACTCCAAGCACCTGGTCACCGACGAGACGCTGCGGCTGCTGCGCGAGCTGGCCGCGGCGACCGATGTGTTCGGGTTGCGGGACGCGATGTTCCGGGGCGAGAAGATCAACGTGACCGAGGACCGTGCGGTGCTGCACACGGCGCTGCGGGCGCC